>JAZTWN010000048.1:0-16964 GCA_045635905.1 Acutalibacteraceae bacterium
TGTGCGGATTCTTGTGTCGCCGGGATCAAGTCGGAGCATTACCTCACCAAGGGCAATCATATCAAATGCGCAGGTTTCTTTTTTACGAAGCTCAATCATAATTTTTACCTCTTGAATCAATATTCTGAAATTATACGCAGTCTGTTAGCAGCCGCGTATGCTTTTTGCACGAATTGCTGAAGGGAAAGATTTTTGTACTTGTCCGTTCTGTCGTTGGGCAGATCCAGCTCAAGCATCAGCGTCCCCCTGTAATCATATCTGTTCAGAAGCTCTGCCGTACGGCGGAAATCAATTTTTCCGTCGAAGGGGATAAGATGCTCGTCACAGTTATATATCATATTGTTGTCGTGGATGTGGGTTGCTATGCACCTGTCACCGAAAAGGGGCATATATTCGCGCCCTCTTGCAAAGCATTTCTCGTGTCCGACGTCCCAGCAGAAGCCAACGCCCGTATCCTTGCCGTAAAGCTCAAGAATTGTTGCGATATTGCCTAACTTTCTCTGGTTTTCAACTGCAAGGCGTACTCCCTTTTTTTCTGCGTGATTCACAACACTGTCAAAGTATCTGAGGCCTGCATCGGTTATGGGAGGGCAGTTTTCCTTTGAGCTCAGATGCGTGATGACGATGCCGATTCCGTTATCTGCTGCAAGGTCAACACTTGTTGTGAGCATATCTGCAATCTCCTGACCGCTTTCCTCATACCACAGTCTGTTAATGCCGTCAAAGGGAGCGTGAAGGGTTTCGTAGGTAAGTCCCGTATCACTGCACTTTTTTGCAAGCCACGAAATAAACGGCTCGTCGTTTCCGCAGGTGAAAATGCAATCAAAGCCTGTTTTTGCTACACAGTCAATATAGCTTTCCGTCCCGAAGGATATATTTTTTGACGCGTTGATACCGAGTTTGCGCACGACGATGCCTCCTGACAATACAATCAAGTTCATTTTATCATTTTTCGGGATTGCTTGTCAATTATATTGTAATTAGTTTTATTGAAAATAAGTAACAAATACGCACAAAAAAAGAAGGAATTTCACAATCCGGAAATTCCTTCGTCAATTTATTTCTTTTCCTTTGCGTTTGCCTTTTCAAGCCAGTCTGCTGCAAGCTCCATAGCTGCGCCCAGACCCTTTCTTTCGGCATTCTTTGCAATAACCTCATTGGGAGGGAGAGTGGGGTCAGTTCTCTGAAGCTGAAGAAGAATTCTGTCAGCCATTTCTGTGTCGCCGACCTTCTTCATTGAAGCAATACGAATCATAACAACGTAAGGGTCGTATGCGTTGCCGAAATAAATTATCTTGCCGTTACGGGCAAGGGGATAGCCTTTGTAGGTAAGAAATTCTGTTGCCATTATGTTAATCCTTCCTAAGGTTTTACCTTAATCTTTGTTGAAGTAGTTTGTGAGTATCTCCTGCAGGATGTCGAAGCGGTCAAGGCGCGTAATTTTTACACGGGCATTGTTGTGCGAGGTGATGTAGGTTGGGTCCTCACTTATAATGTAGCCCGCAAGCTGATTTATTGCGTCATAGCCCTTTTCATCGAGAGAATTGTAAACGTCGCGGATAGTCTCTTTAAGATCCTGTGCTTTCTTTTCTGTTAAGTTGATGGGCATGGTATGTTCTGTCATAAAGGACACCTCCGGAAAATTTTGCAAAACAAAATAATATAATCTATTATAGACGATTAACAGAAAAATACAATAGGAAAAACGAAAAAAATTGTGAAAAATTAAACCGATTTCCGTAATTTCTGCTAAAAAAGCACTGAAAAATACCTGTAAGTATTATATCACAAAAAATTTTAATGTCAAATTCAAATAATCGGAGCACCTGCACAAAAACCTATTGCATTTTTCGTAAAATTAAATTATCATATACTGTGTATTATATTCATACAGGAGTTTTATTATGAGTTGTATGCCCGAACTTGAAAGCATAAAGTGCTTTATAGTGGATATGGACGGTACCTTCTACCTCGGAGAATCCCTGCTGCCCGGAGCAAAGGAATTTGCAGAATGCGTTGAAAAGAGCGGAAAGAAGTTTTTCTTCTTTACCAACAATTCATCACATAACGAGCAGGCTTGCCTTGACAAGCTCAGAAGATACGGCTACGATGCCGAGGACGGCTCGGTCATCATATCCTCACACGTTACTATCGACTTTCTTTTAAGAAACAGACCCGGAAAATCAGTTTATCTTATCGGAAACGAAAACCTCACAGGCGATTTCATAAAGGCAGGTATTACGCTTACCGACGAAAATCCCGATATTGTTGTTCTCGGCTTTGATACACAGGTTACATATGAAAAGCTTAATAAGGGCGCGAATTTTATTGCCGCAGGCAAGGAATATATTGCAACCCATCCCGACGTAAACTGTCCTCTCAAGGACGGCTTTATGCCTGATGCCGGTGCGCTTATGGCTCTTATGAAGGCATCAACAGGCAGGGAGCCCGATATCATTATGGGTAAGCCCTACGCCTATACGGTTGATTACGTTACAAACAGAATCGGCTGCAGAAGAGATGAAATTGCATTCGTAGGCGACAGACTTGAAACCGACATCGCAATCGGTGTGAAGAACGGTCTTAAGGCAGTGCTTGTCTACACGGGTGTTACAACCCCTGAAATGTATGAAAAATCGGATATTAAAGCAACTGTTGCTTTTGAAAATATCGGCGAGCTCGGCAAAGCATTAATTTAAGTTGGAGGAAAAAGAAATGGCAGAAATCAACAGATCATGGTATAAAGAAATGGCTGTATATCAGGTATGGCCCCGTTCATTCTGTGACGGCAACGGCGACGGTATAGGTGACCTTAAGGGTGTACTTTCAAAGCTTGACTACATAAAGAGCCTCGGTGTGGACGCTATCTGGTTCTCACCCCTTTACAAGTCTCCTCAGAAGGACTACGGCTACGATATTGCGGACTACCGCAGCATTCAGCCCGAATACGGTACTCTTGAAGACTTCAAGGCTGTTCTTGACGGTGCTCACGAAAGAGGCATCCGTGTTATTATGGACCTTGTTGTAAACCATACCTCCGACCAGCACGAGTGGTTCCTTGAGAGTAAGAAGGGCGAGGATAACCCCTATCACAATTACTATCATTGGTATAAGGGTAAGGGCAAGAACGGCAAGCGTTATCCCAATAACTGGATGTCCACCTTCGCAGGCAGAGCCTGGGAATATGACGAAAAGCTCGGTAAGTACTATCTTCACCTTTTTGCAGTGGAGCAGCCCGACCTCAATATGGATAATCCCAAGGTGCGTGAAGAGGTTAAGGATATTATGAGATACTGGCTTGATATGGGCGTTGACGGCTTCCGTGAGGACGTTATCACCTTCATTTCAAAGCCCGCAGGTCTTCCCTCAAGCCCCTACTGGTTCCCCGTAGCAACAGGCTTCGAGCAGTATATGCACGGTCCTCACCTTGACGAGTACCTTTCCGAATTCAAGAACGACGTTCTTTCAAAGTATGACTGTATGACCGTAGGTGAAGCACCTATGATGACATATAAGAATGCTCTCAAGCACATCACAGAGGGTCCCGATCAGCAGCTTAATATGATGTTCCATTTCGAGCATATGGCTGCAGACTGCCTCTTCTACAGCTGGTTCAAGACAAAGTTCAACCTCAAGAAGCTCAAGAAGGTTTACACAAGATGGCAGGAAAACCTTTACGGCAAGGCATGGAACGCACTTTACATTGAAAATCACGACCAGCCCCGTATCATCAACCGTTACGGTAACCCCAAGTTCAGAAAGGAAAGCGCAAAGATGCTTGCAGTAATGTATATGTGTCAGTGCGGTACTCCCTTCATCTATCAGGGTCAGGAAATCGGTATGCTCAACCTTCCCCTTGACAATATTGATGATTACGTTGACGTTTCAACAATCAATAACTACGGTGTTGCAAAGAGTCTCCTCGGCGAAAAGAAGGCTATGGAGCTTGCTCAGTATGCATCCCGTGACAACGCAAGAACTCCCGTTCAGTGGAGCGACGAAAAGAACGCAGGCTTTACAACTGCAGATAAGGCATGGTTCCACGTTAACCCCAACTATAAGGAAATCAACGTTGCACAGGCTGAAAACGATCCTGATTCTATCCTTAATTTCTACCGTAAGCTCATCAAGTTCAGAAAAGAAAACGACCTTATGATTTACGGCTCATACAAGGAGCACTATAAGAGCAGCAAGTCCCTTTACGTTTACTCACGTCATCTTGACAACCAGAAGGCACTTATCGTTTGCTCCTTCGACGAAAATGCTGTTGATTTCAAGGCTCCCGAGGGCTTCGATCTTTCCAAGGCAGAGCTTGCTATCAACAACTATGCTGACTGCGGCGTAAACGCAAACGGCTTCACGGTAAGACCCTACGAAACAAGAGTTTATATCTGGAAATAAAATTTTTTGAGGTGGCAGAATGGCTATTATAAGAAAAGAGGCTTATTTTTCATCTTCAGACGGACAGAACAAGATAAGAACACTTATCTGGCAGGACGACGAAGCGGCTCCTGTCGGCGTGATTCAGATTGCTCACGGTGTTGCAGAGCATATCGGAAGATATGACCACTTTGCACGCTTTCTTGCAGAAAACGGCTTCGTGGTGTGCGGTAACGACCACCTCGGTCACGGCAAGAGCGTTCAGTTTGAATCAGAGCTTGGTTACGTTTTTGAGGGTGACCACGTGAATATGGTAAGGGATATGAATACTCTTCATAACATTATGTCGAAGCGTTATCCTGAAATTCCCTATATTATTTTCGGTCATTCAATGGGCTCCTTCCTTGCAAGAATATATTCAGCCGCCTTCGGTGAAAGACTTTCAGGTGCAATCTACTGCGGCACGGGGCAGCTTCCTGCCCCCGTGCTGATGCTCGAGGATCCCGTAAAGACCCTTATGGACAGAATTCCCGAAAACTCAACTGCTCCTGCATCAATCGGCAATCTTTTCGGAAAATTCACAAGCAAGGTGCTCAAGGGTGACGACGAGCTTGACTGGCTTTCAAGAAGCAGAGAAAATATTGAAAACTACAGGAACGACCCTCTTTGCGGCTTTCCTTATACACCCTCGCTCACAAAGGAGCTGCTGATGCTTGCCATCAAGGCAAGTGCTCCCGACTGGGCAAGCCGTCTTCCCGAAAATTTCCCTGTGCTTCTTGTTTCGGGTGCAAAGGACCCCATCGGTATGTTCGGCAGGGGAGTGTTCGCTGTTTCCGACCTTCTTGTTGAGGCAGGCATTGAGCCTGAGGTTTTCCTTTATCCTGCAGACAGACACGAGATTCTCAACGAAGAGGATAATGAAAAGGTTTATAACGATATTCTTAAGTTTGTAAAGGACGTAGCAGATGGAACTTTCGGCAAGAACTGACGTAAAAAGCCGATATTATCTTCTTGACTCTGTCAGAGGTATATGTATTCTGGGTATGATTGCTTATCATACCCTTTTTGATATTGTGGCATTTTTCGGCGTGCCCGTAAGCGCAGGGCTTATGACTGCGGTGGACGTAGTAAGGGATTTCGGAGCCTGCTGCTTCATATGTCTTTCGGGAATATGTATGCATTTCGGCAGACGACCGGTTAAAAGGCTTCTTCTCATTACGGGAGCAAGTCTTATAATAAGTGCAGTTACCTATATCGTAATGCCGGACGTCCCCGTAATTTTCGGCATTCTCACCTTTATGGCATTCGCTTCACTTATTATGATACCCCTTAAAAAGCACCTTGATAAGCTGCCTGCCGTACCGTCGGCAGCAGTCTGCTTCATAATGTTTCTGCTTACCTTTGAAATCTATCACAATTACGTAGGCTTTTATTCCCTGAAGCTTTTTGATATGCCCGAATTTCTTTACAGGAACTATTTCACTGCGGCACTGGGCTTTCCCTTTGAGGGCTTTGCTTCGTCGGATTATTATCCTGTTTTTCCCTGGATTTTTATGTTCCTTTTCGGATTTTTCCTGTGGAAAATAATGAAAAGAAGCAGGGGACTTATGAAAATTATGGGTATACGCATCCGCCCGCTTGAAAAAATCGGACAGCTCAGCCTGTATATTTACGTGCTTCATCAGCCTGTAGTGCTGGGAATATTGCTTCTTGTTTTTAAGCTTCTCGGCTACTGACGGCTTTTTGCCTGAATATCCATTAATAAGTTTTATCGGCAAAAACGTATTTTTTTGTTGCAAAAAGTAAAAAAATGAGTAAAATAGATATGTACGGCTTCGGGTCGATTATCCCGTTGCCGAATATTCAGGAAATAAAGGAGAATTTCTTATGCCCGTTTATACTGACGAATTCAACACAATACCCTCAGGCCCTCTCGGTATTCTTCCTCTTCCCGGTTGCGAAGAGCTTGCTAAGAAGATCGATTCATATCTTGTTCAGTGGAGAGATGAGAGAGAAAGCGAACATAAGTCAACAATCGCTTTTAACGGTTATGAAAGAGATTCATACATTCTTAAGGCTGTTTTCCCCCGATTCGGAACAGGCGAAGGAAAGTGCACACTCAAGGAATCCGTAAGAGGCTATGACATCTATATTCTTTGTGACTGCTTCAATTACGGTGTTACTCACGAGGTTTACGGCTATACCGTACCCTATACTCCCGACGAGCATTATGCAAACCTTAAAAGAGCTATTGCGGCTATGACGGGTAAGGCAAGAAAGATTACCGTTATTATGCCCATGCTTTACGAAGGCAGACAGCACAAGAGAACTGCAAGAGAATCTCTCGACTGCGCAGTTATGCTTCAGGAGCTTTTCGATTACTACGGAATCGATAACATTATCACATTTGACGCTCACGACCCCAGAGTTATGAACGCAATTCCCACAAAGGGCTTTGAAAACGTATATACTACATACCAGATGATCAAGGCTCTTGTTAACAATATTGAGGACTTCAAGATTGATAAGGACAACCTTATGATTATATCTCCCGACGAGGGCGGTGTAGGCAGAGGTGTTTACTATTCATCCGTGCTCGGTATAGATCTCGGTATGTTCTACAAGCGCCGTGACTATTCAAGAGTTGTTAAGGGCAGAAACCCCATTATTGCTCACGAATTCTTAGGCTCAAGCCTTGAAAATAAGGACGTTATCGTTGTTGACGATATGATTTCCTCCGGTGAATCAATGATTGACGTTGCAAAGCGTCTTAAGGATATGGGTGCAAGAAACATCTACGTATGCTGCGCATTCGGTCTTTTCTGCAACGGTCTTGAGGCATTCGACGAGGCTTACAATAACGGCTGGATCAGCAAGGTGTTCACCACAAACCTTATCTACCGTTCACCCGAGCTTCTTGAAAGAAAGTGGTTCTGCGAGGTTGACCTTTCAAAGTACATCTCTCTTATCATTGATGCACTTAACCACGATATGTCCATAAGCTCACTTCTTAACCACGCACAGCGTATCAAGCCCTTCCTTGAGGAGCACGGCTACGATATCAAGGTTACTGAATAATTAAACTTTTTTTTGCCCGGAAGCCTTTTTCCGGGCATTTTCTGAAAGAAGGTATATATATGAACTACGCTCAGTACGTAAACATAAAGCAGGGAAGTGCCTCAGTGCACCGCTTCTCAAACGGTAACACGCTTCCTCTTATTCAGCGCCCCTTTGCTATGTGCGCATTCTCAGCACAGACCTCGTCAAGGGACAGCTGGTATTTCCATCCCGATTCAAAGAGCCTTGAGGGTGTACGCATCACTCATCAGCCCAGTCCCTGGATTGCCGATTACGGCACACTTGTTTTTATGCCTCAGAAGGTACGTCCCATTTTCGGTGATGCCCGTTGGTCCGGCTACAGACCCAAGGAAGCAGTAATGACTCCCTCGTATATGAAGCTTAGCTTCCTTAAAAGCAGAAGTATATTTGAAATCACTCCCACCGAGCGCGGCGGCGCAATAAGAGTGCAGTATGACGATGCAAGGGATAACTGGTTCTCCGTGCTTCCCTTCAGAGATTACTGCGAATATAAGTACGTTCCCGAAAAGAACACCCTTTATGCGATTGCAACAAACTGCAACGACGATAAGGCAGTAAATTTTAAGATGTACACCGTTGTAAAATTTGCAGAGGGACAGATTTCTGCCGATGAAAACGTTGTGGGCATCGATTCAAGCAAGAGCGTATGCAATAACGTTTCAGGCGAAATGACAGGTATTCACCTTAAGGTGCTCGGTGACAGAGTGGATGCACTTGTAGCAACCTCCTATATAAGCTTCGGACAGGCAGAGCTCAACCTTAAGCAGGATACCGAGGGCAAGAGCTTTGACGATATAAGGGCAGATGCCGAGCAGGTGTGGGAAGGCTATCTTTCACGTGTTGAGATTGAGGCTAAGGACGAGAAGCAGATGAAGACCTTCTACTCCTGTATGTACCGTGCCTTCTTATATCCTCACAAGTGCTATGAAATAAACGAAAACGGAGAAAAGGTGCACTATGCTCCCTCTTCGGGTAAGATTCTTCCCGGTGTAAGATATACCGATAACGGCTTCTGGGATACCTACAGAACCTGCTATCCCTTCTATGCGCTTGTTGCAAGGGATGAATATAAGGAAATGTGTCGCGGCTTCGTAAACGATTACCTTGAGTGCGGCTGGCTTCCCCGTTGGCCCTCTATCGGTGAAAGAGGCTGTATGCCCAGCACTCTTATTGATGCCGTGCTTTGCGATGCTGCAGTAAAGGGACTTATGGACCGTGAAACAATGGAGCAGGCGCTTGAGGGTATGCTCAAGCACGCAAACGTAAATTCCGCAGACGACGATTACGGCAGAAGCGGCGCCGAAAGCTACGTAAAATACGGCTACGTGCCCCTTGAGGTGCACCGTGAAACCGTAAACCTTACTCTTGATGCCGCTTACGGTGACTGGTGTATTGCAAAAATTGCTTCTCTTCTCGGAAAAGATGATATTGCAGCAGAATATATGAAGCGTGCGGATAACTACAAGAATCTTTTTGACAAGGAAACAGGCTTTATGAGAGCCCGCGATATGCAGGGTAATTTCCGCGAGGGCTTCAATCCCGTATCCTGGGGACTTGACTATACGGAGGGCAGTGCATGGCAGAATTCCTTTGCCGTGCCTCACGATATGGAGGGTCTTGCCCGACTTTACGGCGGCAGGGAGCAGCTTCTCAGAAAGATTGACGAGCTTTTCAACACTCCTCCCGTATATGAAATCGGCGGCTACGGCTGCGAAATTCACGAAATGACTGAAATGGCAGCAGCCGACTTCGGTCAGTGTGCTATTTCAAATCAGCCCAGCTTCCACATTCCTTACATCTATGCCGAAATGGGTGACGTTGAAAGGACCTCGTATTGGGTTGAAAAAATGTGCGAGGAGGTTTTCTCCTTTGAGGATGACGGCTTCCCCGGTGACGAGGATAACGGCTCAATGGCACTGTGGTATATTTTCTCCAATATAGGCATTTATCCCTTCTGTCCCGGCAAAAACGAGCTTGTAAGAACAAAGAAGCTTGTCAGGAGCGTGAAAATTCTCGGAAAAGAATTCGATGCGGATAAATTCAGCTCGAATAAAATCGCTTACGGGGATATTATATAAAGGGACTTGAAAAGCACCCCATTTCTGTGATATAATTTCATCAGTCAGAGAAAACTGAAAATTCACAAACAGGAGTAATACTATGAATAAGAACTACGAAGACGAAATCTTTGAAGAAGCTGATGAGCTTCAGGAGGAAGAGGCTGACAAGGGCTCAAAGAGTGAAAAGCTCTTAAGAATATGCCTTGCAGCGGTTATTGTTGCAGTTGTTGTAATTGCAATTTTAGCCTCAGTTGTAATCACAATGAGCAAGTCGGGTAACGAAGACGAAACAACCACAATTCCTACAGAGGAAACAACAACAGTGCTTGTTGAAGAAACAACCTCACCTGCTGAAAAGTATACTGTCGGTCAGTACACCGTAAACGTCGGTGAAAACGGAAAGCTCAACCTCCGTAAGGATCCCTCAAAGGACGGCGAGCAGATTCTTGCAATCGACAACGGCACTCTTCTTACAATTACAGAGGTCAAGTACGATGAAACTGCAGACGAGGATTCTCAGTACTGGGGCAGAACTCTCTATAAGGGCTGGGATGCCTGGGTATCAATGAAGTATCTTGCAACTGCTTACTCTGAAAGCATCGTAACACCTGCAGAGGTAACAACCGCTCCCGCTGAAGAGGCAACAACCGCAGCAGAGCAGACCACTGCTGCAGCCACTCAGGAAGCAACAACTGCTGCAGCCACTCAGGAAGCAACTACTGCAGCTGCACAGGAGCCTACCACTTCAGGTGCATCCTCCGCTTTTGCAACAGGTACCTATAAGGTAACTGCAGAGCCTCACCTCAATATGCGTGACGGCCACGACGTTACCGCTCTTTCAATTGCTCAGATTCCCGCAAATGCTGAGATTACAATCGTTGAGGTTTACCATGATGCAAATTCCACAAACGCATACACAAAGTATTGGGGCAAAACAACCTACGGCGGAATTACCGGCTGGGTTGCTATGGGCTACCTCAAATAATCTGATTTGATTTTCCGGCGACTCACCTTGGTGGGTCGCTTCTTTTTTGCTTCCGGGGCTTGTAAAATTAATTTTTTAACTGTAGACAAAAAAAGACTTTTATGTTATTATATAATGACTATAATTATGTGAAAGAGGTGTGCATAAATGCTCGGTCTTCGTATAGGAATCGACTTCGGCTCAACAAGCTTTACTGTTTTTGCAGAGGGCAGGGGCATTGTTATGCGTGAGCCCTCCGTAGCAGTTGTTGATAAGTATTCGGGCAAGACCCTTGCGTGGGGAACTGCCGCTAAAAATATGTGTGAAAAGCTTCCTTCCTCCATGGAGGCGGTGTACCCCATAAAGGACGGTATTGTAATTGACCGACGTCAGGCAGGTATGATGCTTCGTAACTGCATAAACAAGGTCTGTATGGGAAAGCTTTTCAAGCCCAACGTGCTTATGTGTGTGCCCGGAAACGTTACTCCCTTGCAGAAAAAGACCGTTTTTGATATGGTTATGGCTTCGGGCGCAGGACGTGCCTGCTTTGTTGACGAGGCACTTGCCTCAGCTCTCGGTGCAGGGGTAGGTCTTTCCGATATAAAGGGCACAATGGTGTGCGATATCGGTGGAGGTGTTACAAACTGCAGTGTTGTAACAATGGGAAATATTGCTCTTTCGCACTCTGTAAATATAGGCGGAAACGATTTTACAAAGGCTATAAGCGAATATATGCTCAGAACCTATAAGGTTGCAATAGCGCCTGCGGTTGCCGAGGAAATAAAAACCACAATCGGCTCTGCCGTGCCCAGAAACGTTGATCTTGCTATGATTGTGTGCGGAAAAAGCACGGAAAACGGACTCCCCGTACAGACGGAAATTACCGCCTCTGAGGTATACGAGGTGCTTCGTCCGAGGCTTGAAAGCATACTTGCGCTTGTGCTTTCCGTGCTTGAAAGCACGCCTCCCGAGCTTTGCGGTGACATAAAGGAAAAGGGAATTATTCTTACAGGCGGCAGTGCAAGGCTTCACGGTATTGAAAAATTCATTCAGTGGAAAACAGGTGTCAGCACAACCGTTGCTGAAAATCCTGACGAATGTGCCGCAATGGGCATAGGAGTTTTGCTCAAGGATATGAAATATCTTGACCGCAACGGCTATGTTTTCAGAACAGAGTCATCGGATGAAGAGGAAAGCGGTGAGTAAGGTCTATGAATGAAAACGCTTCCTCCGAGAGAATTTCGGGTGTTATTGAAAACGTTGTTTTTCATAATTCCTCAAATCTTTTCACGGTTTTTGAAATAAACCTGAAGGGCGAAATCGTAACCGCAGTCGGTACTGTTTCCGAGCCTGCTCCCGGTGAGGAAATGGTGCTTTACGGTGAGTGGGGCGCCCACGAGGTATTCGGAAGACAGTTTAAGGTAAGCTCCTATGAAAGAAGCCTTCCCGATACCACGGCAAAGCTTTACAGATATCTTGCTTCAGGTGCGGTAAAGGGCATAGGCCCGAAGACTGCACTGAAAATTATAGAGCATTTCGGTGAGCAAAGCCTTCAGATTCTTGAAAGTGAGCCCGAAAGGCTTGCGGTTATAAGAGGTATTTCCAAGCCTCAGGCTCTTAATATTTCTGCAGAATTCAACCGTCAGTATTCAATGAGAAAGCTGATGATTGAGCTTGAAAACGTAGGTATATCTCCCTCGGAATGCACCTCGATTTACAAGTATTTCGGTGCGAATGCCGTAAGGCTTATCAAGGAAAATCCCTATATTCTCTGCGGCACGGTAAACGGCTTTAGCTTTGAAAGAGCCGAAAAGCTTGCCGATGATTTAGGTGTGAATCCTTCTGCAGAAAACAGAAACAGTGCAGGAATTTTGCATATAATCAAGCACAATCTTCTCAACAACGGCCATACTTGCATCCCCGTAAAGAAGCTCAGTGCCCCTGCTGAGGCGCTTCTGGGCATTGACGAGGACGAGCTTGTTGAGATAATTGATTTACTTATAGCGCGCAAAAAGCTTTTTGCCCGTGAAATGAACGGCGAGATTTTCGTTTTTCTGCCTGAAATATATCTTGCGGAGTCCTCTATTGCCGCAAGGATGAAAAATATTCTTAAGTTTCCGCCCTCAAAAATTACGGGTGTGGAGCAGGAAATTGAAAAAATTCAGCGTCGCAACGACATTTTTTATGCCGAAAAGCAGCGCGAGGCAATTCTTACTGCTGCAGAAAAGGGGCTTCTGATTCTTACAGGCGGTCCGGGTACGGGTAAAACCACCACCGTCAGAGGCATTATCGATATGCTTGAAAGAAAGTACGTTGACGTGCTTTTGTGTGCACCTACGGGCAGAGCCGCAAAAAGAATGAGTGAGGTTACGGGCAGGGAAGCCAAAACCATTCACCGTCTTCTTGAGGTAGAGTGGGACGCCAACGATAATCCCGTTTTCAGAAGAAATTCCTCAGATCCGCTCAGTGCAGGAGCGGTTATAATCGACGAAATGTCGATGGTGGATGCTCAGCTTTTTTCGAGTCTTCTCGACGCAATTCCCATGGGCTGCAGAATAATTCTGGTGGGCGACTCCGATCAGCTTCCGTCTGTAGGTCCCGGTAATGTGCTGAACGACCTTGTTGATGCAGGGGTGCTCCCCGTGGTGTGCCTTACGGAAATTTTCCGACAGGCTCAGAAAAGCCTCATAGTTATGAACGCGCACCGCATAATTTCAGGTGAAAATCCCCGACTTGACATAAATAACTCCGATTTCTTCTTTATGAGAAGAGAGGACGTTTTCTCCGCAGCCGATACGGTTGTGCAGTTGGCCTCAAGAAGGCTTCCTGATGCATACGGCTTTTCTCCCTTTGATGATATACAGATTCTTTGTCCCTCAAGAAAGGGCGACCTTGGTACGGTAAATCTCAACAGAAGACTGCAGGCGGTGCTCAATCCTCCCGACAGAACGAAAAATGAGCTTCGCACCTCAGGCGGAAGAGTATTCCGTGAGGGTGACAAGGTTATGCAGACAAAGAATAATTACGATATCGTCTGGACTAAGGATAAGGAGGAGGGCGAGGGAATTTTCAACGGTGATATAGGTATACTGAAAAAAATCAACTATGCCGCAGGCACTATGAAAATTGAGTTTGACGACCGCGTCGCCGACTATCCTGCCGACAATCTCTCCGAGCTTGAGCACGCGTACGCAATTACCGTGCACAAGAGTCAGGGCAGTGAGTACCCTGTGGTTATTATGCCCGTGCTCGACTGTCCGCCAAAGCTTATGTACAGGAATTTACTTTACACAGGCGTTACACGTGCAAAGAAAATACTTGTCATGGTTGGAAATGAGGAAAAAATTGAGCAGATGACGCTCAACGACAAGCAGAACAAAAGATATTCCTCCCTTAAGGACTTTTTGGCAGAATAATATATTTACAAAAAATAAAATAAGTGATATAATGATTCGGTTAAATACTCTGAATTGAAAAAAGAGGTTATAGATATGAGCAAAGAACTTGAAAAACTTTATGATCCCAAAAACGTTGAGGACAGAATTTATAAGACCTGGCTCGACGGAAAGTATTTCCACGCAAAGTGCGAAATGGAAAAGCCTACATACACAATTGTAATCCCCCCTCCCAATATCACAGGACAGCTTCACATGGGTCACGCCCTTGACAATACTCTTCAGGATATCCTTATCCGTTACAAGAGAATGGCAGGCTTCGATACCTTATGGCTTCCCGGTACCGACCACGCTTCAATTGCAACTGAGGCAAAGATTGTTGAGGCTATGAGAAAGGAAGGCGTAACAAAGGAGGATCTCGGCAGAGAGGGTTTCCTTGAAAGAGCCTGGGAATGGAAGAAGCAGTACGGCGGAAGAATCGTAGACCAGCTTAAGAAGCTCGGCTCCTCCTGTGACTGGGACAGAGAAAGATTCACCCTTGACGAGGGCTGTAACAAGGCTGTCAAGGAGGTTTTCGTACGTCTTTACGAAAAAGGTCTTATCTACCGCGGTGAAAGAATCGTAAACTGGTGTCCCGTTTGCCTTACCTCAATCTCCGACGCTGAGGTTGAATATGAGGAGCAGGCAGGCTCATTCTGGCATCTGCGTTATCCTCTTAAGGACGGCTCAGGCTACCTTGAGCTTGCAACAACACGTCCCGAAACAATGCTCGGTGATACTGCGGTTGCAGTTCATCCCGATGACGAAAGATATAAGCATCTCGTTGGTAAGACACTTATTCTTCCCATCGTTCACAGAGAAATTCCCATCGTAGCCGACGAATACGTTGAAATGGATTTCGGTACAGGCTGCGTTAAGATTACACCTGCACACGACCCCAACGACTTCGAGGTTGGTCTTCGTCATAACCTTCCCGTTATTGATACCTTCACAGACGATGCGCACATCGCTGAGGGCTACGGCAAGTACAGCGGTATGGACCGATTCGAGGCAAGAAAGGCTATTGTTGCCGATCTTGAAGCAGAGGGTGCACTTATCAAGACTGAAAATTATTCACATAACGTAGGCACCTGCTACAGATGCCACTCCACAATCGAGCCTAAGGTTTCAAAGCAGTGGTTCGTAAAGATGGAGCCCCTTGCTAAGCCTGCTATTGAGGCAGTAAGAAGCGGCGAAACAAAGTTCGTTCCCGAAAGATTCGACAAGATTTATTTCCACTGGATGGAAAACATCAAGGACTGGTGTATTTCCCGTCAGCTTTGGTGGGGTCACAGAATTCCCGCATGGTACTGCGCAGACTGCGGTGAAATTATCGTAGCAAAGGAAGATCCCTCAAAGTGCTCAAAGTGCGGCGGAGCAAAGCTTTCACAGGACCCCGACACACTCGACACATGGTTCTCCTCAGCTCTCTGGCCCTTCTCAACTCTCGGCTGGCCCGAAAATACCGCTGAGCTTGAGCATTAATTCCCCACAAATACCCTTGTTACAGGCTATGATATTATTTTCTTCTGGGGTGCAAGAATGATTTTCTCTTCCTGCGGGCAGATGGGAAAGGCTCCCTTTGATACTGTACTTATTCACGGAATTATTCGTGATGCTCAGGGCAGAAAGATGTCAAAGAGCCTTGGTAATGGCATTGACCCGCTTGTAGAAATCGATAAGTTTGGTGCAGATGCACTTAGATTTACCCTTTCAACAGGTAACTCACCCGGAAACGATATGAGATACCTTCCCGAAAAGGCAGAGGCAAGCAGAAACTTTGCCAATAAGCTCTGGAATGCCGCAAGATTTATATTGATGAATCTTGATGAAAATGAACCCGCACCCCATATCCCCGAAAACCTTGCAATAGAGGACAGATGGGTGCTTAAAAAGTATAATGATATTGTGTCTGCAGTTACCGAAAATCTTGAAAAATTTGAGATTGGTATTGCAGTAAGTAAGCTTTATGACTTTATCTGGGATATTCTTTGCGACTGGTATATCGAGCTTTGTAAGGTTCGTTTAAACGGTGAGGATGTAAATGCCAAGAACACCGCAAAGGCTGTACTTGTTTACGTTATGAGCAACACTTTAAAGCTTCTTCATCCCTTTATGCCCTTTATTACAGAGGAAATCTGGCAGACCTTACCCCACGAGGGCGAGAGTATTATGATTTCTTCCTTCCCCGTATATACCGATGCACTTGAATTTACAGAGGATGAAAAGAATTTCGAAAAGGTTATGTCCGCCATTAAGGCAATCCGTAACCGCAGTAGCGAAATGAACGTTCCTCCCTCAAAGAAGGCAGAGGTTTTCGTTGCAACCAACGAAAAGAGCACCTTTGAGGAGTGTGCAGGCTTCTTTGTAAAGCTTGCATCGGCTTCAAACGTTACTGTCGGTGAGGACTTTAATATCGACGGTGCGGTAAATATTGTTACTGCAGATGCAAGTGTATTCATTCCTATGAATGAGCTTGTTGACCTTGAGGCAGAAAAGAAGAGACTCGAAAAGGAGCTTTCTGATGCCGAAAAGAATCTTGCATCCCTTGAAGGCAGACTTAATAACGAGGCATTCGTTTCAAAGGCTCCCGCACAGGTTGTTGAGGCAGACAGAAAGAGAGCCGCAACACTTAAAGAAAAGATAGCCCTTATTAAAGAGGGTATTGCAAAAATCGGTTAATTTTCCGATTTCCGACAACAGAATTTACTGAAATTTTTAAAGGACAGGTCCTAAAATGGACTTGTCCTATTTTTATTTTCGGAGGAACTACTATGGTAAGATGCGAGGCAACAAATCAGGTGGTGACCGCCCATATAAGCGGGGAAATCGACCACCATATTGCACCAAAAATACTTTTTGAAATAGACCGCAATATTGAAATATACCGTCCAAAGCTACTGATTTTGGATTTTTCGGCGGTGTCCTTTATGGATTCGTCGGGTGTAGGACTTATTATGGGCAGATACCGTAAAATGCAGTCTGTCGGCGGAAGTGTTGAGCTTTTAAACCCTTCGCCGCAGATGG
>JAZTWN010000049.1:0-29105 GCA_045635905.1 Acutalibacteraceae bacterium
TGTGCTTTATATTCTTGACGAAATGTTTACCTATCAGGTAGATCAGATAAGAATTATCACTCCCGACGATTTGTCCGCACTTACCGTTGAGCCTGACAAGGACCTTTGTACTCTTGTTACCTGTACTCCCTACGGTGTAAACTCTCACCGACTTCTTGTAAGAGGTCAGCGAATTGATAATATTATTGAATCAAACGTAAAGGTTACTGCAGATGCTATGCAGATTGAGCCTATGATAGTAGCGCCTATGGTTGCAATTCCCATATTGCTGCTGCTTCTTATGATGATTGTTGTAAAGGATATAAAAATCAGAATCCAGCGAAGAAAAATAAGAAAGCTCAGAGAAAATAACTGATAAAAGGAGGAAATGCAGATGAATACGATTAAGCGAATATATGCAGTGTTGGTCTGCATTTCAATTGTGCTTATGACTGCGGCAACTGTGATTACTGCACAGGCTGTTCCCATAGCCACCGATACTCCTGCCTCTCTTTCAATTACAATTGCTCCCGACGGACAGCCCCTTGCGGGAGTCAGCTACAGTATTTATAAGGTTGCAGATGTTACTGCAGACGGCGGCTTTATTCTTCTTGATATGTATAAGGATTCCGAAATGTCGCCTGATATCAATAATACCTCTGCGGCAAACCTGCGTGTTATTGCAACAACACTTAAGGGCTACGTAGCCCACAAGGCGATAGCTCCCGATTACGTGGGACAGACGGATGAAAACGGTGTTGCAGTATTCTCGGATATTCCTTGCGGTCTTTATCTTGTAAAAGGTGCGCCCGTGCTTTCAGGCAGTGAATATGTAATTCCCACACCTCTTATGATATCTGTTCCTACGGGTAGCTCAGATGAGTGGAATTATGACGTCTGCGTAAACGGTAAATACACGGTGCATCCCGAATATGAGAGCGTGTACGTTGAGGTTCTTAAGGTGTGGCATGACGAACAGAGTGAGTCCAGACCTCTGCAGATTGTAGTGCATCTTTATAACGGCGATGAGTTTTATGATTCCGTCGTTCTTAACAGAGATAATAACTGGAAATTTGCCTGGGAAAATCTTCCTATGGGTGACTGGAGCGTGTATGAGCAGAATATTCCTGCCGGATATTTTGTTTGTATTGAGCAGCAGGTTTACCGCTACGTCGTAGCGAACTCATCCCCGCCCGACGATGAGCCCTCAACCGAGCCTACTACGACTCCTCCCGATGAAACCACAACCAGTCCCGATGAAACCACAACCGGTCCCGATGAAACCACAACGGAGGAACCGCCCGACGAGCCGACTACCAAGCCTCCCAATACACCGCCGGAGCTTCCCTATACCGGTCAGCTGTGGTGGCCTGTGCCTTTTCTTTCCTTTGCCGGCCTTATGTTTGTATTATTCGGTTATATCGGACGTAGAGGCGAGGAAGAATGATGAAAAGTAAGCAAAGTAAAATTTTTACGGTATTCGGCATAATTTTTATATGTGCCGCGGCTGTATTGACCGCATATAATGTTTACGAGGCAAACAGAGCCAGGATGTTTTCCGAAAGCGTTATGTCGCAGATAAAAAGTGAGGTGCTGCACGATGAGTCGGCAAGCGCTGCTGAGGATAGCGGCATTCAGCCTCCCGTGTACGTGCTTAATCCCGATATGGAAATGCCCGTCAAGAGCATTGACGGCAGAGATTATATAGGATACGTTGAAATTCCCTCATTGGAACTTGCGCTTCCTGTTCTGAATGAGCTTACCGATTCGGGTCTTCGTGTCAGTCCTTGTCGCTACAAGGGCAGCTTATATAAGGATGATCTTATTATTGCAGCACATAACTATACCTCGTATTTCGGTAATATCAAGGACCTGCACGAGGGTGATGAGGTTGTTTTTACCGATATGGCAGGCAACGTTTTCCGTTATGAGGTGGCTTCCGTTGAAAGTCTTTTGCCTACTGCTGTTGAGGAAATGGAAAGCGGTATCTGGGATCTTACACTTTTTACCTGTACCTATGGCGGACAGTTTCGCATTACTGTTCGTTGTGACAGAGTAATTAATTGAAATATTGAACAAAAGAGCTTAAGCAGACTGACTGCCTAAGCTCTTTTGTTATTTTTATCAGAAGAAATTTTCGGGAGAAAGGGTAAGTGCGTCCTCGCAGGGGCTTTCGGAAAGGGTGAGTCTGAAGGTGCCGCCTGCGGTAATTTCCTCGTAGGTAAGGAAGGCATTTTCAATTTTTCTGCCGTTTAAGTGAGCCTCTTTTATGTAAGGGTGAGTAAGAGGGTCCTTGTCGCATACCACCGTGAAGGTGTCGGCAGTGCTGCAGGAGTGATACTGCTTATTGAGCCTTACCGATGCTTTTCTGAACAGGGGAGTGTTTATGAAAAACAGGGGCTTGGCAGGGCAGACCTGTGCAAAGCCTATTGCTGAAAGCACGTACCAGGCTGAAAGCTGACCAACGTCCTCGTTGCCGCAGAAGCCGTAAGCACCGAGGCTGTAGGATTCCTTCTGAACTCTTCTTGTCCAGTACTGTGTGCGGTGAGGAAGACCAAGCATACTGAAATAATGTGTTATATTGTGACAGGGCTCGTTTGAGTGGTTGTAATCGTTACTCCACAGAGCGCTGAGCTTTGCCTTTCTGAAGAAGGTTTCAAGCAGACGGATTGTTCTTTTTCTGCCGAAAAGACCTGCAAGTCCTTTTATGTCATAGGGAACAAACCAGGACTGCTGGAAGATGTTGCTTTCTACGCAGTAATTGTCATCATATCTGCCCCACATCCAACGGAAATTTCCGTTAGCCTTTCTCGGTGCCATAAAGCCGAGAAGCGGATTGTAGTTTTCCCTGTAGCGTCTTGCTCTTGCAGTGAATACCTCGGCATCGTCTTTCTTGCCGAGAGCCTCTGCAAAGCGGGAAAGGGCATAGTCGGAGAGGAGATATTCAAGGGTGTCGCTTATTTTGTCGGGCACGTAGCAGTCCTCTGTGAACTGACGGCAGGTGGGGTGATTTACCTTGAATGGCTTGCCGAAAAGCTCGGTCTGCGATAATACGGAGGCCTTACCTATTTCATAAGCCTTTTCGCAGTCGAAATTTCTGATTCCCTTGACGAAGGCGTCTGCTATCATAATAAGACCGGGGTCGCCTACCATACAACCTGCATCAATGCCCATAAGCTCCCAACGGGGGAAGGAGGAGTGCCTTTTTTCTGCGATTTTAAGAAGAGAGCAGGCCTCGTCATTCACAATGTCGGGGCGGATAAGAGAAAGCAGGGGGAATTCACTTCTGTATACGTCCCAGCCGCTGAAAACCGTGCGGTGGAAATAGCTTGTATCCTGTAAAATTTCACCGTCAAGGGTGAATCTGCCGTCAACATCTCTTGCAGTTCTCGGGTCTAAAAGAGTGTGGTAAAGGCAGGTGTAAAAAATTGTAAGATCCTTTTCGTCCTCACCCTCAACGTCAACGCAGTCGAAAATTTCCGTCCATTCACCGGCTGCATTTTCTTTAACCCTGTCAAAGTCGAAGCCGAGCTCCTGGGTTTCAAGGAAATTCTTTTTTGCACCCTCCTTATCCGTGTAGGAGATTGCAAGCTTTACTGTGAGGGGGCTTGAAAGCTCACCGAAGTGTGCAAGAATTCCCAGATCCTCCCTTTCACAGCGGTCTGTTATATCAAGAATTTCCTCGTTACTGAAAAACTGTGCCTTTTTCATAGGTCTTGAAAGCTCAATAACAAAGAACAGATTATATTCAATATTGCCGTGACCTCTGCCGAAGCCGCCGCCCTTGGGGGTGCAGATAATTTCACCCTCAATGCGTGTATCGCTTACGATTTCAGCCTTAACAAAATCTGCTTTGCCGCCGATTCTTCTTGAAAGGTTGAAAATCATTCTGCAGTCGGCATTTTCGGGATAGCTTATACGAAGCATACCCGTGTGGGGCGCTACCGTAGCCTCTGCAAGAATATCATATCTGTCAAGCCTTACGGAGTAATAGCCTGCGCCGGCTTTTTCGTTTTCGTGGGAAAAGTGTGATTTCCAGCCCTCGGTGCCCCGTGTGAAGGGTACCTCCTCATTTGAGCCCGAGCGAAGGTCGGTTTCACCCGTTACGGGCATCATCTGAAGATTGCCCAGATCTCCGTACCAGCCGATACCACTCATGTGATTTACGCTGAAGCCCTCAATTGTATCGTGGCAGAAATTGTAGCCTGTGCCGTTGTCGCCGCCTGTTACCGTGTCGGGAGCAAGCTGCACCATACCTCCGGGCACGCAGGCACCGGGATGCACCTTTCCGCCGCCGTGGAAGCTTTCGCTCTGTCCGTCACCGACAGTGCCTATTGTGGGGTCAACATATCTTATTTTTTCCATTTCGGTCACCTGAATTGCTTATTTTCTGTATTTATCCTGTAATTCGAGTATTGCGCTCTGAAGCTCCGTTGTCAGCTCCTCGGTGGTTTTACCCTCGGAGCTTATGGGCTTTCCGAACACAACGTCAACGTCAAATTTTTTCTTGTTTTTTGTGTCATAGAAATTAATCATCTTTGCGGATTTGGGGAAAATTTCGTATGCACCGCTTATATATACGGGCACAACGGGCACGCCTGTTTCAATGGCAATAACCGATGCACCGCTTTTGATTTTGCGGAAAATTCCGTCCTCGCTTCTTGTTCCCTCGGGATGGATAAGAACACACCAGCCCTCACGGATTTTAGTCTTGATGCTGTTCATTGTGTTCATATTCATACCGCCTCGGTCAACAGGTACCATACCTGTTGATTTTATAAGCTGACGGCTGAAGGGGTCCTTTCTGAAAAGCTCAATCTTTGCCATTGCGCAAAGCTTCATAAAGCGCTCCTTTGAAAGGGCTGTGGAAACGAAGAGATAGTCGATTTTTGTAACGTGGTTGGGACAGAGAATAAAGCCGCTGTCCGTGGGGATGTTTTCGGGGTTTACGGCATTAATGTTGAAGCAGAATTTTGCAAAGCTTCTGAATTTAGAGAAAATTGCATAGTCCCTTTCGGTTTTCTCCTGGGGGTAAATTCCCATGGGAGCCGCCTTTTCCTCCTCGGTGTTTCCTTTTTTTATTGCGTCCATAAGGTCAAGAACGGTCATTTCCTTTGAATATGCGCGCTCAACGTTTACCTTATATTTTCCTTCAATTTCCATTGCAAGGTCAACTGCACTCAGGGAGTCAAGGGCAAGGTCGGCGAATATTTTTGTGCTTTCTGAAATTTCATTCGCAGGCACGTTTGCAATTCTTGAAATAATTTCAATAAGCTCTGAAGCTTCACCCGATATGATGGCGGGCGTGCTGCCTTCTGCTTTAACTCCGCTTCTTTCGTCAAGCACCTGCTTTTTAAGAATATATCTTTTTGCCTTCTGAAGAGAGGTGCGGGGAATTTCGTTTATAAAATGGATTTTGTGAAGCTTCATATTGGCAGGGGCATCTGCATTTATTTTTCTGATGTCCTCCTCTATCTGCTCCTTTTCGGCAGAAGCCTCCTTTACAATAAAGGCGTGAATTTCATCAAAGTCGGCATTTTCGGCAGGCACACCGCATATTGCAAAGTCCTTCATACCGGAAACACCGCGGTATTTTTCCTCAAGGTCGTCGGGGGATACCTTCTTGCCTGTTGAAAGCACGATGTTTTCCTTTGCTCTGCCTGTGATTCTGACATTACCCTTTGCGTCGATTGCGGCAAGGTCACCCGAACGGAACCAGCCGTCCTCGGTGAACGCCTCCTTTGTTGACTGCTCGTCACGGAAATAGCCCTTCATCATAAAGGGTGTTTTTATAAGAAGCTCGTTTTCGTCGGAAAGCTTTATTTCAACCACAGGATAGGGCTTTCCGCAGGAATCAGTGCTGATGTCGTCCAATACGTTACCGAGGGTAGGTACGTTGGTTTCACTTGCTCCGTAGGTGCTTAAGATGTTAAAGCCAAGACCGTAATAGAATTCGGCAGTTTCACCTGAAAGGGGCGCGCCACCCGAGAAAAGACGCACAAGACAGCCTCCGAAGGTTTCGTGGATGCTTTTGAAAATCCTTTTACCGAGAAGTGAGCCGTTTTTTCTCCTCATATCTAAACAGATGGGGAAGAATTTTTCAAAGATAAGCTTTGTTACCTTGCTTGCGTTTATTTTGCGAAGAGCCGCAGTGCGGAAAAGGTCGTAAACCTTGGGTACGGCAGGGAATGCGGTGGGCTTATATTCCTTGAATGCGGTAAGAAGTGCGTCTGCTGAAACGGATTCAACAAAATGCACGTCCGAGCCTGTGACAAGCGGACCCATAACAAGGCTGAAAAGACCGTAAATATGGCTTAAGGGGAGCATGCCGAGAAAGCGTGATTTTTCGGTGATGTCAAGCACGATTTCCGTCATTTTTGTGGTGTCGATAAGACTGTCGTGGTAGTGCATAATGCCTGCTGCATTACGTGTTGTGCCCGATGAGAAAATAATGCAGGCAACGCTTTCGTCGGTGTCGGCAGAGGCGGGAAGCCCGGGGGATACGGTGCAGGGCGCACCCTCAAATACCAAGCAGTCGCGCACGTTAAGGCAGGGGAATGCGAAGCTGTGCTTACCCTCGGCTTTTTTATAGGTCTTAGCCGAGAAAAAAGCACTGCGTACGTCTGAGCGGCTTATGAAATTTACAATGTCCTCGCCGCCCATTGAAGCATCAATAAGAGCAGCGGTGCAACGGATTTTGCATATAGCAAAAAACGCAATAATCCACCAGGGACTGCTTTCGGCTGCAATTGCAACTCTGTCGCCTGCACGGACACCTGCTTTTGTTAAAATGTCGGCATATTTTGTAGCCTCTGAAAAAAGCTCCTTATAGGTAAAAACTGCTCTTTCGCCACTGTCAAATGCCATAGACATCGCTCTTTTATCAAGGCGATGCTCATTCAGTCTGTAAACTTCATCAAAAATGTTCATTGGTACCCACTCTATAAATTAATATATCTTTAAAATTTTATCATATTTGCGGTTTTGTGTCAATTGAGCACTCCGTCATTATATTACCGAAAAAGTGATTTTTATTACAAAAAAAGGTGACCGTAAATCAGTCACCTTACGTCTTGCGTTATTTTGTTATGCCCTTGTATTCTGCCTTTACCTTTTCGTAGCTTTCAAGGTTTCCTATGTCATAGCGTGAGCCGGGCATTTCCATGGCGTGAACGTCGGTTTTTGTGCAAAGCCAGGCTATGAAGCTGCCGGGAGCGTCAGTGCCGCAGCCCTGATTGATTCCCTCTGCTACGAGTCCTGCGTCCGTTCTTGTGTAGTAATAGAAGGGAGGGCAGCACCAGTTTGTTTCGGGGGTGGGTGATTTTTCTGTCATTTTTGTTACCCTGTCGTTTTCGTCAACGGTAACAACACCGCACTTGAGAAGCTTCTTGTGCTCGGGCTCAAAATATCTCATTATGCAGGAGGTTTTCTTTTCCTTTGCATAAGAAATGAATTTTGTAAGGCTGAAATCAAGCACGTTGTCACCTGCAATAACAAGCATATCACTGTCAATTGAAAGCTCCTCAATTGCAAACTGAATATCCTTTACCGCACCAAGACGGGTTTCGTTTGATTCGGTGCCGTCGTCAACAACGGTGATTTTCTGTGCTTTTTCCTTTGCCCAATCTTCAAAATGAGGAGCGTACTTGTGGTTTGAAATTACAACGTATTCGTCGATTTCTCCCGACTGGTCCATATCGTCAATAAGGTGGTCGAGTATTGTTTTTTCGCCTACCTTAAGAAGAGGCTTGGGAAAGTTTTCTGTAAGGGGATAAAGCCTTGTGGCATAGCCTGCCGCCAATATAAGACATTTCATATTTTATACCTCAAATTTCACGCCGTCTGCGCTTTCGCAGATGTGCACGGAATATTTACCCTCAAGATGGGGGAATTCCTTCAGATATTCACGGGATACCCTTTCGATGATGCTTTCCTCGAATGCAGGGTCAATAAGAGCCATACTGCAGCCCTTGAAGCCTGCGCCCGAAAATCTACCGCCGTAAATACCCTCGGTTTCAGCCATAATTTCGTATAATTTCTTAAGCTCAGGTGAGCCTGTTTCCCAGTTGTAGATGGATGAGCGTCCGCTTTCAAAGGAAAGCCTGCCGAATTCCTCAATGTCACCGCGAGCCCACGCCTCAGCGCCCTTTTCAACGCGGAAAAATTCCGAGTACCAATGCTCGGCTCTTTTTCTCCAAGAGTCGGGAAGACGGTCCTTATACTGAAGATATACCTCGTAGGGCACGTCCCTGAGATTCGTCTGCTCAAATTTACCGTATTCCATGCCTGCGTATGCCTTAAGCGCGTATGCGGCGCTTCTGCATTCGTCAACGCGCATATTGAAGGCTGAGCCTGCAAGGCTTCTTTCAAGCCCCGAGAAGAATACAGCAATCTTATAGGGCTTCATATCGGGATGCTGAGGAATAAGCTTATAGGTGTTGTCCTTAAGGTCCATATAAAGAAGATGGTCCTTTTTGCAGTACACCTCACAGGACTGGTCAAGCTTACCGCAGGCAATACCCACGTACAGGTTTTCCGCCTCCTGTGAAATTGTGATAAGCTCATCGGGGGAAAGCTTTATTTCATTCATTGTGCAAAGCGCGGAAAGGAAGGTGATGATAACCGCTGCAGAGGAGGAAAGACCGCCTATGGGAAGCTCACCGTCAATTGTTGCGCAGAGTCCGCGTCGCAGGGGATAGCGCTTGTTGAGTGCAATTGTTGCACCTCTTAAATGGTCTGCCCAGTCGTGCTGAGGAGCCTCGGGAGTAGCCGCAACGTGCCACTGTGCGCGCTTGTCAAACTGCAGTGACTGTATTTCCACAACGCCGTTTTCCTTAGGACCGTAGGCAATATGAATGCCCTTGTCGATGGCAAAGCCCGTAATCTTGCCGAGCTGATGGTCGCTGTGAGCACCAATGGGGCAGATACGGTAGGGGGTAAAGGCGGTGTGAAGTGCAGGTTTTTTATAGATGTTTTCAAAAAGCTCGGACGCGTTCATCGCAATACCTCTTTTATGTTTATCTGAAATTTATGGTTACTTTTCCATTATACATCAAAATAAAAAAAATGCAATCCCGTCCGGTATAATTGAACGGGATTGGTCTGCTTTATTCTTCTATGTACTGATAGGTTACACCCTCAAACTGCATGGTTACCTCTTCACGGGTAAAGCCGTCAAGGACGTATCTTTCGGAATAGTAGTTGTATTTGTCTATGGTAAAGTCGGAATCGGGCTTGCAGGTAATCATTGTGCATCCTCTTTGCGAGCCTTCCTTATCAATACCCGAATATGCAAAATAGTCAATACTGTAGCCGTAGCTGAAGGTGATACCCTTGTATTCAAAGGTTGTGTTGTTTATGTGGTCGTGTCCGTTGAACATAGCCTTTGTTGAGCCGAGCTCAAGCATTTTCTCAAAGAGCTCATCCTTGCCAAGACCGCTGTAGATAAGTCTGCCCTGCTCAGCAATTATACCCCCAACGTAGGTAAACTCATCTGTGTCACGGTAGCCGTTTTCCTGAAACTGTGTCCAGCCGTCCTTCATTTCGGCAAGAGGAATGTGGAAAAATGCAAGTGAGCTTACAGCTCCGGCGTTTTCGTCAATAGCCTTGTTGCGGGCGTTCATTTTTGTGATTTCATCCTCATACCACTGAACCTGATTGGGATGTATGTTGTCGTACGTACCCTTTATGCTTGTGATGATGCTGTTATCCACGTAAGCCTGTGAGTCAATCATAAAAAGCGCCTGTGTCACAAAGCCGTCGGAATTTCTTATTTCAATTACATGGTTTCCGAAGCCGTCTACGTCCTCGGGACCTGCTTCAAACAGACAGTGGGAAAATTCCTCGGCACTGTAAAATTCAGCAACCTTTTCTCTGTCGAAATATGAATAAGCCTCAGCATCGTGATTACCGAAGGTGACCGTCCAGTAAACTCCGAGGCTTTCCATAAGATTGCCGAAAGCCTTTACCGCACTGTAGTTGTTGAAGGTGCCTGCGGTGTAGGGAACGGGAAATGCTATGTCACCCGTTGCAATAACCAGGTCAGGCTGCTCTCTCGTTATCATTGCTGCAACCGCATTCATTGCCTTTTCGTCAACGTCCCTCGAAAGGAAGCCGCCGCCTATATGAATGTCGGTAAGGTGCATAACTCTGAAATCTCCGTCTGTGGTGAAATACCACGTGCTGTTTTCATCCTTTTGGGGAATAAGCTGATTTTCCGTTGCTGCGCTGCCGTATGCACTGCCCTTATTTACAAGATTCTGCAGGGCAAGCAGGTTTCCTGCCGCAATAAGTCCTGCAATAACAAGGATTACGGCTGCAGATATGAGCAAGCCCTTTAAAGCTGCTTTTCTTTTCAAAACAATCACTCCGTTTGTGAGTTATATGAAGCCTGCCTCCGTTAGTCCTCGCGGCGCTTCTTTTTGATGCTTCTTTCTGCGTTACACTTGTTGAAGATTTCCTCGGTTGCAAGGGCAATTTTCGTAACCCTTACGTCCTTATCCTCGGGGAATACATACCAGGTATCCTCTAAGGTGTTAAGATTTATGCAGTCACGCTTCCAGCCGTAGCGGTAATTATACTCAATGTGGCAGGAATACTGATGAAGCGAGGGAATATCCATACAGAATTCCTCTCCGTCGTAGTCGCGCACGCCCTTGAGCTTAAAGCCGTCGTAATCGTGAACAAGGTGCCCCTTGCCCATATAAATGAAGCCCTTCGCATTGGGAAGGTCGTTTACGATAACGTCACATTCAGTACGGTAGGTGCCGGCATAAACCTCTTTTTTTACCTCCTCGCGCTCCCATCTGTACCAGTCGGAGGGGAACTTGAATTCGGTTTCACCTGTGTCTGCTTCTAATTCACCGTAATAGTTAAGAGTCCAGCTCTTGCCGCATTCCTCACAGAAAAGCTGAGCGCCCTTTGTGGTCATTTTCGTTTCGCATAAGCAGGAGGGACACTTGTAAAGCACGTTGTGAAGACCCTCTGCGCGGTTTTTGTATTTTATTTCAACCCTGTTTTCGCTCTGCCATCTCCAGTCGTCGTGGTCTAAAGCGGTACGGATTTTTTCGTTGATTTCTTCAACAGTTGCGGCTCTTACCTCATCTGCAGTCATAAGAAGCCCGTGCTCAACCTCTGTTTTTAAAAACCAACGTAAGGATTTCTGATTCCAGAAGGGATTGTATACGTGGTGTCCCTTCATCTTCATTGTTACAACAGGCACTCTGCAGAGCTTTACAAGCTGTCCTACAGAATCGGGGATTTGCTCGGTAATACCGCAGAGAGAATATTTTGCTTCGGGGTAAAGACCGTAAATCTCACCGTTTTTAAGCACCTTTCGTGCAACGAAAACAAGATTCATATCCGTTGTGAATTTTCTTGTGGGGAAAATTCCTATTCGTCTTGCCATCCATTCTCTTCCGATGAAGTCGTCGACTGCACCGGGGAAATGACCTCTGTGACCTATGAGAAGTGAGGTCATAATGTAAAAATCGTAAAAGCAGTTATGGTTGCAGAAAAGAATGTAAGGAGGCTTCACTCCGTATGAGCCGACTGTGTTCGACTTTACTCGGTGCAGATCCTTTCTCAGCTTCGTACCTGCCCAAATAGGTCCGATAAAAATCGGCCACTGTCCGTGAGGCTCTTCTTCCATATTGAATTTCTTTGTCGCAGGAGGACCCTGCCAGATACGGTTTCCGATTTTCTTGTATTTCATAGACTGATAATTTCCTTAATTCTCATAGTATTATGTACATTATAACAGAAAATCCGCATTTTTTCAACAGGAAAATTTTCAGCAGAGCATCATTGTGAGAAAAAGAGAAGAGTGAAGAGGTAAAAAATCAAGGCGAAGCCTTGTATATCATCAAGCCGACAGTTATGCACACTTCGTGTGATGATATACGCCTGCGGCGATGATATACACGCTGACGCGTGATGATATACCAAGCCTGTCGGCTTGGATAAAAAAAGAACGAAGCAACAGCTTCGTTCTTTTTTTGGCACCCCCTGCGGGAATCGAACCCACATCTAGCCCTTAGGAGTTTGTCCCAAGAGGTGTTATTTTGTTCACTTTTTGTCACTTGAAAATCCTCATAAACCCTTATTTTACTAGGGTTAGCGGGTGTTGTGGTGTTAACAGAGTCACTCTCAGTTTTCTCTGATATTTAGCAGTTTTGTTAATGAAAATTAGCAGAATATTAGCAAGCGAGCGACAAACAGGCGAATGATGGTGTGTTAATTCTGTCACTATATATTGTCGATGTTATTATTCTATTTCATATTCAACAGAATTTATAACTAAACATTTATCGTCTTTCCAACTAATATGCATGCTTTCGTATTCTCTCCATTCTCCCAGATATACTCTTTGAGGCTTATCTTTTAGTTTGAATATAAAAGTATCTATTTCTCGTTTCTCATACACATTAACAAGAGTATCTCCACCAAGCGCACCTTGGTCGCTGTCAATAACCTGCGCATAAAAACTACCGTTTGGAGACTCTATGTTTTTGACAATCGTATTCTGTCCTATATTTCCGAATATCAGCATCATAAAAGCAAAGAAGATAACAAATGCAGTCATCAAAGAAAATAAAACAGAAACAATGATTTTGCTGACTGTTGACATGATGTTTCTTATCATTATGAAAAAGCAGCACACGGCAGAAACAAGCATGCAGATTGCAACAAGTAATTCTCCGCTTTCAAAGATATAAATAACAGCATTAATAAAAGACAACGGCAAAAGAATGTAGGACAAAATTATTATGCCTTTATTGATAATTTTATCCTTTGATATAATACTGAAAATCACCGTAAATACAGATATAACTGCTATAATGACAGAAACTGCCAAAACACTTGTCAGCTCAAATGAATATCCAAAGCAAGCGCTCACTAAAGCACCAACAGGAAAAAGTATCGTCAATGCAAATAGTAAACACAGTAAAAATGTTAATACTTTTTTCATTGTGATACCTCAATCTTTCCCTAACATTTCAGCATATTTGTTTGACAAAATTTTAGACAAAACGCAAAATACAATGGTCAGTACAATACCGCCTCCGAGGAGGAAAAGAATGCCGTGAAAGGTATCAGAGAATCCCGCAAGGCTGACACCCTTAAACAGCTCCAGAAAGCCCATCTCTTCATAGTGAAAAGCAGCCCAAAAATAAGCACCGACCGTGATACCGAGCGTAATAAGAGAGGAGCAGTCTGAGAAGACCTTTCTGTTTTTATAGCTTCTTACAAAGTACCAATTTGCTAATGAAAGCATAAAGCCTGTTGCAGGAACAACCAAATTAAAAGCAAACAAGCCGTTCCCCAAGCTATCAGAGCCGGCGTATGCTTCGACTGCTACTCCGATTGTAATTAATCCAAAGGAAGCAAACAATAAAATCGACTGCAGAACAGAGGCTTTCCAATCATTGATTCTACTGAATGCTTTCGGTGATTCTGATGTAACAATAGTATCAGTCGACTCTTTCATTTCCTCGAAAAGTTTTTTACACTCAGAACAATCTTTGAGGTGTTCTTCAACAACTCTTTCACTTTCCTTACTGCAGCACCCGTCAATATATAAAGGTATCAGATCTTTAATAATCTCACAGTTCATATTTCTGCCTCATCCTTTCCGATAGTTTTTGTTTTGCACGGTAAAATGTAACCCGTGCCCAGCTCTCACTCTTACCAAAGGTTGAGCTTATTTCCTTCAAAGAAAAACCGCCGAGCACCGAAAGCATAAACACTTCCTTATAGGGCTCCTCCAATTCATGCAGGCACAGTAAAGCTTTTTGTGAAAGCTCCTTCTGAATAAAAGCATCTTCTGTATCTGTTTCGTCGCTGATTGCTTCAAGACTGTCTGCTGAAGCATACCTCTTTTGCTCATTGTACCAGGAATAATAAGTATTCTGAGCAATTTTACAAAGCCAGGACGATGCTTTTCCTTTATTCCGCAAGGAAGAGAAATTCATATACGCACGGAAAAAGGTTTCCTGTGTCAGCTCTTCGGCAAGAGAAGCATCCCGAGTCATTTTCATTAAATATTTAAAAATAAAATCCCGGTTGTCATTGAAAACTTTTTCAAATTCAGTCACATTTTCACCGCCCTTTCAACTATAAGATCAGAAAAAAGCTAAAACGTTACAATAATTATACCATATTTTTTATTGTATTACAAAAACACGGATATAACAACCGCCTTTTTCATTAGCAGGATTTTTGAACTTTTTATGAGAAACCCTAAAATGACAAAGAGCCGAAAACCCTTGTAAAATAATGGTTTTCGTCTTTTTTTATTTGTTTTCTTTTGCAGTTTTCAGTGTAGAAATGAGTATTCTTTTAATTTCAAGGCAGTCATCCAGTAAGGAATTGCCTTCCTTATCGGTTATGTATTCAGATAAAATCAAAAGTCTTAACCAATATTCTGTTTCAGCGGTTTCTTTCAGAGAAATCTGCAGCTTTGCTATAAAATCCGACTTGCTCTGACCGTAAATTGCTTCGTTGGCATTTGCACCTATTGATGTCGCACTGCGGATAATCTGCTTAGCGATAACTGTTTCTTTTTTCTCTTTGGTAAGGTATTTATTGAGCTTTACTATTCTTGCGGCGAACAACAAGGATTTATCTAATAAAATGCTGTTTTGCGCCATTTTCAAAACTCCTTTTCAGATAATAGATAAAAGATAATAGAGAATAACGAATAGTTGAAGCGGCTCAAAGCCGCAGAAATCTCTTTTATCTATTCAATATTATCTATTATCTCTTATCTTAGGCGAGTTTACTCGCCGCTTCTGGCACCCCCTGCGGGAATCGAACCCACATCTAGCCCTTAGGAGGGGCTTATTCTATCCATTGAACTAAGGAGGCGGATATTGAATCGCGTAGGTTATTTTAGCAAATTACGGCAGGCTTGTCAACGATTTACGGTACTTTTTCGTTTATTGTCCTTGATTGTTATTTTTATATATGTTAAAATAGCGTAGATTATTACTTTTAAGAAAGGAAGAGTGCATATGCCCGTTATACGTAAGCTTATCTGCTTATATCTTTCGGTTGCGGTTTTTCTCGGCTGTGCCGTGCTTTGCCGTAATGCTCAGTCACTCACACCGGCGGACGTGACAGCTGATGCAGAAGCAGGTGAAGAGGCAGTGACCTGTGCACCTGACCTTTCTTTGCAGGCGAATGAGCAGACTGTGACTGCCGATACCTTTGCTGAGCCTGATGAGCCTTCCTTTGAAGAACCTTCAGTTCTGTCGCAGCAGACATCCCCTGTAAAAGACCCTGCAGAGCCTGAAACAAAGGCTGAGGCTGAGGCGGAAACAGAGGCTGAGGCGGAAATTATATCCTTTTCCGAAATTCTCAGCGTGAAAATGCAGTATCACAACGACTATACCCCCGCGGCGGCAAACGAGAAGGTTTCGCAGCTTTATCTGCTTTCTGAAAATACCGATTCGCTTTCATCTGAAAATGCGGTGAACGTATATACCTTTACTGTTGAAAAAAGATCTGTTTTTTCATATACGGTCACTCACGCTGCCCCCACGGGCGCAGAGGGCTGGTGCTTTTCACTCTATGAGGAATACTACGTAAACGGTGACGGCGGTGAGGTTGCATACCGTCTTATAGACACCCTCAGAACCACAGCGCTTACAACTGACAGCTCTCCCGAAATCGGTCTTTCAAGGGGCAACTATCGTCTTGTGGCTGAAAAGGGTGCTTCCTATTCCTCAGCACAGTACACAATAAACGCAAGCCTTAACGAAAGCACGGAATATGAAACAGAATGTAATGACAATATATACCGTTACACGGAAATCTACAGCGGCGTGTCCGTAAAGGGTAGTGCAGCATATCACGATGACCGACAGGACGACGACTATTTCCTTTTCCGTATGTATGAGGATGGCTTTATTGAGCTTAAGTTTGAGCATCCCACGGTTAAGGATAAGGTAAGCGTATGCTGGCAGGTGCTTGTTTTCTCTGAGGACGGAGCCTGTATGTACTCTGTAAATTCACTTTTCACCGACTCTGTAAACAAAAGCGGTAAAATCGGTCTTGATGCAGGCAACTACTACGTGCTTATAAGAAACCGTGTGTATACCGATATCACCTATACGCTTACCCTTTCAAGAACTGACAATTCCGACTATGAAAACGAGAAGAACGATACCATAGAAACTGCCGACAGTATAAGTGCAGGCGTTACCGTAACGGGCAATACCGCCTCGCAGATAAACGGCATTGACAGGGACTATTTCAGATTCGAGCTTTCTGAGCCGGGCTACTGCTCACTTGATTTTGCACACGAGCCTGCTGCTGAAAATGCAGATAGAAACGGCTGGAACATCACTCTTCTTGACGTCGACGGACGTGTGCTCAGCAAAAGCATTTCCGCCTGGGGTGACGACGTTTCGGTTACTCCTGCTATCGGTCTTTCAAAGGGTGTATATTACGTCCGCATAGATAGTGAAAACCTTTATCTCAATTCTGATAAATATTATCTTACCGTTAATTTCACCGCCGCATCAGACTGGGAAACGGAGTTCAACGATACTGCGGCTGCGGCTGATATTCTTTTTGAGGCTGTGCCGGTCAAGGGTATTATTGCCGACCGCGGCACTGATTATGATTTTGATTATTACGTAATCGAGCTTTCCGAGAGCGCAGACGTCACTCTCTCGCTTTCTCACGAAAAGCTTTCCTATAGTAAGGAAATTTTCAATTTCACTCTGTACGGTGCAGATAACAATGCCGTAAAGGCTCAGGACGGTCAGAGTGTAATCAGGGTGAAATCCGACGAGGAATCTGTGACGGCAGTATATAAGCAGCTTGCTGCAGGCAGATATTACGTAAGAGTATCCTCTGGTATATTTTTTGACAGTATTGTATATTCGTTAGAATACGGCAAAGGAGAATAAATGATGAAATTTTCAGTAACGTCCTACAGCTTCCACCGACTTGTTTCCTCAGGGGAATACAAGGAAATCGAGCTTATTTCCCTTGCAAAAGAAATGGGCTTCGACGGCATTGAGTTTGCAGAAATTCACGCCCCCGAGGGTATTGATAAGCTTGCTTATGCCGCAATGCTCAAGGAAGAGGCTCAGAAGCACGAAATTGACATCGTAGCCTATGCAATAGGTGCAAACCTTATTTACGATACAGAGGCTGAAATAGAGCGTCTTAAGGGCGAGGTTGACGTGTGTGCGGCTATGGGCTGTCCCGTTATGCGCCACGATGCCTCAGGCGGATATAATGAAGAGGACAGAAAAAAGGGTCTTGGTTTCAACAATGCTCTTCCCGTTATCATAAAGGGCTACAGGGCAGTTACGGAATATGCAGAGGCAAAGGGTGTTAAGACCTGTGTTGAAAATCACGGCTTCTTTGCGCAGGATTCAGTCCGTGTGGAGGCTATCATAAACGGTGTAAGCCATAAGAACTTCGGCGCCCTTGTCGATATCGGCAACTTTATGTGTGCTGACGAGGACCCTGCAGCTGCAGTGGGCAACGTTGCTCCCTATGCCGTTCACGTTCACGCTAAGGACTTTGTGAAAAAATGCGGAAACGCCTTTGTTCCTCCCGACGGCTTCTTTATGACAAGAGGCGGCAATTTCCTCAAGGGCGCAATTATCGGTCACGGTGACGTGCCTGTTGTAAAGTGCCTCCGTATTATTAAAAATGCAGGCTATAACGGCTTTGTAACAGTTGAGTTTGAAGGTATGGAGGACCAGAAAACAGGCGTAAAATGCGGTCTTAATACCCTTAAAAAAGTCGATGAGCTCATATAACGAAAAATTTATGCGTATGGCGCTTGAGCTTGCACGCGAGGCAGGGAAGGCAGGCGAGGTGCCCGTAGGTGCGGTTATAGTCCGTGGCGACGAGGTAATTGCTACGGGTAAAAACGGGAGAGAGGCTGAGCGGAATGCTCTTTCCCACGCAGAGATTGAGGCTATCGACAATGCCTGTAAGGCTCTCGGCGGATGGCGCCTTCCCGGATGTGAGCTTTACGTTACCCTTGAGCCCTGTCCGATGTGCGCAGGTGCTATAATCAATTCACGCATTGAAAGCGTATATTTCGGCGCTTACGATAAAAAGGCAGGCAGTGTAAGAAGCCTTGTGCGGCTTTTTGATCTGCCCTATAATCACAAGCCCGTTGTCGAGGGCGGTCTTATGGAGGAGGAATGTGCCTCGGTGCTTTCCGATTTCTTCAGAGGACTCAGAGAAAAAAAGAAGAGCTAAAAAAGAGCGGAGATGATAATTCATTTTCCGCTCTTAATTATTATATACATTATATATAAGAAAGCCCGTGCTTTTCGCACGGGCATCTTTTCAGTTAAGCTTGAATATTGCAATTGTTACCTTTTCTGCTTCGCCAAGGTCCTCGGGAAGAGTGAATGAATATAATCCGTAGGATTCTTCAATTACCTCGTCGCCATGAACACCGTAGGCAAGCTGGACAACGATATTTTCTGTGTCGCCCTCAAGGGAGAAGGAAACTGTGCTGCCGGGTGTAAGGTCTGTGCCTTCGCTGAATACAACCTTGATGTCGTCTGAGTTGCACATTACTGCAATTCTTGTGATTGTGCTTTCCTCTGAGAGAAGCTCACCGCAGACGTCGCAGCTTGTTACACATCTTACAACGTAGTTGCCGTTTTCGTCAATTGAAGCGGAATCTGCAATAACACCGTTTACGGGTGTGTGCTCACTCTTGGGAATCTCTCTTGTCTGAGTTGCCTCACCGCAGACGTCGCAGGGGATAATTTCAATACCTGCTTCAGCGCAGCTTGCAGCCTTTTCTGTTACCCATTCACCTGTGGGAGTGTGGGGAGCTACAGGAATTTCCTCTGTGGTGATTTCACCGCAGCGTGCACATGCACATTCTCTTGAGCCTGCTTCCGTACAGCTTGCAGGTGTTTCTTGCCAGTCCTCATCCAGATTGATGTGACCGAGTGCTGCAATAACCTCTGTTGTTGTTTCTTCGCAGCGTACGCACTTGTATTTGATTTCACCGTCTGTTGTACAGGTAGCTCTGCTTGTTGTAAGTCCGTTTGTTCTGTCAAACTCGTGACCGAGTGCTGAGCCTGTTGAGGTGATTGTGCCTTCAATGTCTTCCTTACAGAAGTCGCATACGTCTATAACTGTTTCCTTAGTTGTACAGGTTGCCTGAGTTACTGTTCTTGTCTTCTTGAAGTTGTCGTTATTACAGGGACGCTGAAGAAGAATTATCTGCTGCTTAGCGTCACAGTTTCTGCACTTGTAATAGCCTGTGCCGTTTTCCTTACAAAGCACACCGCCGGTCCAGTACTGTACCTTGTCGTTGAAATCGTGGGCTGTCTTTTCAATGGGCTTTGTTGCCGACTTATCACCGCATACGGAGCATTCACCGGTCATAAGACCCTCTTCCGTACAGGTTGCAGCCTTTACCTTTGTCCATCTCTTTACGGTGTGTCCCTTCGCAGGAATTGCTTCCTCAACCTCACCGCAGGCAGTGCATTCACCCTTCTTTAAGCCCTCGTTCACACAGTCGGGCTCTGTAACTGTTGTCCATTCGCCGTTTATTGTGTGGGGAAGCTTGTCGAGTGTAATTGTATCAGCTTCACCGCAGCGTGAGCAGACTACGTCTGCTGAGCCCTCTTCTGCACAGGTGGCTTCCTTTGTTACGGTGTAGTGCTTGTTGTTGAAGCTGTGTCCGAGTGCTTCTGTTGCATATTCCTTTTCCTGTGCGTCACAGTTTATGCACTTTTTAGCCTTAAGACCTGTTTCCGTACAGGTAGGCTCCTTGATTGTCTTGTCGTATTCGAAGATATGACCGATTGCGGGAACTGCTGCCTCTTCCTTGATGAGTCCGCAGTTTGTGCACTTATAAACCTGAGTGCCGTTCTCTGTGCAGGTGTTCTCCGTTACTGTTTCCCAAGCGTAGGAGTGACCGCCCTGAGGATTTTCAACCCTTTCCTCAAAGGTACCGCATACGGTACAGGTTCTGTTCTTCTTTACGGGATTGTAGCAGTCCTTGCCGTCGGGATAGTTCCACTCGCCTGCGTGCTTGCTTGTAGCGGAAATCTCTTCCTCGCGTACTATCTCGTTACATGCAATACACTTGAGCTGAGCAAGCCCCTTATCGATACAGGTGGGCTCCTTAACGGTTGACCAGCCTGAGGTGATGTGCTTGTCTGTTGATGCAGGAAGAGTTACCTTTGCATATATCTGCATACAGCTTGTACAGATTTTTACTGTAAGACCCTCGGTTGAGCAGGTTGCAGGTACAACCACGATTTCGTGAACGTCGTGCTCGGGAGCCTTATCAAGACCAACTGCAAGGCGCAGAGCAAGACGTGCGTCTGCCGCAGTTATGCTGCCGTCACCGTCAACGTCAGCCTTCATAAATTTTGATGTATCTATTTTGTCAAGGTTAACGGATACGCGGAGAATTGTTCTTGCGTCATCGGCAGAGATTTCACCGTTTTCGTCAACGTCACCGGCTGCATAGCACTCGAAATAGTTATCGATTTCTTCAAGCTGAAGAACGTCGTCTGCTGAAAGCTCAAAGCCTGCAGAGGCTGAGAACACGAAGCAGCAGAGAAGTGCGGTTACAGCGAAAAACACGTACAGAATCTTGTTTTTCATTTTCTTACCTCCAAAGAGACATATATACATAGCATATTGTAGCACACGTGTAAAATAAATTCAAGTATTATATATTGCTATTTATTATATTTATTTACAGAGCTCAGTCGGTTTTTACACTGATGCCGTCGTAAAGCTTATCCTCACTGCAGGAGAAAATATATGCAACGCGGTCAGATTTTTCAATGCCCGACACAATCTGGGTAACTCCGTCGACGGTAAGCCCTGTTTTTACGTCCTGCCTTGCAAGTGTTTTCTTTATTGCGGAATAAAGCCATACGTATGACTGATTACCGTCAATAAAAACAGCATCTGCAGGCACGGTGAGAGCATCGTTTACTGTTTTGGTGAGTGTTTTTGCTTTAAGCACAATGCCCTCCTTTGTGAAGGCGGAAGGCTCTGAGGGAGTTACGAAAACCGTGTATACCGGTGTGGAGGGGGTAACGCCCGTAAGCAGACCTGCATAGGTCTTTATGTAGCCCGACTCGGGTGAGGATTCTCTTATATCCGTAACAGTGCCGTAATATACGGCGCCGCCATCGTCGGAAAGCTCAACGGTCTGTCCGTTTTCAATATAGTGCACGTCGTAGTCGTTATCAATAAAGAAAATTTTAATGCTGTTGCCTGCAGAAATTGTTACGGCGGTGCTTTCTGTGTAGCGCGAAATTGTCTGTACTACAGGCTTTTCGGCACTGATTACAGGCTTTTTGCTTTCCATTATGATGATGCTTCCTGCGGTAAGGGCAATAAAGGCAAGCAGTACGGATAATAAAACGGCTATGGTGCGGTTCTTTCTTTTGTCAGCCTTTTTCTTTTTCTGTTCTGTCTTCCTTTTAAGCTCCTCCTCCTTTTTCTTGTCCGTGTCCCCGGCCTCTCCCGAAAGAAAGCCGAGATTCTTACCGGCACAGGAGGGATCCTTTGCGATAAGCTCCTTGGGAAGAGAGTCGCTGTCTATATCGAAAACCGCAGAAAAATCGGGTATCTGATTATTTTCGGTTTTTTTACTCATAAAAGTCAGTCCTTTCACAGTTCTGAAATATATTATAATACATAAAAATAAATTATGGAATAGTCAAAAGCCAAAAAACAGGTCAAGGGGCGATAATATGTTGAATGTAACAAAAAAGGCAGTATCCCTTTTGTTGATATTTGTTCTGAGTCTGAGCCTCGGCTGCTGCGCCTTGGAGCAGAGAATTGATTTTTCGGAATGTGTGCGAAGAATCAACAGATGCTACGGCACCTATGAAATCAGCGATAAGGATGCATTTTTTTCAGAGAACGAGTGGTTTCTGTTTGCGGATACTCTCGGTGAGGATGATATTCTCATAACGGGCACAGAGGGGGAGGGAAGGCTTCTTACACGGCTTTCTGTAAGCGTTATAAATAACGGCATCACAGGGCAGGAGGAGATTTTTATTGACCTGTGCGAGGCTGCGGTGAATGCCTTCTGCGAAAATGCGGATAAGAAAAAAATTCTTGCCGACAGTCACGTCTGTGATGAGGGGGTGCTTTTTACCGAAAACGCATTCTTTTCCGAAAACGGAAGATTCGCAACGTCGCTTTACACCGCAGGAATGGGATGCACCCTTGTAATAGAAATTATCCGCTGAGCATTTATCCGAATAAACAAAAAAGGCTTCCTTCCGGAAGCCTTTTTATTATGCTCTGTGCCATTTTACGCCCTGGGGAGTGTCCTCAAGAACAATGCCCATTTCTGTAAGCTTGTTTCTGATTTCGTCTGCTCTTGCCCAGTTCTTCTCTTTTCTTGCGTTTGTTCTTTCCTCGATAAGTGCCTCGATTTCTGCTGCATCGTCAGCTGCCTCCTCGGTCTTTTCGTTGTAAACGATGCCGAGAATGCCTGTAAGCTCGTCAAAAATCTTCATAGCGGCAGTGATATCCTCAGCGGATACGTCAGCAGCAAGAATTTCCTTGTTTATGTATCTTGTAAGGTCAAAGAGTGTACCGATTGCGTCCGCGGTGTTGAGGTCATCGTCAAGTGCTGCGCAGAATTTTGCCTTGAAGGAATCAAATTCCTTTGCAACTGCCTCGGTTACGTTGCCCTTTGAGGAAGCGGACTTAAGATTGAAATCGAGAGAATCTCTGCAGGTGTGAAGACGGGTAAGTGAGGTCTTGCACTGCATGAGGGAATCGTAAGAATAGTTGATGGGGCTTCTGTAGTGACAGGAAATCATAAGAAGACGGATGGGCTCGTAGCCGAACTGCTTTGCAACGTCACGTACTGTGAAGAAATTGCCCTTTGACTTTGACATCTTTTCATTGTCAACGGTGATGAAGCCGTTGTGCATCCAGTAATTTGCAAACTGAACGCCGTTGCAGCATTCACTCTGTGCGATTTCGTTTTCGTGGTGTGGGAATACAAGGTCCTGACCGCCGCAGTGGATGTCAATGGTCTTGCCGAGATATCTTCTGCTCATAGCAGAGCACTCAATGTGCCAGCCGGGTCTGCCGTGACCCCAGGGGGATTCCCAGTAGGGCTCGCCGGGCTTTGAAGCCTTCCAGAGAGCAAAGTCCATGCTTTCCTTCTTCTTTTCGCCTACGTTGATTCTTGCACCTGCCATAAGGTCGTCAAGAGGCTGGTGTGAAAGCTTGCCGTATTCCTTGAACTTAAGGGGGCTGAAATAAACGTCACCGCCTGCCTCGTATGCAAAGCCCTTTTCTACAAGTGTTTCGATAATAGAAATGATTTCGTCGATATTTTCGGTTGCCTTGGGATGGATTGTAGCCTCTCTTACGTTAAGGCCTGAAGCGTCTGTCTTGTATTCTGTGATATACTTTTCTGAAATTTCAGAAAAGCTTACGCCCTCTTCGTTTGCACGGTTGATGATTTTATCGTCAATATCGGTGAAATTCTGTACGAAGGTAACCTTGTTGCCTGTGTATTCAAGATATCGTCTTAATACGTCGAATACGCATATGGGACGTGCGTTACCGATGTGTATGTAGTTATAAACCGTAGGACCGCAGGCATAAATCCTGAATTCGCCCTCGGTTATGGGCTTTAAGTCTTCCTTCTGTCTTGTAAGGGTGTTGTAAACCTTCATTTGTCTGTATCTCCTTTTAATGCGGACAGCTCTTCTTCCAGCTGACCGATGCGTTTGTAAAGCTTGTCAAATTCCTGAGCAACGGGGTCGGGCATATGAATCTGGTCAAGAATATCAACTCTTACGCCGTCGCGCTTAACCACGCGGGCAGGTGCGCCCACTGCGGTGCAGTTGTCAGGAATCTCGTGAAGCACAAGACTGCCTGCGGCAATCTTTGAATTGTCGCCTACCCGGAAGGGACCGAGCACCTTTGCCCCTGCGCCTATCATAACTCCTGAGCCTACGGTGGGGTGACGCTTGCCGATGTCCTTACCCGTACCGCCCAGTGTTACGCCCTGATAAATGGTAACGTCATCACCGATAACTGCGGTTTCACCGATTACGACACCTGTTCCGTGGTCGATGAAGAAGCGTCTGCCGATTGTTGCTCCGGGATGAATTTCAATATTTGTTTTTCTTGCACTTTTCTGAGAGATGTATCTTGCAAAAAAGTGCATATTATGCTTATAAAACCAATGAGCCTTTCTGTGTGCCCTTACCGCCTTAAGGCCGGGGTAGAGGAGAAGGATTTCCAGCGCCGAGGTGGCGGCAGGGTCCCTTTCCTTGACACAGGCTATATCTTCCTTTAACTGTGAAAAATACTTCACCGTTTTCACGCCTTTATATCTGTTTATTACTGTGCGGGATTCTGTGAAAGAAGACCGTTGAGGAATTCTTCTACTGCGTTTCCGCCCGTGTTCTGCTCCTCGCCTGCGGTGGTTTCCTCGTCAAGTGAGGTGTAAACGACAATTGTTATGGGCTTGCCCTCGGTTATTGCCTCACCCTTTGCAGGGATTGTTTCGGCTACCGTGTTGCCGGGCTTGGTGCCGTCGTTGAGAATGAGGGATTTCGTACAGGTAAAGCCCTTTTCAAGGAGGATTCTTTCCGCCTCCTCATAGGTGTAGCCCGTAACGTCGGGAACTGCAAGAGTTCTCGGGCCCATGCTGATTGTAAGAGTGATTGTGTCACCCTTTGATGCGGTTGAGTTTGCAGGAATATTCTGGTCGGTGATGATGCCTGCCATTACCGTCGCATTATATTCCTCCTGTGTATTGAAAATGAAATGTTCAAGGTATTCGGGGTTTGTGATAACGTCCTGAATATAGCCGCCGATGAAATTGGGAACTGGAACTATTGTTGCCGAGTTAGTTGTTTCCTCGGGCTTGCCCACGCCCTGCATATCGGCAAGCTTCATGGCAAGAAAGCCTATAACACCCACAAGAATTACAAGAAGCACGCAGAGCACGCCTATTTGTGCATTCTTTTTCTTAGCAGCCTTATTTCTTGCCTCAAGCTCAAGCTGAGCCTTTATCTGCTCACGGGAGGGAGCGGATTTCTTCTGAGGATTGAGGGGCTCTGTCATAACGGGCTTTGCAGGAGCGGCTGCAGGCTTTGCGGGATTATATGCAGGTGCCGATGCGCCTATTGCTCTTTGTGAAGCCGAAAGGTCGTTTCTGAGCTGCTCAATATTATCTGTTCTGTCGTCGGGATGAATTGCCATACCGCCTATAAGTGCGTTTATAACGTATGCGGGAAGCTGCTCTGCAAATTTTGCGGGAATCATCATTCTGTCGTTCTCTGCACGCTCTCTTGCGTCTATGGGCATAGTGCCGATAAGCGAGCGGTAAAGCACGCAGCAGAAGGAATAGATATCTGTTCTCGAATCGATTTTTGCAGGCACTGAATACTGTTCAAGGGGAGCAAAGCCGTCAAATATTTCGGGCTTTGCAAAGCCGCCGCCGAGTCTTGCGTGCTCGGTACAGAAATCAGTAAGCTTCAGCCTGCCGTCCTTTGTGAAAATAAAGGAGGCGGGATTAATTCCCTTGTGAATAACGCCTGAGGTGTGAAGGGTGCCGAGGGTTGAAAGCACGGGCATAAAAAGAATTCTTGCCTGCTCCCAGGTGATATAGCCCTCCTTTGTATCAAGAAGGAAATCTCTTAAGGTCACTCTTTCAGATTCCTCGTATACTGCATAAGCCGTGCCGTTGCATTCAAATACGTCGGTTACGGTGATAAGTGCGGTAACGCCCTTAAGACGCATAATCTTCTTCCACAATGCAAGAAATGCGTTAAGGTGTTGAGCGTGTACGTTTGCAAAGCCTTCCTTTACCGCAACGGAAATAAGGTCTGCATCTCTTACTGCCGTTCTCTCGGGGAAAAATTCCCTTACGGAAACCGCCTTCTCCAGCTTCATATCGTATGCACCGTAGGTGATACCCTCACAGTTTGTCTTATGTGCCTTTGCAATAAGATAGCGCTGTGCAATTACGCTTTTGACGGGAAGGTAGGGGGAGGGCTGAGAAATATCTTCTTCCTTGCCGCAATGGGGACAGACACCTGCTTCGTTTCTGAGTCCCAGACATTCCATGCAAAGATTTGAAATATCAGTCATATATTTTCAACTCCGTATTTTAATGGATATTAAGTCACATTACATATTATCATATTAACCATTATATTACAAGTATTAATTTAACATTAATTGTGAGTTGAGGGAATAAAATCGGTGGCATATTGGCACACTAAGGGTGAGAATGCTATAAAAAACAGGAAAATTCAGAAAAATATTGCAAATTCTATTGACAAATCCGCCGTATGGGGCTATATTATAGATGTGGTTAGCACTCAAAGTGCAAGAGTGCTAAAACTTAAAAAGGAGGGCTTGCGGTGGAACTTTCCGAAAGAAAGGAAAAAATACTTTCTGCAATTATCGAAAGATTTATCACCACAGGTGAGCCTGTAGGTTCAAAATTCCTCGTTGAGGTTCTCTCGTTTCCGGTGTCCTCGGCTACGGTAAGAAACGAAATGGCATATCTTTCCGACATGGGCTATCTCAGTCAGCCGCATACGTCGGCAGGCAGAATCCCCTCCGACAAGGGCTACAGATATTATATTGATAAGCTTCTTATGAATTTCTCTCCGTCGGATGCGGATATGTTCAGAATTCTTTCAAGCATTGACCGTACGGACGGAGATACCGTGGGAATACTTACGCAGATATGCGAAACCCTTTCAGCTGTTACGGGGCTTTGTGCAGTGGCGGTAACGCCTCACAGTGAAAGCTCGGTGATAACGGGCACACAGGTAATTCCCCTCAGTAAAAAAAGTGCGATGGTGGTTGTGAAAACCTCTGCAGGCGTCACAAAAAGCAGAATCGCAAAGCTTGAATGTGATATCGACTACGAGCTTATCGAGCTTTTCCATAACGTGACTGCGGCGAACTTCATAGGCATTGAGCCTGCGCAGTTCACAACTGCAAAGCTGCAGAGCACGGCGGCATCCCTGGGTGAAAAATCACTCGATATAATGCCTCTCATAGTGTCCTTCTTCGAGGCGGCACTTGAAGCCTCCGATGCAGACGTAATCGTGGCAGGCTACGAGGCTCTGCTTTCAAGCGAGGAGCTTACTTCCTCAGGTCTTGAAATAATGCAGCTGCTCAGAAGCAAGACTGCGGCGGCTTCCCTTATGGAGGCTGACAAGGAAACTGCAGTAAGGCTTCAGATAGGCACGGAAAATGAATTTTCCTGCTTAAGACGTGCGGCGGTAATAAAGGCACCCTACAGTGCCGGGGAGTTCTCCCACGGCTCAATCGGTGTTATTGCACCTACGAAAACGGATTATTCAAGAGTATTGCCTCTTGTAAAATACATCAGCGAAATAACGGGAGCTATTCTCTCGGAAACTATAGATTAAGAAAGGACAGTGTGAAGTGGCAAAGGATAAGAAGAATATCTCAGAAGAGCCTGAGGTAACTGAAAAGGAAGAAGCTGTCACAGAAGAGCAGACTGCCGATGAGAGAGATGCCGTAATCGAAGAGCTTAACAAAAAGCTTCTCGAGGCAAACGACAAGTATCTCAGAACAGTAGCGGAATACGACAATTTCCGTAAGCGCTCACAAAAGGAGAAGGAGGCAATCTTCTCCGATTCAAAAACAGATATCGTTTCAAAGTTTTTACCCGTAATCGATAACTTTGAAAGAGCTTCAGCGGCTGAAACAGACCTTGAAAGCTACAAGAAGGGTATCGAAATGACCGTAAATCAGCTTCTCGAGGTGTTTACTGCTCTCGGTGTTGAGGCATACGGTGCAAAGGGAGAGGAATTCGATCCCAATATCCACAACGGAGTTATGCATATAGATGATGAAAGCCTTGGTGAAAATGTGATTTCCGAGGTCTATATGAAGGGTTATAAAATGGGTGACAAGGTTATCCGTCACGCTACAGTAATAGTTGCTAACTGATATAAATTCTAATTTCTGGAGGAAAAAATAATGGCAAAAATCATTGGTATCGACTTAGGTACAACAAACTCATGCGTAGCAGTTATCGAGGGCGGTGAGCCCGTAGTTATCGCAAATGCAGAAGGCGCAAGAACAACTCCCTCTGTAGTTGCATTCGGCAAGACAGGTGAAAGAATGGTAGGCCAGGTTGCAAAGCGTCAGGCTATCACAAACCCCGACAAGACCATCGCATCAATCAAAAGACAGATGGGTACAGAGTACCGTGTAAAGATTGACGATAAGGCTTACACACCTCAGGAAATTTCAGCTATGATTCTTCAGAAGCTGAAGAGTGATGCTGAAAGCTACCTCGGCACAACCGTTACAGAGGCAGTTATCACTGTTCCCGCATACTTCACAGACGCACAGCGTCAGGCTACAAAGGACGCAGGTAAGATTGCAGGCCTTGAGGTAAAGAGAATCATCAACGAGCCCACAGCAGCGGCTCTTGCATACGGCATCGACAAGGAGAATGACCAGAAGGTTATGGTTTACGACCTTGGCGGCGGTACCTTCGACGTTTCCATCATTGAAATGGGTGACGGTGTTCAGGAGGTTCTTGCAACTGCAGGTAACAACCGTCTCGGCGGTGACGACTTTGACCAGAGAGTTATAGACTGGATTGTTTCAGAATTTATGAAGGCTGAGGGCATTGACCTCCGCGGTGACAAGATGGCTATGCAGCGTCTTAAGGAGGCTGCAGAAAAGGCAAAGATTGAGCTTTCAGGTGTTACCACATCTGCAATTTCACTTCCCTTCATCACAGCAGACGCTACAGGCCCCAAGCACCTTGAGCTTACTCTTTCAAGAGCAAAGTTCAACGAGCTCACCTCTGACCTTGTAGAGGCTACAATGGGTCCCGTTCGTCAGGCTATCAGCGACTCAGGTCTTAAGATTTCCGAAATCGACAAGGTTCTTATGGTAGGCGGCTCATCAAGAATTCCCGCTGTTCAGGAAGCAATCAAGGCATTCACAGGCAAGGAGCCCTTCAAGGGCATCAACCCCGATGAATGTGTAGCAGTAGGTGCTGCTCTTCAGGCAGGTGTTCTCGGCGGCGACGTTCAGGGTCTTCTTCTCCTTGACGTTACACCCCTTTCACTCGGTATTGAAACTCTCGGCGGTGT
>JAZTWN010000050.1:0-5701 GCA_045635905.1 Acutalibacteraceae bacterium
CTTTTGCAGCTTGTATTGCTAACATCAATAAGATGAAGGCTCTTGATACACCTAAGATGTTCAAGGAAAAGGGCGAAAAGCTTGTTAACGGTCTTGTTGCTGCAGGTAAAGAACACGGTTTCGATCTCGTTGCTTCAGGTGCTCCCGCACTCTTCTATCTCAGAATAGCTAACGACGACAGCCTTATTCTTCATCAGCAGGGGATTGCTGAAATGGTTTCAAGAGGTATCTTCCTTACAAGCCATCACAACCACTTCATCAATGCTGCTCTTTCAGATAAGGATATCAAGCATACAATCGAAGTAGCTGAAGAAGCTTTCGGCATCGTACCTAAGAATAACCCCGAAATTTTTGGTTAATCAACGGAACTTATGCCCTATATATTTATACTATTATATATAGGGCGTGAAATAATGAAAATATATGGAGGAAATCATTATGCCACTCTCAAAAAAAGAATGGCTTGCCCTTGAAAAAAAGGCTTTCGAACTTCGTAAGCTTACAATTCAGACAACTGTATGGGCAGGCAGCGGACATTTCGGCGGCGGTATGAGCGTTATGGACCTTCTTACCGTTCTCTATCACAAGTATCTCAATATCAAGGTTGAAGAGCCTCAGTGGGAAGACAGAGACCGTTTCATCCTTTCAAAGGGTCATGCAGCAATTGCTTATGCACCCGTACTTTGTGATAAGGGCTTCAACGATCCTGAAATGCTCAAGTCATTCAACCTTTCAGGTTCAAAGATGGGTATGCACCTTGACTCAAACAAGGTTGTAGGTGTTGACGCTTCAACAGGCTCACTCGGCCACGGTCCCTCAATCGCAGCAGGTACAGCTCTTGCAGCAAGACTTCTCGGTAAGGATTATCTTACATATGTAGTTACCGGTGACGGCGAACTTGGTGAAGGCTCATGCTGGGAAGGTTTTATGACAATCAATCATTACAACCTTTCAAACTGTATCGTATTCATCGACCGTAACCACAATATGATCGACGGTAACACAGAAGACATCAAGAAGCTTGAACCTCTTGCAGACAAGATGACAGCTTTTGGTTTCAATACAATCGTTGTTGATGGTAACAACATCGGTGAGCTCTGCAACGCTATCGATATCGCTATTGAAAGATCAAAAGAACCTTGTGCTCCCACATGTATTCTTATGGATACAAAGAAGGGCGCTGGTATCAAATCAATCGAAGGCGATTACACATGGCATTACGGTGCAATCGACGATGCTCTTTTTGAAAAGTTCAACAAGGAAGTTGAAGAAGATTATAAGGCTCGTTGTGCACGTGCAGAAAAGGAGGGCAAATAATTATGGCAGGCGGATTTGTTTATACTGCAGTTGACCAGGGCGAGCTTGCTACAGCTGAAATTTATGGTAAGGCTCTCGCTGACATTATTACAAAAGATCCTAAGGTTGTTGCTATTACAGCTGACCTTGCAAAATCAACAAAGCTCGGTGACGTTCTTAAGATTTGTCCCGAAAGAGTTATAAACGTAGGTATCGCTGAACAGGATATGTTCGGTGTTGCAGCAGGTATGGCAAGAGCAGGCATGATTCCTTTCCTTTCAGGTTTCTCTGCATTTACATCAATGCGTGCTTGCGATCAGCTTCATACAGATATCTGCTATCAGAATGTAAACGCTAAGATTATTGCTACTCATTCAGGTACATCATTCGGTCAGGCAGGTTCAACTCACCACGCTATCACTGACCTTGCAATTACAAGAGCAATGCCCAATCTTACAGTTATCGTTCCTGCTGACGGTTTCGAAACAGCAAATGCTGTTAACGCAGCTTACGAAAACTTTGGTCCCTACTATATCCGTATCAACCGCGGTTTTGACCGTGTACTTTATGAAAATCAGGATTACGGTTTCGAAGTAGGTAAGGCTGTTGAAGTTCACGAGGGTACAGATATCACAGTTATCGCTTGCGGTTCTTGTGTATTCCAGGCTCGCGAAGCTGCTAAGTTCCTCAAAAATGCAGACGGACTCAGCGTACGTGTTCTCAATATGCATACAATCAGCCCCATCGACGTTGAGGCTATTCAGAAGGCTATTTCTGATACAAGAAGAATCGTTACAGTTGAAGACCACCTTGTTACAGGCGGCTTAGGTTCAGCAGTTGCTGAAGTTATGGCTCAGTACGGTAAGGGCTGTGCATTCAAGATGCTCGGTCATAAGTGCTTCGCAATGATCGGTCTTCAGGAAGACATTATGTCAGATGCAGGTATCGATGCTAACGGTATCATTGCTGCAGTTCGTGAAACAATGAATGCAGACTTTGAAGAAGACGATAACTGGGACGACGAATTTTAATTAATACAAGGAGGCAAAGATTATGGCTCACACAAAAGAAGCCTTATATTCAAATAAAATATTCCTTAATGCAGCTTTGCCGCTTGTAAAGGTTATTGCAAATGATGTTCCTTCTCTTAAGAAAAAGTTCGAGAATGTACAGGCTATTATTCAGGTAAGTTGCCTTGATCCCGAATGTGAAGCAGGTAAACAGGGTATGCACTTCATTGTAAACAACGGTGAGTGGCTTGTACACACCTGTCTAACAGAAGATCCCGATATCGAACTTCAGTTCAAGAGCATGGAAGCTCTCAATGACTTCTTTAAGGGCAACATCACACCTGCAGGTATTCCTAAAATCAAGGGTTTCAAGAAAGCAGGCGTACTTGCATCATTCGTAATGGTGCTTCTCAAGATGGCTAACCTTCTTGGTGCAACTGAAGCTCCCAAGGATGAAGAGACAAAGGAACTTCTCGTTAAGTGCTATTTCTATCTTCTTTCCAGCGGTATCAGCCAGCTCAATAAGATGGGACATCCCGAAATTAAGGATTGGACCACAAAGAGCCCCGACCGTGTATATGCTTTTGCAGTTGATGGTTATCCTCAGATTGCTGCATACTTAAGAATTAAAGCAGGTAAGTCACGTGCAGGCAGAGGCGAATATAAGAGAGCAATGCCTTTCTTCACACTTCGTTTCAACAACCTTGACAGTGCCCTCGGTATTCTTATGAGTACTGACGATATGCTTGAGGCAACAAAGGCAGGCCGTCTTATTATGGATGGCGGTCCTGAATTCGGCGCACAGCTCGGTGGCTTTATGCTTGAAATCGGTGCTCTTGCAAAATAAGCTATAAGTAATATTGTATTATAAAACGCGGCGAGTTAATCTCGTCGTGTTTTTTTGTTGTGCGGATTTCCCATCCGGTGACGAGATTACATAAAACCTCCGTCAAAATGTCCAAAAGAAATCAAGGGAAACATTACAACTGAAATTTTAGGCAAAATCTACATTTTGTATAAAAAATTAGCTCGTACCCCAAATGTAGAAATGACAATTTTTAAACATAAAAATTAACATTTAATTAACTGTTAAACTCACCAAAAACATAGTGCAACATCTATGCAATATGTAGAAATAAAAAAATCTTGAAAAAAATCTTGAAAAACTTTAATTTGAATGTTATACTACTTATAGTTATAGGTGTCTCTATGGGTATTTTGCACCCATTTTCGGGAAAATCTCGGGAATATATAGGGAAATCCTATTTTAAAATATATTCTATTCTTTCATTAAGGAGGAAAAATTATGAAAGTTGGAAAAAAACTACTCAGTACGTTGCTCGCTATTATGATGATAGTATCGAGCGTATCAGTATGCTTCGGTGTACTTGGTGCTGACGACAACTCCATCGCTTCTCTTATGAAACAGATTGAGCTTCATCATGCAAGTTTGATTGATCTTATTGAAGCGGCAGACAAAGAAAATGCAACAGAGGAGGACCTCAAGAAGGCTTTGGTTCCTTCAGGAACTAATGCGTGGGTCGTAGAACGAGATACGCCTACATCCTCATGGCACTGGGTAGCCTATGCTTATGCAGAGGCAGCTAAGGGCGTTGCAGCAGGTAGTGTAGATACATTCGCAGATATCTACAATGCTATCAAGGGTAAAATTAAGGCAGAACTTGATACAAGTTCAACAGGCCATATGCCCCTTGCTCGTTATGACGAAATCATCAAGGTGTTTGCTTTTGGTGAAGACACAACTGTTACTGACACAAGTTATACTTCAGGTGGTTCAGTGACTGTCAACATCAAGGCCGGCTTTAACATCCTTCAGTATAAGGATGGCGGCTATGAAAGCATCCCTGATAAAGCAGAAGACTTTGCGCTTTACAGAGGTGACTTCACCATCGGTAAGGAAAGCAACGGTAATGGCGGGTTTGCTATTACTGCTGACAGCATTAAGTTCAATTCTGTTACACAGGATGGTAATGCTATCGCTCTTGCTATTGGCGCAATCAAGACCTTGATTCCTGAGTTTATCGGTTATGCCGGTGAATGGTTCGCTCTTGACTTCGCAAATATGGCATCAGAAGAACTTTCAGACAAGGTATTCGAAATTGCTGAAAGTATTCAGGAATTTGAAACTGAAATCACAACCGCAGGTATCTCCAGTGCTGAAGAAATCTGGGATAACTTCGTTATGCCCGAATTAGCTAAAGCTAATCAGAAGACTTGGGCAGAAGTTCAGACTTGGTATGCAGATGAGGTGCTTAGTTACGTTGCGCCTGCATATGCTGATGCTTTTCAGGCTAAGTTTGAAGATCTTATCGCAAGAGCTAACGGCGAAACTGCAGGTATTGATCTTCGTCAGACATACAATGAAATCAGTGCTGAAATCGAAAAGCTTAAGAAGGTTCTTGCTTATAACGGTAAGCAGAACGTTAACTACTTCGAAAACATCAAAGCTGCTTTCGACGGTAAAGATAATTACACAGGTGCAGCATACTATGACTATGTCCTCAACCGTCTTACAAAGATAGGTCACAGACTTGCTGAAGCTTATGCTAAGGAAAATTATCTGATCTTCGTTGACCAGTTCAAGGCTATTCTTGATACTGCTAATACAACTCATACTCTTCGTACTCCCGAAGAGTCAGCAGCGCTTGGCCACATCTGGGAAAAGTGTAAGACTACTACTTGCACCGAAACATGTACTGCAGAAGACTGCACAATGACAGAGGCTCACTGCGTACACTATGACTTCCTTCAGGCTGAGGAACTCGTTCTCGAAGCTACAGAGACAATTGCTATTTTTAATAACTATGTATTCCCCTATATTACTGACGCAACAGGTAGTATAGTATGGAACTACCTTAAGGATCTCAACAGACTTGAGGACGGAACTGCTGATCCTTCGCTTATTTCACTTGAAACTGCAACTAACTGGAACAAGTTCGTTTCACAGTACAACGTATACAGCCTTAATGTAGGCGGTAAAGAGTATATCGACGCTAAGGTAGCTATGGACGCTGTTATCGACGGTGTTAATAGTGCTCTTCTTGGTGGTGCGACATATGCAATCATCCAGAACCTCTATAACGATATGCTCGTTGCAGGTTATGAAAAGTGTGCAACCGTTGCTAACGACGAAGCAACTGCAGAACTCTTCAAGGGTATCTTCGGTGAAGAAGGTATCAAGCCTTATGATGATTTCATCAAAGACTTAAAGAGACGTGCAGCTAACCGTATCTATGACCTTACAAACCGCGTATATGAGTATTATCAGGAAGGCGGCGATGCGGTAACATACTACAACTTCGAAATCATTATCCTTGCATACAATGCTATCATAGCTGAAGCTACTCCTGCTCAGCTCGGTCAGTTCCTTAGAG
>JAZTWN010000051.1:0-14217 GCA_045635905.1 Acutalibacteraceae bacterium
AGCCCTGGTTGGGACGGGAAGTAACCTCGAGAATATTGCTTGTATATCTGAGACATCCGCTGAAAGAAAGAACGGCTGCAAATGCAAGCACAAGAGCCAATACCTTTTTTAAGTTGTTCATTTTATTATTTCCTCCTAAAAAATTGCCTTTATATATAATAACCGACAAGAAAACAATAATCAATAGGCAAGTGTTAAAATATTGTATAAAAATCGTAAATTTTACATATAAAAAGCCTTATTGAGCCACGCGCGGACATATTTGCTTCTGTTGCAGTAAATAAAGAACAGCATCATAACAAACGCACACACACCTATTACAATGCCTACAATAAAGAAATTGTAGTTTTTAGTAAAGAACGACGTCAAAAAGCCTGAAAGTAAGGATATTGTCGCAGTTTCAAGAAGCAGAACCACTATAATAGCAGTCCAGTGATGCTTTCTTTTTCCGTTCCAGATAAGCAGGAAAAGAACAGCAAGAGCAACAAGAGCCACTATGCTGAGTGTGCTTTTTATAACCGATGCATCCACACCGTTAAGCCTGAAAACAGTATAAAAAAAGCCTGTCACTGCTGCAACGTCAAAGCCCCACATAAGGAACGGACGGGATTTCTTCTGGAAAAGAGGAAACACAAAAAGCACCCATAAAAGAAGGCTTGATGCGCCGACGTAAATTGACCAGAAGCCCTCTCTGAAAAAGAATATGTTAAGAAAAAGCATTACGATATTAGGAACGAGCATTATAACGGAAATGACAAATGCAATAAATTCCTTTTTTATGCTTTTGGGTATCTGAAGGGTTTCGGAAAAGGGCTTTTCCTGAGATATTTCATTATCCTCGTTGGGATTTATAACGGGAGTAGAACACAAGGCGCACTTCTTTGCGCTCTTATCAAGCTCAACACCGCAGTTTACGCAGTATGACATATAAACTCTCCTTTCTTACTCTCTGTTACTTTCTATTTTTACGTGAATTCCCATTTTTACAAATGTGGTGAAGAAATCTCTTTCAACGTCACTTTCCTTGTAGGAATTCGCAAAGGTTATGCAAAGATTGTTTCCGAGAGTGGAAACACCGAGTCTTGCCGCATTCACCTTTCCGGGAGGCGGTATAAGAACAATCTTTTCCGTATGCTCACGCATTTCATCGGGAATAGTCACTGCACCAAGATTTGTAAGAAGACAGGAGTTTGTCTGCTCGGCAGTAATTGCAAAGGACACGCCGACACCGAGATTTTTTACTACAAGCGGCAGCGCTCTTACAAAGGGGTTACGCTCAATTCCCATATTTGCGGTAATCATCATATTAAGATCTTTTTCGTTTCTCTGAAGACGAAGCTGATATTTTGCCTGCTCAAGAAGCTCATCAAAGGTATACACTCCCCTGTTGGGATCAACCTTTACACGAAGGCAGATACTGAAATTTCTCAGTGTTTCAGAGCCGAAGGTACGCCTCAGGTCAATGGGCACCTGAATACATACCTCTTTTTGCTTTCTCTCTTCCCTGAGCTGCTTTTTGCAAAGCACGTCAAGCATAACCGCAACCATAAACTCAGTAACGGTAACACCCTTTGCCTTTGCTGCAGCGTGAAGCTGATCAAAGGGAATAATTCCCGAGGTAATATTTACCGTATGCCACGGAAGCCTTGTACCCGTAGCATGATAGCAGAATTTATCTGCTCTTTTATATTTAGCCTTGGAGGTGGCATTTTTTACAAAGGAATCCTCAAGCTCCCCTTCGGTGCATCTGCCGTTAATGTCAAGCACGAAGCCGCCGACGGGAATATCGTGTCCCTTGAGCCTGAGATACTGTGCAACAAGGGTGGAAATAAACATACTGCAGCCGTGTCCGTCACTTAAAACGTGATACATATCAACGGAAATACGGTTGCCGTGATAATAGACCTTGAAAAGGAATTTCCTGTTTTCCTTGAACTTTATTCTGTACAGAGGATTTTTGATATCAGGAAGCACCTGAGGGGTGTTTTCATTTTTTTCAAGATAAAACCAGAAGAAGCCATGACGTATCTGCACGTCATAGCAGGAAAATCGGGGCATAATATCAATAAGCGCCTGCTGAAGAATTTCGGGGTCTACCCTCTCCTTCATCTCATAGCATACTCTAAAAACGCTTGACCAGGTGTTTGAATTCTGTCCCGGAAATATTTTTGCCGCATTATCAAGCTTCAGCCAGAAGCCCTTTTTTGTACTTTTTATGTCTTTCATAAAAACTCACATACCGCCGACCGTATAAGCCGATCGGCGGCAATATTCAGAATATATTTATTTTGCGAGTGCACCGACAAGTAACATATATTCACCGATCTGTGCACCGAATTCGGGAGCACCGTCCATAATAAGCTTACCCTCTCTTACGGATGCAAGCATATCGTCAATGGACATAAGAATACCGAGTGCGGAGTCAAGACTGTCGAAGCGCATTGTGAAGAAAGGCATAGCTCTCTTGTATTCGCCCTTACCTGCCTTTGACTTACCTGCCTTGATGCGGATATATGCGGAAACGGATTCCTCACCGTTAACCTTCCATGCATAAACACGGTCGGGGCTCTTGAGAGTCCATTCGTGAATCTTCTCGTGACCCAGCTTATTGAGTGTTGAAATACCTACAGAAAGAAGGTAGAAATAGCACTTAACAAGAAGGCGCTTTGTTTCCTCGTCTGCAGGAGGTGCTTCAAGACCTAAAAGGTCAGCCATCTTAAGAAGAGCCATCATAAATACACCGAACTCATAAATGAAGTTTACGCCCTTCATTTTAGGAAGTGTTGCAGGACCAATCTTGCCCTTGAAGAATGCGTTCATGGCATCAACACTCTTGAATTCGAGCTCAACGTACTTCTGCTTGCCGACTCTGTGAGCAACCTTATCGGCATGAACAAGCCACTCGTCACCGTTAACAACAAAGTGAGTAGCCCACTTTCCCTCAGGTGCGTCCTTATCAAGACAGCTTACCTGATATACACAGTGAACCTTCTTGAACTTTGACTTGAGGGAAGGAACGTCGTTTACGATGGTTTTAAGAAGAGGAAGAGCACCGCAAAGGAAAATTTTATTAGTATAAATAGCTTCAGAAGCCATATTCTCAACCCTTTCTTAAATTAAACCTCGTCGTCCCAGTCGTCGTCAAGCTCGAAGTCAGCCTTCATAACCTCACGCACTGCAGCAATAATGCCGTTTGCATCAATACCGATTTCAGCCATGATGTCCTCGTGAAGACCGATGGGAGCAAACTTATCGGGAATACCGAGCTTCTTGAATGCGCAGCCCTTACCGGATTCAACAACAACCTCAGCAACTGCTGAGCCAAGACCGCCAAGAACGTTGTGGTCCTCAACTGTGATGATACGGCGTGTATCCATAACAGCCTTGACAATAGCCTCTTTATCGATGGGCTTGATTGTGTGCATATCAAGAACTCTGATCTTAAGACCGTCAGCCTTCTCAAGGAAGTCTGCAGCCTGTACTGCCTGGAATACGCAGGAGCCGCAGGCAATAATTGTAAGGTCAGTACCCTCGTTTACTGTTACAGCCTTACCGATTTCGAAGCCGTAATCGCTGTCCTTATAAAGAACACGGTCAAAGCCACGGTTGATTCTGATATAGAAGGGACCGGGAGTTTCGTATGCAGCCATAACTGCATTATAGGTTTCAATACCGTCAGCAGGACAGATAACTGTGAGATTGGGCATTGAACGGGTAACTGCAAGGTCAGTGATAGCGTGATGTGTGGAGCCTGCCTGACCGAAGGAGGTACCTGAATGTGTAGCAATAACCTTAGCATTTACGTTCTGATAGCAAAGGTCGGTTGAAAGCTGGTCAGCAGCACGAAGTGATGCGAACTGTGAGAAGCAGGAAAGGAAGGGTACAAGACCTGCCTTTGCCATACCTGCAGAAACACCGAAAAGGTTCTGCTCAGCAATACCTACGTTGAAAAATCTGTCAGGGAATTCCTTCTGGAATTCACCGATCTTTGTGGACTTTGCGAGGTCAGCAGTAAGAGCTACAACCTCGGGATGTGCACGGCCGAGCTCAACGAGAGCCTTACCGTAAATTTCAGCAGTTGAAAGAGATGTTGAGTCAACAGCTGTATAAGTCATTCCGCCTGCCATACTTATTTAGCCTCCTTTTCTACTCGTGCGATTCTCTTTTTATAGGATTCTTCGAGAGCCTTCTTGCCTCTCTCATACTTTTCATCGTCAAATGCACCGTAGTGCCAGAGGTAATCGTCCTCAATAAAGTCGATACCGCAGCCCTTAAGAGTATTTGCAACAATCATAACGGGCTTGTCAGTCTTGTTTTCATAAGCAAAATCAATAGCCTCGCAAAGCTCCTTGATGTTGTTACCGTCAATTTCCTTAACGATAAAGCCGAAGGCCTCCCACTTTGCGCAGAAGGGCTCAAGGTTCATAACGTCCTCTGTTCTGCCGTCGATCATGCACTTGTTACGGTCAACAAAGCTGATCATATTTGTGGTCTTGTAATGAACGGCACTGAGAGCAGCCTCCCAGTTGGAGCCTTCATCGCATTCACCGTCACCGAGAACAACGAAGGTCTTATAGTCCTTGCCCTGAAGACGTGCTGCAAGAGCTGTACCGACAGCGATGGGCATACCGTGACCGAGTGAGCCTGTGGAAGCGTCAACGCCGACAACCTTGTTTGAGTCAAGATGCATACCCATCTTTGAGCCTGAAAGGTTGAAGGTCTTAAGAAGCTCTACGTCATTGAAGCCGTAATCACAAAGAGTTGCAGCATAGGAAACACCTGCGTGACCCTTGGAAAGGATAAATCTGTCTCTGTCCTCCCAGTTGGGATCATCAACCCTGATGTTCATATACTTATGATAGAGAACTGTCATAATGTCAAGAACACTGAGGCCGCCACCGATGTGTGCCGAACCTGCCCAGTAGGTTGTATCAAGGGTAAGGTTACGGAGCTCATGGGCCTTTTTTTCAAGGTTAAGCCATTCTTGCTTTGTTAAAGCCATAAAATTTTCCTCCATATCTTAACAAGGAAAAATCCCTGTTGTTCATTAATTAATATTTGTGTCTGATTGCCTTGAATGCTTCATCAGCAACATCAAGAGTAAACTTGATGTCCTCTTCTGTAAGAGCAGCATTGATGAAGTGGTTGTGGTGACCGGCAAAGAAGATTCCGCGCTTTACACATTCCTGAATCCAGTCCTGATGGATAAAGAGTGAATCGTCGTCAGCAAGTCTGAGATAGAAAAGTGCAGGCTCACCGGAAACCTTCATATTGAAGCCGTTTGCAGCTGCAACCTCCTTAAGACCGTCTGTAAGCTTAAGACCGAGGTCGCGGAACATCGTGGGGATGTCAAGCTCCTTCATCTTGTTGATACAGGCAATACCTGCAGCAAAGGGCATAGCACTGAGCCAGTATGAGCCTGTATATGAAAGTGAGCTTACTGCATTCTTGAGAGAATCCTTACCGCAAAGAGCAGATACGTTGTAGCCGTTTGCAAGTGCCTTACAGAAGCAGATAAGGTCTGCCTCGAAGCCGTAGAAGTGGTCGGAGCCTGCAAGGTCGAGTCTGAAGCCGCAGCGTACGTCGTCCACGATAAGAACGGTGCCGTTTGCTGTGCAAAGCTCTCTTACCTTCTTCCAGTAGCCTTCTGCGGGAAGAGAGTTATCAAGATAGTTACCGTGCATATAGGGTGTTGCGATGAAAGCAGCGATTTCGCCCTTATTGTCATCGAATACCTTCTGAAGCTGGTCGAAATCGTTCCAGTCGATGTAGAGATTGTTTGCAACGTCCTCGGGGATGATGCCGGGATAGTCAATCTTCTGTGTCCAGGGAGCAACGCCGTGATAGTAGCCGTTGATGAAAACAATCTTCTTACGGTGTGTTGCTGCACGTGCAGTCATAATAGCAGCAGTTGTAACGTCGTTACCGTTCTTTGCAAAGAAAGCCCAGTCAGCACATGCTACGGTGTCAACAAGAAGCTCTGCGAACTCAACCATCTTATATGAAGGAGAGGTCATACAGTTACCCTTTTTGAGCTGCTCGATAGCTGCAGCGTCAACCTCGGGATCGTTATAGCCGAGAACGTTAGGGCCGTATGCGCACATATAGTCGATAAAGCGATTGCCGTCAACGTCCCAGAAATATGCGCCCTGTGCTCTGTCACCGATAAGAGGGAAAGAGGTAACAGGCATAAAGTTACCCTCTGCAGGGCCTAAATGTCCGTAAACGCCTGAGGGAACAACCTTGGTTGCTCTGTCAAACCACTCACGGCTTTTTGTGTAATTATTGATTTTTGTTGCCATTTTTCTTCCTCCCTTATGCAAGATAGAGTGCAACTCTGTCAAGAATTCTGTTAATATTATCAATCATGGAAATCATACCGCCCATGAAGATTTTACCCTCACCGATGCATGCGATGGAGTTTACGTTGCCGTCGAAAAGGTCACGGGCAAGTCTTATACCGTTGAACTCCATAAGAGCACGGGGATTACCCATATCCTTCTTGATGCAGACGATGTGATGATTCTTTACTCTGAGTGTGGCTCTGGGGCCGTCTGTAATAGCAAGAAGCACGTCACCGTCAACGATGTGATCTGCGCTGAACTTACCGATAGCATCCTGGTTGCCTATCTGTGCAAGTGAAACTGCAATTGTATAGAACATAAGAGTTGTGCTGATTTCAAAGAATTTATCATCCTTGAGATCCTCGGGATCGGGACGCATATACTTTGTGAGAAGGTCTGTAAGTGCGGTAAATGACTTAAGAAGGAAGCCGATGTGTAAAAATCCCTTGCTGGGCACGGGTGTTACCGTTCCGTCAATCATACCGTTGAATTTCTCACAGGATGAAAAAGGAAGCTTTATCGTGCAGTCTGAACGACAGCCGTCTTCCATACGGCAATAACCGTTTTTGAATGTGATTGTTGCTGCAGGGCCGTCCTTAACCTCAAAGCCGATTGAAATAGGCTTCTTGTTGGTAAGAAGTGCTCTTGCGTTTTCGTCAAGCTCGCAAAGATTCTCAAGTGTACCGAGAATACCATACATATTTATGTATGCCAATGTTCTTGCATCTGTCAAAGCTCATACCTCCGTTTTATCGGGTGCTCTGCCCCAATATATTTATACAGGATACATTTTATCAAAAGACGGCTCTAAAGTCAACTTATTTTATATATTACAAACAAAAAAGTACCATCTGCAACAAACAGATGGTACAATTCCGACAAATATGCCTTTGTTTTGTTCAAAAAAATATCAGAATGCAGACACAAGACTGCTGATTACGTTTATAATTTTCATTAAAAATCCGAGAAGTATTTCCAACATTTTTACTGCACTCACTTTCAAACGTATTTTTAAACAAATTGTAGCATAGAAATCAGCCGCAATTGTTAACAAATTGTGAACAGACCCCTTGTATACACAAAAAAAATATTTCCGTTTCAGTATATTTTTCCATAAGAGCCTCCGGTTATTGCAAAAAATACCGGAATCGGTTAAAATAAAGCAGTAAATTACGTAAGCAGATACATCAGAGCAAAAATCAGCGAATCATCGGTGCCCTCCTTTGTCAGAAGAAGACAAAGGGAAAGAATAAACATCCTTTCGTAATCCTCCTCCGACAAGTCACCGAAAACTGATTTCAGAGTGCGCCTTATATCAAAGCCTGCCGCGGCAGGCTGACGCACACCCCCCTGTCGTGCTCTCGTGTGATTCTGAAGCTCCGCAGGATAGCTTATGGCGCGGGGAATCCGCGGAAGCTCGGGCTCTTTTGCTTCCTCTTTTTTCTCAGGTGCAGTACTCTTCCCGTTGAAGCTTTCGGCTGCATCCCTCGAGCGACGGTGCATTTCAAGCACCCGCTTTTTTGCTTCGCCCTGCATACGCATAATATCCTGATATGTGTAGTCACTCATCTGCCGCTCTCCTGCATAAGATTTATAATCCTGAAAAACCTCAGCATCATCACGGCGTCATCAGCCTTTTTTCTTCTGCTCTCGCTGAGAAGCGGCTTCAGTGCCGTTATGAATGCACTTTTTTCGTCATTTTCATTCATCACCTGTGAAAATTTTGCAACACCCGAAATAAGCTTCGGGTCAAAGGGCAGCCCGGGAGCGAACACACCGGAGGACGGCTTATCCTCCTCAGTGGGTGCACCTGTCGCCTCGGCTGACGGCTGTGTCCCTGCTCCGAAAAACTGCTGAGCGGTAGCCCTGAGCTTTTCAACGTCGTCGGCAGACAAGGATGAAAGAAGAGAAGAAATATCCATCACGTTTTTTCTCCCTTCAGCCTGCTTATTATATCCTGTGCTCTCTGCGATGACAGAAGCGTGCGCAGATACTCAGGGTCGGACATAGCCCTTTCAACAGCTTTTTTCTGCTCGTCACTCAGCTTTTCCATAGCGGCATTCCCTGCCTCGGACATCTGTCTTTTGTTGCCGCTTTTAGCCGCAGAAAAAAGAGAATCAATATCATTCTGCTTCATAAAAAGCACCCCTTTACGATTGTTGTTCAATATAAAATATGCAAGGAAACAGAGGTTTATTAATGAAAGCTATCATCGTATCGGATTCCCACGGAAATTCGGAAATTCTCGAAAAAATTTTCAGCCGCGAAAGAAACGCGGATTGCATAATTCATCTCGGCGACGGAGCAGGTGACCTTGCTCATCTTACTGAATATACGGGAAAAATCCCCGTATACAGCATCAAAGGAAACAACGATTTCTACTGCCACGATGCCGTGCCGAGAGTGATATCATACATCGGAAAGCTTAAGTTCTATGCCTGCCACGGACATCTGCTCGACGTAAAATACGGGCTCACAAGGCTTTACTATACAGCACTCGAGCAGGAATGTACTCTTGCTCTTTTCGGGCATACCCACATCCCCCACAAGGAGGTTATCGAGGGCGTTACCCTGTTCAATCCGGGCTGTGCATACAAGGGATATTACGGCGTGCTCACAACAGGCGGACAAGGCTTTGAAATCAACCACAAAAGCGTTTATGATACATAATATGTATTAAATATTAAAATTAAGTACATATTCGGCATTTATTGTACTTGTTTTTGACGTGTTTTTATGTTAATATTTATTTTGAACTTATATACAAAAGAAAGGATCTGAAAATTATGGATACTCGCTTTGCAATATCACAGTACCCCGATGCAGCTGCCGTTAACAAGCAGCTCGACGAGCTTATCAGCAAGCCCGTTTACACAATCGCTCCCGATGCACTCAAAAAATATGAGGAAGAGTATTTTGAAAAAAAGTGCACAACTTCAAAATCAATGATTGATGAAGCTAAGAAGATCATCCCCGGCGGTGTTCAGCACAACCTTGCATTCAACTATCCCTTCCCCCTCGTTTTCACAGCAGCTTCAGGCTGCAAGCTTTACGACATTGACGGCAACGAATACTACGATTTCCTTCAGGCAGGCGGTCCCACAGTACTCGGTTCAAACCCCGAATGCGTACGCGAGCAGGTAATAGACCTTCTTAACACCTGCGGTCCCTCAACCGGTCTTTTCCATGAATTTGAATACAAAATTGCAAAGAAGATTTCCGACTGCGTAGAAACAGTTGATATGTTCCGTATGCTTCAGTCAGGTACTGAGGCTTGTATGGTAGCAGCCCGTATCGCACGTCTTGCAACAAAGAACAAGAACATCGTTAAGATGGGCGGCGCATACCACGGCTGGTCAGATCAGCTCGGCTACGGCATCCGTATCCCCGGAACAAAGTCAACACAGGCTAACGGTGTTCCTGCAAGACTTATGAGAGATACACAGGAATTCTTCCCCGGTGACCTCGATTCACTTGAAAAAGTTCTCAGAAAGAACCTTCTCCGCGGCGGCACTGCTGCTGTATATCTTGAGCCCCTCGGTCCCGAAAGCGGCTCACGTCCCGTTGACAAGGATTTCTGCAAGGGCGTAGAAAGACTCTGCCGTAAGTACGGTGCTCTCCTCGTATTCGATGAGGTTGTTACAGGCTTCCGTGTAGGTATGGCAGGTGCTCAGGGCTACTTCGGCGTATCCCCCGACCTTACAATCTTCGGTAAGGTAATCGCAGGCGGCTATCCCGGTGCAGGCGGTGTCGGCGGTAAGAGAGAATACATGAAGTATCTCGGTGCAGGTCTTGACGGTGCAGTTAAGATCAAGAAGGCATTCTGCGGCGGTACACTTTCCGCTAACCCCCTTTCCTGTGCAGCAGGCTACTTCACTCTTGAAGAAATGGACAGAACCAATGCTTGCCAGAGAGCCGGTGAGCTCGGTGACAGAATCACAAAGGGTCTTCAGGAAATCATCGCAAAGCGTCACCTTCCCTTCGTAGCATTCAACCAGGGTTCAATCTGCCATCTTGAAACTGTTGGTACTCTTCAGTTCTCAATCAACTGGAACAAGCCCTGGACAATTCCCGGCGTTCTTAAGCAGACAGACATCAGAAAGAAGGAAATGACCCACATGGGCGCTGCTTATATGGCAGAAGGTCTTGTTACTCTTGCAGGCAGCCGTCTTTACACAAGTGCTGCTTACACTGAGGCTGACATTGATGATGCACTTGCACGCTTCGACCGCGTATTTGCAAACATCACAGTTAAGGAAGACTGATTTTTCTAAATTATCACTGAGGTGACAATACAATGGATTTAATGCAGGCAAAACTTGATGTCATCAAGGCAGGCAAGCTCCTGTGCGAAAGAGGACTTATCCAGCGCACCTGGGGCAACGTAAGCTGCCGTATTGATGAAGACTCATTTGTAATCACTCCCAGCGGAAGAGATTATCAGAGCCTTACTCCCGATGACATTGTTCTTGTTAAAATTGACGACCTTTCCTATGAGGGCGACGTAAAGCCCTCATCCGAAAAGGGTGTTCACGCAGCATGCTATAAATTAAGAAGCAACATCAATTTCGTTATCCATACCCATCAGACAATGGCTTCCCTTGCAGGTCTTTCAGGCTATGACATCAACCATCTTGAAGGCAAAAGCGCTGAAATAATCGGCAAGCACGTGCCCCTTGCTGACTACGGTCTTCCCGGCACAGGCACTCTCAGAGAGGGTGTTACAAGCGCAGTAAAGCGCTCACAGTCAAAGGCTGTTCTTATGAAGCACCACGGTGCCGTATGTATGGGTACTGACCTTGACGACGCATTTAACGTTGCAAATCAGCTTGAAGAGGCTTGTAAGGAAATCTTCCTTGAAAGATACAGACAGCTTACAGGCAGAACAATAGATACCTTCGCTTCTCTTTGCGAATATATTTCAGGCACACTCCAGCAGGAAACCAGCACTGAGGAAATCCCGGCATACAACTCCGAAAGACTTTACGGTGTTCTCGAAATGAAGCCCGTAGACGGCGGTGATGCAATTATGATTGACCTCGACACAGGCAAGCCTCTCGACAAGAGCGCAGACTACCCTGCCTTCACAGAGCTTCACACTGAAATCTATAAAAAGAGAAAAGACGTAAACGCAATTGTTCACTCAAAGGAAACCGCAACTCTTGAGCTTTCAAAGACAGGTCTTACAATAAAGCCCTTCCTTGACGACTTTGCTCAGATTGTAGGCGTATCCCTCAAGACTGCCGAATACAACACAAATAACCGTCTTAAGTCTGCTAAAAAGGCAGTAAAGAAGATGAAGCACCGTGACGCTCTTATGATCAAGCACAACGGTGCAGTTTGTGTAGGCTCTTCAATGGAAGAGGCTGAGGCAGTAAAGCTCGTTGCTGAAAAGGGCTGTAAGTCATTCGTTGCAGCTTCAAGCTACGGCAGAGAGGACAAGTACATCAATCCCCTTGAATGTACCCTTATGCGCGTTATCTACAAAACAAAATATTCCAAGAAAAAATAAGGAGAATCAGAATGGCAGCAGGTAAGAAATCGTCACATAAAAATGCCGCCCGTTCAAGACATCTCATAAAGCAGGCATTTGCCGAGCTTCTCAATGAGAAGGATATGGCAAAGATTACCGTTACGGATATCGTTGAACGAGCAAACATCTCCCGCGGCACGTTTTATGCCCATTATCTTGATGTTTATGATCTTTACTCTGCAATTCTATCGAATATCGTCGAAGCAATCGGTGAAGCCTTTGATAATATCGGCATCGACAATATAATCCTTGACCCCACCGAAGCAATCAATTTCGGAATTCAGTTCCTCGAAAAGAACAAAAATTACTACAAGCTGTTCCTCACATCATCCCACGGCGAAAAGCTCATTATGAGAATCATCTCCCTTTGCGAAGAAAAGTTTGCCCACGAAATTGAAGCAATATTCCCCGATGAAGATACCACAGAGTATATCTGCCATATGTACTATACGTTCGGCGGCATAAGAAACATTATTATTCACTGGTTTATGAATTCCATTGATATCACCGGTGAAAAATGTGCGGCACTTCTTGCACAGTTTTACAGAGCAAATATGGCTGAAAACCTGTGTAACGCAATAAGAGAAAAAAAGGCAGCAGCACAGTAAAAATACGTTCTGATTGAACAATAAACACAGGAGATACGTCAAACGTATCTCCTGCTTTTATTTATAATAATTAATCCTTAATAATCGTTTCACCCGAAGGCACGAGATAGCGCTTATTTTCCTCAATAAACCACACGTCAAGCAAGGTGGGATTATATACCTTTTTGCCGTTTGCGGACCAAATAAGGGAATTATAGGCATTTACGTATTCATAAATTTCTATATTCGTAGCATACCACACGTCTTCCCTGCCGCCGAGAGATTCACAGATTTTCTCTATATGCTCCCAGTTGTTATTACAGGAAAATTCGTATGCGTGACCCCATATATATAATAGACGCGGATGGCGAAGAGCACTGTAATTGGTTTCAAGGTCAAGGCTTAAAAACTCATCAATATAGGTAAAGATCTCAGGATTATCGTGATGTGCCGTGGGCATCCACGCATACCAGTCTGTCGGCAATAAAAATAAGTCATTATCTCCTCCCAGAGTTCTTGCATAAACGATTCCGAGCTGGTGCAGATATGACTTTACGTCATTATATGAGGTGCCGTTTGCAAAATTGGTAATACCCGTATCGGGATATGCCATACCGCGGATAAGACGTCCGAAAAACTCCTCAAGCTCCTCTCGGCACTCAAGCACGTCCTTTATACCCTCAGCAGTGCCTACTATACCGTTTGCCCTGTGATTCTTACCGTGGACGGCAACCTCGTGTCCCTCAGCAAGAAATTTCTTAGCATCATCAACGGTTAAATCCTCACCCCTCGCAAGACGGGAGCTGTTAAGATTAAAGGTACCCTTCATTCCGTATTTATTGAATATTTCCTCAAGTCTTAAATCATCCCTGCAGCCATCGTCATAACTGAACGTAACCGCCTTACGTACACCGCCGGGATAGCACATAAATCTGTAGCCCATATAATCGCCTCCTGCAATAATTATACATCAACACAATTAAAATGCAATAAAAAAAGAGAGATAACACAAGTGTTATCTCTCTGTGGCGCGCTTCAAGGGACTCGAACCCCTGGCCTACTGCTTAGAAGGCAGTTGCTCTATCCAGCTGAGCTAGAAGCGCATATTATGCAACGGAAGCTATCCGCTCCTCAGTGCATAAGGTATTATAATAGAAAGAAGTCAATTTGTCAATATATATTTATAAATATTTTAATAAAATATTACATTATATATTGCAAATCAATAAGCTCTCCGTCCTTCCCTGTTTCAATAAAACCCGAATTCATAAAAAGCTTCATTGAAGCGGTATTTTTCTCGTCTATTGATACCTGAATTTCTTTGAAATCAAGCCCCGTTCTGCCGTCAAGCACAAATTTTATAATATCCGTACCTATTCCCTTATTCTGATAATCGGGAAAAACAACTATTGCGAGGTATAAAATTCTGTTATAAATTTCGCACTGAACGGTTCCTGACAAGGTATTCTCATTATAAACCTTATAAAAGTAAACGTTTTCAGTTTCTGTTACATAACTCCAGAATTTTTCTTTATTGATTTCAACAAAGCGTTCAACAGAAGGCTTTGAGTAATTATCCTTCAATATTTCAAGCTCATTGTCTTCGGTGTTTTCAAGTAAAACGAATTTAAGCACATTCATATTTAACCCTCAATTAATTTTCCTGACCACAAAAACAGCCGCTCTGAAAATTCTTTAAATTCGGCAGCTCCTCCGTTTTTGAGTAACGAATAAACTTCAAGAACAAACCTTT
>JAZTWN010000052.1:0-17038 GCA_045635905.1 Acutalibacteraceae bacterium
CTCATTTGAAATACTCCTTTATATACGTTTTAGTTTTTTGCCTGATTTATTTCACCTTGTATATTTTACAACATTGTTAAAAAATTAGCAATTATTAAAATATACAAAGCATATTACCACTTTTGATAACATTTTGTAAAAACCTTGTAAAAGTCAGTTGCTCCAGAATACGTAGCCGTCAAGAAGCACGGCTCTTACGGGAGCAGCCTCAACCCCGTTTATCTTCACGGGAAGCGCCACAAGAAAATACTGTCCGGGGGCAACAGCGGAAAGATCAAGATTTTCGAGCACCGCAATATCCTCGGAAAGGATTGCTCTGTGGGGATTTATCTGGTCGGCAGCCGAGCCTATGGAGTTTGAATCCGTACCGATAAGCTCATATCCGAGATAAGCCGCCTCCTCAGCGCCTGTTTTCTCAAAATATGCCTTGCCGCCGCTTTTGATAAGCACTCTTTTCGTACCCTTGGGGAAATGCTTGTCCACGTACTCCCCTGTAATCATTTCCGTATCAACCTCAATTACGCGGCACTCTCCGAGAAATTTCCCGAGGGGCACGGAATTTATGGTCTTTCCGTTTTCAATGAAATGAAGGGGGGCGTCTGCGTGGGTTCCGCAATGAAGAGTGGTGTAAAGCCTTGCAAGATTACAGCTGTCACCGCCTGCAATTGAAGCAAATACGCTGAGCTCCGGAGCAGGGTCACCGGGATACGGCTCGGTTGTAATAAGGTCCTTTGTTATATCAATTATCCGAAGATCCATAAAAGCACCACACCTTGTAAGATAAGGAATCAGGAAACGTTTACGTGTCTGTCAATAAGAACAGTTGTTACAAGGAACACGAATACTGCTGCAATTGCAGTACAGTAGAGGTTTGTAACAGCGTATGCACCGAAGCCTAAGTCCCATGCTGCAGCAACCTCTGCCTCGGAAAGAGTGAAGGTATATGCAGTTTCAGATATGATTATATAAATCTTGATAAACTTTGTAATCATGCTTGAGAACACGTTCACACCAAGGAAGGCGCCGAAGAAATAGAGAATCTTGCCTGCCTTGCCGGTCTTGTGGAAGGGACGGCAGTGTGAAAGAGTGATTGCAAAGAAAACAAGAAGCACGAATACGATAATTCTTATAGCACCGTCAAAGGCATAGATTGATGCAAGGCTTAAAAGCACTGCGATTGAGGGAGTTGCGATGCCGGCTGAATAGCAAAGCTGCTCAACCATCTCAACAACGAGCTCATATACGGAATAGTACATATCATTGCCCTGAACGATGTCTACGGAATGCTTTACTATGTAGATGAAGGAGCCGAAGGCACAAAGGCAGAGCACAAGGTAGCTTACGATTACCCAGAAGGAGCCTGAAATCCACTTTGAAAGAAGAAGTGTACTGCTTCTTACGGGAAGAGTCATTGTAAGGTGACCCTCAGCACCGAACATATTTCTCTGATATTCCCCTACAACGCCTGCGACGGTCATTATGATACCGATTGCAGCGGTAAGGCATAAAGCAGAGGATGAAACAATTTTGATAACAAGACCGAGGCCTATACCTGTGTCGCCCCACTTTGTCCAGTCAATAAACAAAAGACCGAGCATTATAACTGCAATAATGCCCATGGCAAGATATACGTTCGAAACCGAGCTCATATTTGCCTTGAATGAATTTTTAGTCAACTTCCCAAGCATCACCGATAACCTCCTTGAATATTTCTTCAACGCTCTTGCCTGTTGAGCGAAGAGTTTCAATTCCCGTATTAACAAGAATTGAGCCGTGACCGAGCATAAGAATATGGTCAAAACTGTGTTCAAGGTCATTCACAAGGTGAGTTGAAAGAACAACAGTAGCATTTTCCTTGTAGTTACTCATAATGATATCAAGAATAACGCTTCTTGCAGCAGGGTCAACACCGCCTAAGGGCTCGTCGAGAAGGTAGATGTCTGCGCTTCTTGACATAACAACGAGAAGCTGAAGCTTTTCCTTCATACCCTTTGACATTGTCTTTACCTTCTGATTGAGGTCAAGACCGAAGCGTGCGGCAAATTCGATTGCCTTTACCTTGTCGAAATCCTCGAAGAAATCACCGTAGTAATTGATGCAGTCGATTGTACGGAATCTACCGGGGAAGAAGGTACAGTCGGGAAGGTATGCAACGTGAGCCTTTGAGCCGATGCCTATGGGTCTGCCGTCAACCTTTACCATACCGGTATAGTCGTGGATAAGGCCCGAAAGAATCTTCATAAGTGTGGTCTTACCGCAGCCGTTAGGACCTAAAAGACCTACGATTTTTCCTGAGGGAATGTCAAAGGAAATATTATCAAGCACGATATTTCCGTCATAATCCTTGGTAAGATTTCTTACCTTGAAGGCATAGTCGTTTCTTCTTACGGGCTCGGAATACTCTTCCTCGTATTCCTCCTCGTAGGCTTCCTCATAGCCTTCGTTCATAACGCCCTCTTCCTGTTCAAAGGGTTCGGGTGAATACTTCTTTTTACGATTCATAAAAGCCATATTCTGTTCTCCTTACTTTCTGTTATCCTGTGCAAATCCGAACTGAGGGAACTCAGGGTCGGAATAAATATCCTTGAAGCCGTCATCGGAAAGAACGCGAGCGGCAACGCCAAGTGCGTTATCATTGTAAGCCGTGTCGTCGTGTCTTTGCTGATAATAGTACCAGGTGGTTTCGGGCCAGAGTCCGTATGCCGCATCCACCGTCTTATCGGGTGACAGATGATTGTGGTCGGGATTCTTGCACTGTCTTCCCTCCTCGGGGAAATCGGTGAGTGTTTCACCAAGCTCTGCGCTTCTTGCGCCGTAGGCGGTTGATGAAATGTGAATAATAGAGTCGGTGCTCATTTTGTCGCTGCCTGAAAGAGCTAAAAACTGAAGTCCGTAGCCGCAGATTGCAAAAAACTCAACGCCCTCTGACTCAAGCTCCCTTACAACCGAGGGGAACTGAAGACGGAAATTATAAAAGTCGTCTGCCTTTTCTCTCAGCGCCCTGTGCTTTTCACCGTTAAGATATCTGTCCCTGAGGGCTTCATATCTGTCGGGAGGAATAATTCCCCACATTGACATTGAATTTGCAAGCACGCTTTCGTTTATTGCGTCAAGAGCCTTGTTTATAGTGGTTTCGAAAACGCCCTTGGGCAGAAGCTTCAGGAAGGAGCCTGCCTTGTCTGCAGTTTCCTTGTCACAGAGCATCTCAATCATGGCAAGTCCGTTTTCGGGCTTTATATTCTTTTCCATTACGTCGGCAATAAGGTGGCTTCCGCCAAGCGCTGCAACGAAATACATAACGCGCTTTACGTCCTTCTTGTGACGGAAAAGTCTGAAATATACTGTTGAAAGAGCACCGCCCAGGCTTACGGGCACAAGATTTACCTTGTCGCTTCCCGTTTTCTCCTTGACCATATCAATAAAGTCGCTGAGCTCACGTGCAATTTCGTATGTATCCCCGAAGGAGTTGTAGGAGAAGAAGAACAGATTCTCTTCGCCTATGCGCTCACTTAACTTCTGAAGGGGAACCATTTTGTAGATATATCTTCTCTCGTCGGGTGTGCATTCAGCCACTGACTGAGGATAGGACACAACTCTGAGAGGATTTTTCATTGTGCCGTCGGGGAGAGTAGCAATAGGCTCTGCAATATCCTTTACTACCGAGTAAACCTTATCGGAAAAGCCTGCATCTCTTCTTAAGAGCATCATTTTGGCAAGGGGCATTTTAAGCTCACCGAGAACCTGCTCACCCTCAACGTCGAGGGGCCATGCCATTTTTATTTTCTCACCCTGACTGTTCACAAGCTCGACCTTTGACTGACCGATACCGGGAAGAATGATACAGGGTGTATGCTTACAACAGGACATAATCATTCCTCGATTCATAATTAATCACTTTATATTATCATACAGAAAAGTAAAATGCAATATGCAATATATTATATTATAATTTTTTCCTGCATTTTTTTACAAGTTTATCATCTTTGTGCGGAAAATCGGGTAATTTTTCATAAAGCAGCCCTCTTGCGTTATCCGTATACCTGTCACGCATAAAGCGCTTCACAAAAATTCCGTCACAAAGAAAATTCACCGCGGCAACAATGCTCATCCCCGTGTGATGCGCCATAAAGCACCTGATGATACGCGGATTTTTCGCGCCGCCACAGAAATCCGCCGCCTCGTAAAAGCCGTATTTTCCGTACACACCGAGCCTTTCAAGCCACGCAAGATTGGAAAACACCTCCCTGCCGCCTGTCAAGAGGGACAAAAAGGAGGAATACGGCGACACCACGGGAAGCTCCTTCATATCAGGCTTAAGACCCGTTTCATCAGCACCAAGCGCCTTGTAGCCGTATTTTTCAGGCAAGCCCTCATCGTAGAAGCAGCTCTCGGAGAAGCCGTAGGGTATGCCGTATTTTTCTGCCGCGCGCCGTTGCGCCTCAAGGCTTACGCGAAGCCCCTCACCGCCGAAGGAGCAGGCAGGATAATGAAGAAACAAGGCAGGCATAAAATATTCGAACATAGTGCCCGACCACGAGCCGGGGGTAACGTGATTTCCGACCTTAACGGCAGCTCTTCCGAGATTTTCCCAGTAGCTTACATCCACCTGTCTTCTTGCAACGGCAAAAAAAGTGCCCATTCTTGCCTCACTCATATAAAGGTCGTAGCACGATGGGGTAAGCTCGTTTTTTTCGGTATCGAAGCCTATTCTGAAAAGACTGCGTCTTTTGTCGGCAAAAAAGGAAAGGTCACTGTCGGAAAGGATTTTTTCTATCCTGGAGGCAGTGTCCTCGCCCCCGTCTATTTCACGAAGCCCCTCCTTTAGGGCAGTAAGGCACACAAGGAAATTTCCGCAGTCCACCGCCGACACGTAGCAGGGCTTCACAGGCTCTGCCCTTTCCGTATCGTACCAGTTATAAAGCTGACCCTTATATTTCGGCAGAGCATCAAGCGTATCAAGGGTTTTGTTCACTCTTAAAAGAACCTCACGTGCATCTATGATACCCACGTCATACACCGCCAGCACGCTTGTAAGATAAAGCCCGATATTGGTCGGAGAGGTCCTTGAGGTCTTCTTGTCTGCAGGCTGCTCCCACACGTTATCGGGTGGCAGAAAATGCTCCTTTTCCGTAACGTTTTCACTGAAAAACCGCCACGCATCGGCAATATATCTCATAAGAATTTTACGCTGATTTACATCAGGCTCTGCTTTTTCGGAGTGACCTTTTCCCCTGCTGCTTTTTATTATAAACGGCACCGACACAAGCACCGCAGCACCCGTAAGAGCAGTGAAAGCATGCCCCGAAAAAAGCAGAAGCAAGCCGTATAATGCAGTGACGGAAGAGAAAAAAAACGGCTCTTTGCCCTGCCCCGAGTCGGCTGCGGCGGCAGTTTTCCACTGAAGCAGCCGCTTCTTGGAGAATATGCATCTGAATGCGGCACGGCAGACCGCATCCGCCCTTATAAATGCCTCTGCGCCCAGCAGGGCCAACGCGGATAATGCCCTCAGAAGACCTCTTTGCGCAGATGTCAGACTGCCGCAGGCATACCGTTGAGAAAAAGCGGAATGCCCCCATTCTGCAAGGGCGCTTAAAAGCTCGCAAAGCCCGCAGGAAATAACGCTCAGCACCGATAAAGTAAACACAAAAAGCGCCTCGGAGGAAGAAAATATACAGCAAAGCACAATCAGCATAAAGGCAACTGCAGGGGCGGAGGCTGACAGAAGGTTTTCTGCAACGGCATAGCCTCCGAAGGCTGATATACGGGGCGCGAAGCCGCCTTCCCCCAAGGGACAAAAAAGATATTTCATATTCTGAATATCTCCTCTTATCCATCTGTGAAGCCGTGAATAATAGCCTGCAAGGGTTGATGGAAAGGACTCGCAGACCTCGCTTACTGCCGAATAGCCTGTTCTTAGCACCGCACCCTCAAGCACGTCGTGGCTTAAAATTCTGCCCTCGTCAAAGCGGTCGCAGGCAACCTTATAAAAGGCATCAATATCAATAAGACCCTTGCCGCAGAACACGGCTTCACCGAAAAGATTGAAATGGCGCTCCCCGGCACCCTTTGCATAAGCCACACCGCCGCCGACTGTGTGAAGCCTTGAAAAAAGGCTTTTTGAAGAAGCCTCAAGGGATACCTCAATACGGGGAGAGATTATTCCGTAGCCTGACGTGATTCTTCTTGCCTTTTCAGAATAACGGGGTCGGTTGAGCGGATGAAGAGCCGCGGCAAGCAGGCGGTCGGGAGTGTCGAATGCCACCTCGGTATCACCGTCAAGCGTCAGCATAAGCCCTGCAGCCCTTACACCTCTTATATCGCCGTGAATCACTCCGAAGCTGTTTATTTCACCGTTTTTTACGTACCTGCAAAGCTCGCAGATTGCACCGCGCTTACGCTCAAAGCCCGTATATTCATTCTCTGTAACGCTAAAAACCCTGTCACGGACAAAAAGCGAAAAGCCTCCGCCGAAATCACGGTTAAGCCTGTCCACAGTGCTTTTTACCGCATCAAGCTCCGCATCATCCTCTGTCCTTTCGGGGACGAAGGAATTTTTTCTGTCACATAAAAGCACTACCCCTGCATTTTTATTCGCAGTGCTGAATCTCAGCCTTTTAAGGTGGAAATAAAGCTCCTCACAGTCCTTCTTATCAGCAAGCATCGTGCACACACAGATAAGAAGCGGCACGTTCGCCACTGCCTCAGGCTCAAGGGACAAAAGCTCACGGGGCGGAAAAAGCTTCAGTGAAAGTCTGTCGGCAAACGGCCTTATTGCGTAATAAATAACGGGGGTGAGCACAAAAAATATAAAAACCTCCCCCGTGCAAATTACAGAAAATATACCTATGACGGCACTCAGTACCCACTGAAATGCAACAAACACCGCACCTGCGCCCTTTTTTACGGAGGAAACGGGAAGACAGAAGCCTACGTGCCTGTTTTCACTGCGCGCCTCCTCAAGGGCTTTCTTTACAAATTGAATTTCACTTATTTTATCTTTCTCGGCTGCCCTTTTTACGGCAAGGCGGTATATTCTGCGGCTATCCTCTGTCATTTTTTCATATACACCTGCCGGGTCCTCACGGAGATATTTGTCCACCCTGCAGATGCCCTTAAGCACCGCTGAAAAATCCGTATCGCGAAGCCTTGTAAGCACGTCGAGGGCAGCCAGTATTTCCTTCTTATTCTCCCCGGTAAGGCATTCGCACACAAGACCTGCGCCTGCGGCAAAAAGAAGATACGGCAAGGCCTCACACTGAAGCACAGGCAGACGAAGGGCGGAAAAATACGCAATAATCCCCTCTGCGCTTACTGCGGTATCACGCAGCAGAAATTTTCTGCAGGTAAAAAATAACGGCAAAAGACCCTCATCACCATAACGGGATAAAAAGCCCCTTGCCGAATTTATCGCAGAAGAAAGCACGGATATATTCTCAAGAATAACAAGGGCGGCATCACTGTTTTTGTCCGATGATAGCTGCCTTTTACAGTACCTTCTCAATTTTCTGTCATACCTTCCGAGAACTGACTTTAAGGTCATAGAAATCCCCCTGAGTGAATAGTTCGTTCAAGGAAAGCATTGACATAATATTCAATTTTATTCTGTTTTTCCGTAATTTCTTTTCACGTCGAAATAAAAGCCGTCAACCCTGCCTGCGCCGAAATATGCCTTGAGGCGGATTTTGCCTGTTTTCAGAGCCGCGGTAACGTCGTAAACTGTGTTTCCGTCCGCATCCTTTTCAGGATTTATAAGCGTTTTATCGGCAAATACCCTGTAGGGAGTCACCGTGCCCCTGAAGAAGATTTTTACGGTATCATTCACCTGCTTGGGGCAGATGAATTTTTTTTCAACGGTAAAGGAGGCACTGCTTTCAAAGGGAAGAAAGCTCTTTCTTCTGAAGAGCCCTCCGCCGTTTATTATATACGTTTTGTCATTAAGTAATACTGTTCTGTCCATATCTTACACTAAGGGAGCAAGTGATTCGTCAGCACCGCTTTGCATAAACTGAGGATACTGTGTAAAGGTATTGATATCGGGCTGTGAGTCTGCCTCAAGAAGCGCACAAAGGAAGAGCACGCAGTCGGAGCCGTAAAGGCCGAAAACGTGTGCCGCATCCTTTACAAACCAGGTGTAGTCCTTGTAAAGACAGGTGTTTGCATTGATGCACTTGTCTGCGGAAATATACTTTGCATCGCCTGTAAGCTGCTCGGCAGGAAGCTCCTCGCCGATAACGGAAACAAGAGCACCGCCCGACATGGGAGCAGTTTCAACAACACCGTCGGAGTGATACTTTGCGTGCTCGTAAACGGGTGCGATGGGAGTGTTGTAGGCTGCAACAACAGCAAGCTTCATACCGCCCTCAAGAGCAGCATTAAGAATATTTTCTCGCTGTGAGCCTACTGTTTCGTAGTATGCGTCAAGTCTTGTAAGAAGACCTGCATACTGATCCTCCTTGCCCTCAAAGATAAAGCTTCTTGCCTCTTCATAATATTCAGCCTTCATCATTGACCAGAAGCCGGGAAGAGTTGCAAAGGTAGGAATGAGTGTTTCGTTATAGATTTTTTCCTCATATTTCTTTGCAAAGTTATTTACAATTTTACAAAGCACGTCAAGACCGCCTGTGATATTGCCGAAATGAATAAGACCTGAAAGCGCGGGAACGTTTGCGGCAACAAAGGTATCAAGGGTATCTGCATCAAAGCATACCTTACCTCTGAAAAGGTCGGTAATGATATCTGTACCGAACATTACGGACGTATTTGAAATAACGGTATCGATATTTTCATAGCCGTATTCTGCAAGGTAAGCCATTGTGATGCTGCCGCCCATGCTGCAGCAGATGATGTCTACCTTGTCGGTGCCGTGGTCAGCAAGTGCCTTCTGCACGGTTGTGTTGAGAAGGTCTGCATTGTCCATAGGATCAAGACGCCAGTCGTATACGAAATAGTAAACGTTTTCTGCACCGTAGCGAGCTGCAAGAGATGCTGCAAGGCTGATTTCATCGGAGTAGCCCGTATCTGCAATTTCGGGATAAGCAGCTACTGCCTCGGGATACCATTCAGCGGAAATATTTTCGTGAACGGAGTTGCCGTTTTCATCACAGGGATAATCAGCAAAAAGTGTTACTACGTATTCGCAGATAACGGATACGGCAGCGTCCATGCTGAAGGTTGTGATAAGTGTTGCGAAGGTCTTTGTAAGATACTTGAAAAGCACGCCTGCGTCAAACTTTACGTTTACGGGAACGGCATTCTCGGTACCTCTGTCATACTGAAGACCGCCTGCAAAATTCATACCGCGCACTACGATTACGGGATAATCGCCCTCAACCTGCTCAATCACAGGTGCGGCTGCGTCTTCGTCTGCAGTCTGTACCTGAGCGGCATTAGCGGTGAAAAGCGCTGACATTACAATAAGCATGCTTAAAATAACAGAAAGAATCTTTTTCATTATTATTCCCCCGGAAAAATTATTCTCTGTCATTTTACCATATCAAATCGCAAATGTAAATGGCGATTTTCAGACTCTTTTTTCCGGAACGTGCCTTCCGTTACGGGTAAAAGCAGCATAAACAGCGCCGATACACCGTTAAAGAATACGTTGAGGAAGCCTATCTGCATTTTCACGTCACCCGGAAACAGCCTCAGGGCAATTTCTGCAACAGGAAAAATTTCGGCAAGAAAAACAAAAAGCAGTGAGCCCGAAAGATTATACAGCACGTGAATAAGCGCGACCGAGCGTGCCGCTGTGCCGAGTCCCCTTGATGCAATAAGACAGGTAGCACAGGTACCGATATTTGCGCCAAGAATTATATAAAACGCCTGAGAAATGCCGATTATTTCATCCTCTGCCATAGACTGTAAAAGTGCCGTCACCGCCGAGGAGGACTGAATAAGTGCAGTAAAAAGGCTTCCTGTAAGAAGACCCGTAAGGGGCGAGGAGCTTTTTCTTAAAATCTCGTATATCACAACGCTTTTTCTGATGTCCTCAGCCGCAGCCTCCATCATTCCCATACCCACAAAAAGAAGTCCGAAGCCTGCAAAAAAATATCCTGCAAGACGTGCTCTTTTGCCCTTTGAAAGCATAATAAGTGCCACTCCGATAACACAGGCAAGGGGTGCTGCGTCCGCAAAGGACACCGCGGTAAGCAGCCCCGTAAAGGTTGTGCCGAGATTTGCACCCACAATAAGCCACATTGCGGTGTAAAGGGAGATTGCACCCTTGTCGGCAAAGGCGGCGGTCAGCACGCTGACGGCTGAGGAGGACTGTAAAAGAGCCGTGACGGCAGTACCCGTGAGCAGAGAGGATACCCTTCCCGAGGTGAAGCGGCTGAGCATTTTTTCGCTCCTTTCACCGAAGCTGTCACCGAGCGTCTGCTTTATAAGAAGCATTCCGAACATAAAAACCGCCACTCCCGAGGACAGTAAAACAATCGACAGAATACCCATAAAAACCCTCCCGACGGAAAAAATTAAAAAAGAACAAAAAATTACAAAAAAAGGTCAAAAAAACATATTGACAGTATGAGAGTACTGTTGTATAATGTCAAAGAATTAATGCAGATTACCCACGCAGAATGCGGAGGGAGGGAATAGAATGAGTCAGGTAAAAGTTAAAGAAAATGAATCTCTTGACAGCGCACTCAGAAGATTTAAGCGTCAGACATCTCGTGACGGTGTTATCCAGGAAGTACGTAAGAGAGAGCATTACGAGAAACCCTCTGTAAAGAGAAAGAAAAAGTCAGAAGCTGCTCGTAAGCGCAAATTCAAATAATCGTATCGAACAGGCGGGCCTTAACAAAGGTCCGTCATTGTTTTTAAGGAGAATTATGAAGGACACGAGTATAAATTCAAACTCAATCCCTAAATATTTTTATGACAGTATTACGGACATTACCCCCGAGGACATTAAAAAAATGGGCGGTAAGGCAGTAGGAATAGATCTTGATAACACCACGGTTTATGACAGCACTCTTCAGCTTTTTAAGGGTGTGAAAAAATGGCTTTCCGATATGAAAAAGGCAGGCATTCCCGTTGTTATCGTCACAAATACTTATGAAATAAGAGCAAGGCTTATTGCAAAGAAAATGGGACTCCCCTATATTTCGGATGCCAATAAGCCCGAAAGAGCCTGCTTCGACAGAGCGTGCGAAATGGCAGGCGGCGTAGGGCTTGCCGAATTCGTTATGATAGGCGACCAGCTTTTTACGGACGTGCAGGGTGCTAACAACGCAGGTGCAATTTCCGTAAGAGTAAAATATAAGGCAAGAGAGGTTGTTCTCTTCCCCTATTTCATTTCTATAAGAAAAAAGGAAAAATTATATCTCGAAAGTAAAGGTTTAGGTGATAAGATATGATGTTCGGTACAGATAAGCTCTGGGATAAAATTTCATCGGCAGCCGATGCCGCAATCATCCTTTCAGAGGAAAACAGAAGATATTTCACAGGCTTTCCGTCCTCCGACGGCGCACTTTTAGTGTGGGGCGGAAAGGCACTTTTCTATACTGACAGCCGCTATACCGAGGCTGCGGCAAAATGTATCGGTGAGGCATACGTTGTCGACTCTACTAATTTATATGAAAAGCTCACCGAAATATTCAAGCGCGACGGAGTAAAAAAGGTTGCAATTGAAAACCACAGAATGACACTTGCAGAGTTTGATGACATAAAAAATAAGCTTCCCGAGGTTGAATTCGTAACCACCGGTGTGCTTGCTGATGCAATCGAGGAAATAAGAATCGTCAAGGAAGACTGCGAAATTGAGAAAATCAAGGCTGCACAGAAAATTGCAGAGGATGCCTTCGAGCATATCATCGGCTTCATCAAAGAGGGTATGACCGAAAAGCAGATTTCACTTGAGCTTGATTTTTATATGCTCTCTCACGGTGCCGATGCTCTCTCATTTGAAACAATTGCGGTTGCAGGCGCAAATTCCTCAATGCCTCACGGCGTGCCCGGTGACTATAAGGTAAAAAAGGGCGATTTTATCACTCTCGACTACGGTGCTGTGGTTGACGGGTATCATTCGGATATGACAAGAACAGTATGCCTCGGCGAGCCTTCAGACAAGATGCGCGAGGTTTACAACACCGTTCTTGAGGCACAGCTTAAGGGACTCGAAGTGCTTCGCGACGGCATCACAGGCCGGGAGGCGGATGCCGCAGCAAGAAAAGTTATTGAGGATGCAGGCTACGGAAAATACTTTGGTCACGGTCTGGGCCACGGCGTAGGCGTTGAGATTCACGAATCCCCCCGTCTTTCCCCCAAGGCTCCTCACACCCTCAGAGCAGGTCACGTTGTGACCGTTGAGCCCGGAATTTACCTTCCCGGTGAATTCGGTGTCAGAATCGAGGATATGGCGGTTATCACCGAAAACGGCTCTGTTAACCTCACAAGCTGCCCCAAGGAGCTTATAATTCTGTAAAAAAAGCGTAATTTTTATCATATATACAGAAAATATTTGTCAAGGTACTTGCAAAAACAGAAAAAATAATATATTATAGTCAAGTAAATACACATATTACCGAGAAAGGATTGATATTTATGGTATCAGCCGGCGATTTCAGAAACGGCGTTACATTTGAAATGGAAGGCGGAGTTTGGCAGATCGTTGAATTCCAGCACGTAAAGCCCGGTAAGGGTGCTGCTTTCGTTCGTACAAAGATCAGAAACGTTATTCAGGGCAGCGTTGTTGAAAAGACCTTCTCCCCCACAGACAAGTTCCCCACAGCCTTCGTTGAGAGAAAGGAATGTGAATATTCCTACAACGACGGCCATCTTTACTACTTTATGGATCCCGAAACCTACGATATGATCCCCGTAGGCGCTTCCGAGCTTGACGACAACTTCAAGTTCGTTAAGGAAAACATGGTTTGCCGCGTTCTTTCCTATAAGGGCAAGGTATTCGGCGTTGAGCCTCCCAACTTTGTTGACCTTCAGGTTACTGAAACAGAGCCCGGCTTCAAGGGTGACACAGCAACAAACACACTTAAGCCCGCTACTGTTGAAACAGGTGCTATGGTTAAGGTTCCCCTCTTCATTGAAGAAGGCGAAATGATTCAGATTGATACACGTACAGGTGAATACCTCGGCCGTGCATAATTAACAAAATCAGCGGCTGCATAATAGCGGCCGCCTTTTTGTAAAATAAATATAAGGAGTTTTTATTATGAATATTACAGAAAAGGTTGCATACCTCAAGGGTCTTATGGACGGTCTTGACATCGACAAGACTACAAAGGAAGGCAAGATTTTTGCTGCTATGGCAGATGTTCTTGAGGACCTTGCACTTACAGTTTCCGACAACTGCGATCAGATTGACGCTATTGACGAAGACCTTGAAAATCTTGAGGAGTTCGTTTACGAAGGCGATTTCTTTGACGATGAAGATGAAGATTGGGATGATGACGATTACTGCTTCGGTGACTGCGGCGATTGCGAAGGCTGCGACGATTTCGACTGCGATGAGTACGAATACGAAATCGAATGCTCCAACTGTCACGAAACAATCTTCATTGATGAATCCGCTTTTGAAGAGGGCAAGACCTTCGAGTGTCCCAACTGCGGCACAATCCTCGAAGCTTACACAGAGCTCGACGACGAAGAATAATTCCGCAAAAAGCAATTCAGGACTGCTACCCTTTCGGGCGGCAGTCCTTTTTTTGTTATCAGAATATCAGTTTTTTCCGTTTTTCCTCCGATAAGCTCCTCCTGTGAAATACGGAAAAAATACCGCAAGTGACAGAGTGTGACAAAGCAAAATAAAGAACTTTTTTGAAGAAAGTCCCTTTTATGGGACTTAAAGGGTGTTATAATAAAAGCGAGAAAATTTGAGAGGTGCTTTTATGATTTATCTTGAAACTTTCAGCTTTCCCACTGAGGATGAGGAATTTGCTTATTTATTTCCGAAGACGGGGAAAAATGTGCTGACCTGCTACACATCAAAATATCCCTTCGGACTGTTTTCCGGAAGAGGCTTACCCGATGAAATTGAATTCGGTGATATTACAATTTTCTGCGGTAATAACGGCAGCGGAAAAAGCACAATTCTTAATACCATTGCCGAAAGGCTCAAAATAAAGAGGGATTCTCCCTATAACCGAACCGATTTTTTTGATGACTATGCATCTCTTTGTAAATTTACACTTGAAGACAGAATATCACCCGACAGTCGTGTTATTACAAGTGACGACGTTTTTGAACGGGTGCTTGATATCAGAAGAATAAACAGCGGAATTGACACAAAAAGGGATTCAATTATAAACGAATGGGTAGAGCTCAGAAGCGGAGGCACGGACACACAGCTTCACGGAATTGACGATTACGACCGATGGAAGCAGGTTCGTGAGGCAAGAGACAAGAACATAAGTCAGTCACAGTATATCCGTTCCAGACTTATGAGAAATGTCACGGAGCGCTCGAACGGCGAAAGTGCCCTGTCACTTTTCGTTGATGCAATTCACGACAATGCACTTTATATTCTTGACGAGCCCGAAAACAGCCTTTCACCTATGAATCAGCTTGAATTGAAATATTTCCTTGAAGACTCGGTAAGACATCACGGCTGTCAGTTCATTATTTCCACCCACTCCCCTTTCCTGCTGTCACTTAAAGGGGCAAGGATTTACGACATAGATTCAAATCCCGTAAAAATTTCAAAATGGACAGAGCTTGAAAGCGTGAAAGCCTATAAAAAGTTCTTTGATGAAAATTCCTTTAAATTTTAACAAAAAAAAGACCGTAAACGGAACAAATGCCGCTTATGGTCTTGATTTTTTATTTCAGGTTATTTTTTCTTTTTACCAAAAAGGCCCTTGCCCTTGTCTTCATTCAGGGAATTTACATTTCCGGGGTTAAGATCGGCTTCAAACTGTCTTAAAAGCTCCCTTTGTTTTTCCGAGAGCTTCTTGGGAACAACAACCTCAACTCTCACCAGCTGGTCGCCGCGGGATCTGCCGTTGAGATTCTGAATACCTCTGTCCTTAAGCTTGAATACGTCACCGGGCTGTGTGCCTGCGGGAACGGTATATTTAACGTCACCGTCAAGAGTGGGCACTACAAGCTCGCAGCCGAGAGCCGCCTGAACAAAGCTTATGTTTGCCTGATACCATACGTTGTAGCCGTCACGCTCAAAGTAGGGATGATTTCTTACATTGACACCCACGCGAAGGTCGCCTGCAGGACCGCCGTTTACTCCCTTATTACCCTGTGAGCGAACGGAAATTGCCTGTCTGTCGTCAATACCCGCAGGAATGTTTACCTCAACCTTTGAAGCGCGTCTTACTCTGCCCTGACCGTTACACTTTCTGCAGGGATTGGGAATTATAGTACCCTTACCGCCACAGGTGGGACAAGGCTTCTGAGTCTGCATAACACCTAAAATTGTTCTCTGCTGGGTTGTAACAGATCCTGAGCCGCCGCAGGCAGAGCAGGTCTGTGCAGTTGAGCCTGCTGCCGCGCCCGAGCCGGAGCAGCCGTCGCAGACCTCAATACGGTTTACCTCAACAGTTTTTCTGCAGCCCTTTGCAGCCTCCTCAAAGGAAATTGTGATATTTGTCTGAATATCACCGCCGCGCTGGGGAGCATTGGGATTATGCCTCTGACCGCCGCCGAAGCCGCCGCCGAAGCCGCCACCGAAAATGGATGAGAAGATATCACCCATATCAAAGTCCATACCGCCGAAGCCGCCACCGAAGCCGCCTCCCCCCGCGCCGTAGTTGGGGTCAACGCCTGCGTGGCCGAAGCGGTCATACTTTGCCTTCTTTTCCGCATCGGAAAGCACCTCATAGGCCTCGTTACATTCCTTGAACTTTGCCTCTGCCTCTGCGTTTCCGGGGTTTAAGTCGGGATGATACTGCTTTGCCATTTTTCTGTAGGCTTTTTTTATTTCATCGTCCGAGGCGCCCTTGCTGACACCCAGGACCTCATAGTAATCTCGTTTATCTGCCATAACAAATACCCTTTATATATAAGTACGTTCGGCCGCGGAAAACGCAGCGTCTTCCGCAGCCTGTGAAATTAAAGCTTAAACGTCTGTGTAGGATGCATCGTAGTAGCCGTCTTCACCTGAAGCGCCTGCATCTGCAGCACCGCCCTGGAAGCCTGCGCCTGCACCGAAGTCGGGAGCACCCTGCTCGGGAGCAGCAGCCTTATAGAGCTTTTCGGAAATTTCATAGAATACCTTTGTAAGCTCCTCCTGACGGGACTTGATAAGATTGTAGTCCTCACCCTTGAGTGCTTCCTTAAGAGCATCTACTGCTGCGTTGATGTTAGCCTTGTCGCCGTCCTCAAGCTTGTCGCCGCTTTCGGAGAGCATCTTTTCGCACTGATATACCATCTGGTGAGCGTTATTCTTGATGTCAAGCTCTTCCTTGCGCTTCTTATCCTCTTCAGCAAACTGCTCTGCTTCTCTGACTGCCTTTTCGATGTCTTCCTTGCTCATATTTGAGGAAGCTGTGATGGAGATAGCCTGTTCCTTGCCTGTGCCGAGGTCCTTTGCGGATACGTGAACGATACCGTTTGCGTCGATGTCGAAGGTTACCTCAATCTGAGGAACACCGCGTCTTGCAGGAAGAATACCGTCGAGCATAAACATACCGAGAGTCTTGTTATCCTTAGCAAATTCTCTTTCACCCTGAAGAACGTGAACCTGAACTGAGGACTGATTGTCTGCTGCAGTTGAGAAAATCTGACTCTTCTTTGTGGGGATTGTTGTATTTCTTTCAATAATCTTTGTGCAAACACCGCCGAGAGTTTCAATACCGAGTGAAAGGGGTGTAACGTCAAGGAGAAGAAGACCCTGTACGTCGCCGCCGAGAACACCTGCCTGAAGAGCAGCACCTACTGCTACACATTCATCGGGGTTGATGCCCTTGAAGGGCTCCTTGCCTGTGAATGCCTTGATTGCTTCCTGAACAGCGGGAATTCTTGAAGAACCGCCAACCATAAGGATTTTATCAATTTCTGAAATTTTAAGACCTGAATCGGAAATTGCCTGTCTTACGGGACCCATTGTAGCTTCTACGAGGTCAGCTGTAAG
>JAZTWN010000053.1:0-15094 GCA_045635905.1 Acutalibacteraceae bacterium
CCGAGACCCTTTACAAGGTTGATTCTGATCATTGTGCAGGGCATTTCAGCACGTGTAAGGAAGCGTGAGGAATATCCGCCGCCTCTGAAATAGCCGTTGTCTGCAGGTGCCCATTCAGTAGCAGCAAGCATCTTATCGATGTCTTCCTCTGTTACCTCATACCAGGGCTTCATAACGGGATTACCGTTTTCATCCTTAACCTCACCGCAAGCGTCAAGACAACAAGCACCTGAGTTGATAAGGTGTATAAAGCCGCCTGCTTCCTTTGCCTTGCCTTCGATTTCGTAGCCTGTAACTCTCTTTACAGCAGAGTCGCTCCAGAAGGTACGAACGTCAGCAAACATCTGAGCACGGTTTGTAAGAAGCTTCATAAAGAGCATTGAAATTGAGTTGAGAACGTCGTTTTCTGTTGCAAGGATGTAGGGCTCTCTTGCGCCGTTCCAGTCAAATGAGGTGTTGCAAAGAGCTTCACCGAAATCACAGTTGGGATAGAAGTCTGTCCACTGTCTCTGACCCTGGAAGCCTGCAGCAATAGCGTTGTGACCTACTGCCTCTTCCTCGCAGCCTGCAGGAAGATTGGGATTGCCGTTCATAAGGTCCTTGATGATAACCATCATCTTAACAACGAATTCCCAGTCTGCATCCTTCTGCTCGCGGGACTTTCTTACGAACTCGGGGTTCTTGTCGAAGCCTTCCTTGCACTTTGCCTTTGTCCATGCGAGAGCCTTCTGATATTCAGCCTCGTCATAGATGTTTTCAGACATTCGTCTGATAATTTCTACCTCGTCAACTGATTCAACACGCATACCGAGGTATTCCTCGATGAATTCGGGGCTGATTGAAGAGCCGCCGATACCCATACAGATTGAGCCGATCTGAAGGTAGGACTTGCCTCTCATTGACGCAGCAGCAACTGCAGCACGTGCGAAGCGGAGAAGCTTTTCCTGAACGTCAGCGGGTACTGATGTATCGTCTGCATCCTGAACGTCGTGACCGTAGATGCCGAATGCGGGAAGACCCTTCTGAGCGTGAGTAGCAAGAACTGATGCAAGGTAAACTGCACCGGGTCTTTCAGTAGCATTGAAGCCCCAAACGCCCTTGATTGTCATAGGATCCATATCCATTGTTTCGGAGCCGTAGCACCAACAGGGAGTAACGGAAAGAGTAATATCTACGCCTTCCTTCTTGAACTTTGCAGCGCAGGCAGCAGCCTCTGCCACACGACCGATTGTTGTATCGGCAATAACAACCTTTACAGGCTCGCCGTTTGAATACTTAAGGTTATCAGAAATGAGCTTTGCGGCAGTTTTTGCCATGTTCATTGTCTGCTCTTCAAGTGAGCCTCTTACGTCGAGAGGTCCTCTTCTTCCGTCAATACAGGGGCGGATACCAATTACGGGGTAATCACCGATAAGTCTGTTTTCAGCCATAGGTTTTATCGTCCTTTCTGTAAAAAGCAGTCAGAAGACTGCCAAAATTTCACAATTATAATATAGCACAAGCGAAATTGAAATTCAATAATAATGTTATATAATAATAAGGTATAAAATATGTAAACAATAATAAATTTATTGACTGAAACTGCGTATTATGATAGCATAAAGACATAAATCACAAGGAGAATAAAATATGTATAAGAAAATTCTGCTGACAGTCGGCTCAGCACTGGGAGCACTTTTGGTGCTTGCTCTTGGAGTATTCCTTTCACTCTTCATAATCCCTCAGGAAATTACGGTTCAGCCCTCTGTTTTCGAGGTAGGCGGAGATGAATATTGCATAATTTTTGCAACCTCCTTAAAGGGCAGCGGTTACGTAAAATACACAGTTGACGGCGAAGAGAAAATTATATGGGACAGCACCTCGGGTACTATTTCAACCCACGATACCATCCACAGCATTTCCGTTCCCAAGGACGAGCTTCGCGGCAATACATACGTTGTAGGCTCACAGTTTGTAGCATATAAGCTCGGCTACACTGCAATAAAGGGCAGAAGCGTTGAAAGCGACCCCATAAGCTTCCGCGGTGAAGAAAAGGAAGACAACATCAGTATTCTTACAATCACAGACGTGCACAATATGCAGGACGAAATGCAGGAGGCGGCATCCTTCTTTACAGAGGATTTCGATATGCTTGTGATGCTCGGTGACAACACCTCCGATTTCGGCAACAAGAGCCGCTTTACAAACCACGTGCTTACTGATACCGCTATTCTTTCAAAGGGCGAAATCCCTGTAGTATACGCAAGAGGCAACCACGAAGCCCGCGGCGAATACGCTTCGCAGATGCTTCAGTATTTCCCCACCGAAACAGGTGAGCTTTATTTCACCTTTAAATTCGGCGGACTTACGGCAGTTGTTCTTGACCCCGGTGAGGACAAGGAGGACGACCACAAGGAATACAGCGGTCTTGTTGATTTTGCAAGCTACAGAGAAAAGCAGTACAGCTGGCTCGAGAGCCTTGAAAAGGAAGAGCTTGAGGGAAAATACAAGCTTGTTTTCAGCCACATGCCCAACATTGACGACCATTTCGGCAAGAACTGGATGACTCCCCTCAAGGAGCTTGAATTCCAGCTTATCGTAGGCGGTCACCACCACGCAAGCAAGATTTTTGAAAAGGAGCTTCTTGCATTCGGCGCCTGCGGAAAATATCCCGAGGGCTGGGCGGCATCAAGCATTACCCTTACAAACGACCTGATTAAGATGAAGACTATCAACACCGAGGGTGAGATACTGCTTGACAAATATCTCAACGTATGGGAAGCAAATCACCGTGACGAAGCGGGTGAAGCTCCTGCAGACGAGGCAGTGACCGAAGAGGCAACAGAATAAAGACAACAAAAAAATAAAGGCATAAGAGATTTCTCTCCTATGCCTTTTTTGTTGCGCTGATTATGCAAAAAGATTTCTGATAAAGCTCTTGAAAAGGTCGATATATGAGCGGAGCATCTTCACAAAATTTGTGAAATTGGGCTGCTTCATAAACATATCGGTTGCAGAAAGATTTTCAACCTTATCAAAGGTCTGGTCGGGAATGTTATTCTGCATAAACTGAGGATACTGCTCGTAGGTATCAACGTAGAACTGTTCCTCGCTTGTAAGCATAAGCTCATAAAGCTTATCGTGACCCTCGTGGGTTGTGCAGTGAAGCATATCCTTGATAAACCAGGTCTGCTCGGGAAGTGCGCAGGTTGAAGCGTCAATCATAAGGTCGCCCGAAACGTGGTTGTGACCGTCGTCAATTTTCTGAGTGTAGTCACTGTCAAAGGTGCTTCTGATGTCTGCAGTAATTGCGCCTACGGAAGCATACTTTGTGTCAACCGTGCCGTCGGAGGTGTTCATATAAGCGGAAACAAGGGGTGTGCGCTGAATATCATAGCCTACAACGTTGTAGATTTTGATTTCCTTGTTTGCTGCTTTGAGAATATCAGCCGCCTTTACCTGAACGCCATAGTGGTATGCGTCAAGCTTTTCAATAAGACCTGCCTGAGTCTGCTCATCCACCATCATCTTCTTTGCATCCTCATAATACTCATGGGGAACGAAGCTCCAGATGCCGGGAAGAGAGCCGAAGATAGGAATAAGTGCCTCATCGTATACTCTGTCGATAAGATTTTCAACAATGGGGTCGATAAGTGAAAGAAGCACTGTCCATACGCCCATATCGTCAAGAGCGGTTGCAAGACCGTAAAGGAAAGCCTGAAGGAAATCCTGCTCAAGTGCAGGAATAGCATCAAGCGCATAGTTTACAAGTGCGTCCTTGTTTATTTCAAACTTGCCGGTGTATAATTCACCTGCAACGGCAGTGCCGTGAATGGGGCTGTTCTGGAAGATAACTGTTTCAAGGTCATCAGTACCGTATCTTTCAAGATATGCCATTGTAACAACGCCGCCCATGCTTGAAGCCTTGAGCTGAACCTTGTCGTGACCTGTAAGATCCTTCATAATCTGAATGCATTCATTGAGTCTGTCTGCGTGCTCGTAGGGGTCAAGACGGAAATCGTAGCCGAAATAGAAGGAATGCTCAATACCGTGCTCGGAGCTTGTGGGAACCTCCTCGGGAGCATAAACGTTTTCCTTTGAATTTCCGTCGCCGTCAAGAGCAAGTGCACCGAAGGCTGAATTCACAAAGCCTATAAGAGCATCGCCGAAGGTATCATAGTCACCTGCTAAAAGAGCAGGAATTACGGGAAGAATAACGGAAACTGCCTCTTCAACAAGAGGACCTGTTTCGGGACGGAAAAGAGCCTTTTCGTCCTCTGTTCCGTAGTTTTCATAAACAGTTCCGCTGCCGAGAGCTGCAACGTAAATTACGGGATTGAAGCCGCAATCACAGGGCTTTTCTGCTGCAAGGGCAGGAGCAGCAAGCGAGAAAAGCATCGCAAGAGATAATGCTATACTTATTATTTTTTTCATAATATATACTCCTTAAACCGCAAAAGCAGGGCACGTGCTGCCCTGCTTTTGTTTTTTCAGCACTACGGTCTGATTATTCAGTAAATCAGAATGAGAAAAGCTGCTGGAAGAAGATCTTAATCTTTTCAAAGAACGCCTTGATTTTATCAAGAAGCGACATAGCTGCCTTTCCGTCATCAACCGTTCCGGGGATTTCCTCCTTGTTGTCACCGAGAAGAAGTCCGAGCTTTTCCATAAACAGATCCATATCGCTTGCTGAGTCGATAAGGTCTGTGATGGTCATATTGTTTTCCTTGAACTTGGGAGCAAGTGTATCTGCAATAGGAACGAGGTTTGAAACAAGCAGATAAACCGCCATAAGGATAACGTCAAGCACCTCATATTCCTCGATAAGACCGATAAGACCGTTTATAACAAGGTATAAGGTTTCCTCGTCGTATGCGTCAAGTCTGCCTTCCTCTGCAAGGTTTGCAATAATCTGGCTGAGCGCCTTGTGGTTTTCATCCATGAAGAGAACTTCAAATACAATTCTTAAAAGAGCTGTGAGAAGCTCACCGCCGCCTGCAGCGTTAAGATGCACGGTGGTTCTGCTTTCTGCAGAGCTGAAGCCTTCAAGAGTACCTACACAAAGAGTATAAAGGTCGATGTAGGGAAGGTGAAGTGAAACACCTTCAATTGTAAGAGTGTCACCTAAGAGAGAGCCTAAAAGGTCACTGATAAGTGAGTTGAAGTCGATATCGAGAGGAAGTGAAAGGTTAAGTGACATGCCCGAGATTTCAATGTTTGCAAGAAGACCGCCTACAAGGTCGTAGCCGTTAACAATAGGCTTGAGCATATCAAGAAGAACGTATGCAAAGTGAACGAGGTTGTTTACAAGGTCGTTGAAGCCACCGATTGAGATGAAGAACAACAGGTTGGGAATAAGGCTGAGCACTGTGTTGAGAGGATCAGCATATACCTTTTCAACAAGACCGAGTAAGGGAGCAAACAGATAGTAAATAACGTTTGCATCACCGCAGTCAGGATCAAGAGAAGCCTTGAAGTAGTCCTCATAGGTAAGAATGTCGGGACAGGAAAGTGCTTCAAGAAGACCGATGAATGCGTACTGATAGCCTGCATAGCCGGGAAGATTTACAAGACCGAGAACGCTGAGGTTCTGATCCATAAATAAGAACTTAAGAACAAAGGCTGCAGGTGAAAGAAGAGCCGAAAGTGAACGGAGTAATGCATCTGCACGGGAAACACCGTTCTGCTCGCAAAGAGCAAGCTCCTCGTATACGATGGTTTCCTCACCGTCTTCGCCAACGATAATTTCCTTGATGTCAGGAGTGATACCCCATTTGAGCTCTACGTCCTCGAGAACCATTGAAACCTCACCTGTTTCGGGATCTACAACAGGCTCATTTGTTTCGGGATCAAGCTCTACTGTTTCAAAGATTTCTGCCCAGCTTTTTGCATTTCTGATAGCAGCAGAAGCAGGAGATGTGTAGCCGAGCATCTTATCAAGTGCAATTGCAATATCTGCAGTATCGAAGGAAACGTCGAATACTGACCAGAGAAGACCTTCAATATCAAAGCTGCCGCCTGCAAGGTCTGCAATAAGCTGATAGATAAGATTGAAGAGCATATTAACGATGTCATCGTTGAAGGCAAGGTCGTTAAGAAGGTTTTCAAGGAAGGCACCAAGACCGTCCTCAACACCCTCAAGACCGAGCATAATAAGCACATCCTCAGCAAGAGGAGTAAGGCTTGCGATGAAATCGTCCGCAGTTTCCTTTGTCCAGTACTGTGAATATTTTACCTCAGTACCGTATGTAAAGGTAGGATTGATTCTGGGATTAAGAAGAGTTTCCTCGTAGTATTCAATATTGGATACGGGGTACGTATAGGTCTGACCCTTGCCAACTATGGGCTTGCCGTTTTCATTGTAGCCGGTAACAACGTAAAGATTACCAACCTCACCTGTGTGGAAGAGCTCTAAGAGTGCGCAGAGTGCTTCGTCAGGGTGAAGCATTACGTTTGTGATGATGTCGCCGAGTGTAAGACCGAGGAAGAGCTCGCTGTCCATATCAAGACCAAGACACTCGATAACAGTGGGAAGACTTGTGAAGTCATCCTCTGCGGTATACTTGTAGCCTACTGCTGAAAGCACGAAGCGGAGAAGGAACTTGAATACCTGACCGGGATTCTCAATAGTAAGAGTGTTATACTGATTGGGAGTACCGCAGGAAAGAAGCTTTGCCTCGGGAATTGCAGGAATGTAGAAGGGCTCCTCGTCATATACGCGGTCCTCGTGCATTTCTGTGCATTCCTCAGTTTCGGTAAGACTGAATACTGTGAAATCAGCGTTTGAATAATAAACAATCTCGGGATATACGTAGCCTGCATATTTATCGGGATACAGCGCATAGTCCTCATAAGCAATCGGTACAACGTTTCCGTTACCGTCACTGTATGCAACTACCTGCGGTGAGCCCTCGCCTACCTTATATCCGAAGGAAATAATCTCATTCAGAAGCGAGTTAAGCGAGTCGAGCATTCCGAGAGTACCGTCACCGATAAGACCGGCAATAGACGTTGTATAAAGGTTTGCACCGAAGAGAAGCGTACTGCCGACGATTGAAAGATAAACGTGGTCAAGAATGTCAAGAAGGCTGTAGGTCTGAAGATCAGCAAAGCCCTCGTGGCTTCCCTCCTGGTCAGTTGCGAAGCTGGGCTTAGCCCAGTCACCTTCCTTTGAGAGAGGTGTTGTTCCCTTTCTTGAAAGGAAATGAACAAGGTTAGGAACAAGCTTCATTACTGTTTCAATGGGGCGCTTTGCAACGTGATTCATAACCCAGTCAATAATGGGACGAAGCGCATTTTCAAGAACAGAGCTTGTATTCTTATCGCAAGCCTGCTCGAAAGCCTTTGATGAAAGGAACTCATGCTCCTCAAGACCTAAAACTCTGTAAAGCGGAATAAAGAGCTTTGTGTAAAGACCCTGTGAGTGAAGCCATGCAAGACCGCCGACAAGCTCGATATCGTAAAGCTTACCGAACTTTGCACCGTCGATATCCTGTCTGTCCTTATTGGAATAATCTGCATTACCGCAAAGGAAGCATACGAGAAGGTTTGTAAAGCCTGAAAGACCTGCACAGGCAGCCTCAAGGAAGGCGTCTGCTCTGCTTTCAACGGGAGTATCGGAAACACCCCATGAAAGAGCTGCAAAATTAACGTTTGCCCAGTTTTCACCGGCATTCTTAAGAATCTGTGCAGCATTTGCATACTTGTTACCGAAGCGGTCTGTCAGAAGTCCGCCGAGAGTATTGGGATAAATAGCAAGACCGTTGTTTTCAATAATATCTTCAACAAGGTTAACAGCCACACCACCGATAACGTCGATACCACCGAGTGCATCCTGAAGAAGGTCAACAATCATAGGATAGAGCAGCTCAACAAGCATGTTGACAATATCGTCTGTGAACAGAAGCTCACTTACAGCAAGACCAACAAGCTCCTCAAGCGTGTCGTATGATGCAACGTTTTCAAGTCCGAGAAGATCACCGATATCAAGGAAAGAGTTAATAACTGATGCAACGCGGTTAGCGATGTACTTATCGTTAACTGCATTTTCATCCTCACGGGGAGAAATAAGAGCGTCGATATCAAAGATAATGTCGTCGATAACGTCAGCAGTTGCAATATACTTTGCAGTATAGCCGCCGTCTGTACCGATGATTATTCTTGAGGGGTTAGCAGAGTCTGCCATAGCGTTGTTCTGCTTTTCGGAGAAGGTTTTTCCGCTGTAGTCGTTAACTGTAGCATAGGTGGGCTTTGCCTCCTTGAAAAGGTAAGCAAGAGTTACCATGCTGCCAAGCTTTTCACCGAAAACAGACTGTAATGCCTTATTTGAAAGGTTGTCTGTAAGGTACTTTGCGTGCTCGAGAATCTGCTTTGCACGGTTTACCTGTCCTTCCTCATCCTCGTAAAGAAGAAGGTCTGCATATACACTGGGATTTTCAATTTCCGCGTCGGAAAGGTTAACGAAAACATCGTCCCACTTTTTGGTGTCATAGTCGTAAAGGAAATAGTTGAAATCTTCGTCAATCTTTGCAAGAAGGGCACCTGTTTCACGGTCTACGTCCTGCTTGATAAGATAAGCGGAAGCCTGTCCGCCGGTAAGAAGCTGACCGTAACCTGCAAGATTTACAGAGGTACGGTCAAAGCCGTATTCTCTGCCGTAGCTTTCCCATACTCTTTCAATTGAGGGCTCTACAAATGAAAAGTATGACTTTGACATGCTTTCGTTGTAGAATTCCTGATACTTGAATTCATAAGCAGCAGTTCTGATTATAATGTTTTCATCAGGAAGACCTGAGCCATCCTCAAGAATTGTGCTGACTGAGGTCTGCACGATGAAGGAGAACTTATGGAACCAGTTACCTACGTTGATTTTCATAACGTTACCTACAAAGTAACGGAGAATGTTTTCAACGTTGTAGTATTCCCATTCAGTCTTGTGGATGAAATAGATGCCGTATTCGGGAAGAGAAATCTTGTCAACCTCTCTTTCTGCTGCTTCAATTTCAGCAACAGCGGCATTATAAGCATCAACCTCTTCTGCAGTGGGATAATAACGGTTTCCGTAGAAATCCTCATAAAGCACATCTGAGCTGAAAAGAGGCATCAGCTTTTCGCTTACGTAGCTGATAAGCGTGGATGCATCGTAGCAGCCTGTGCCGTATCTGTAGCTCATAAGACCTTCAGCTATAAAGAAGAAACGGTTTGAAGCAACAAGAATGTCACCCTCGTCGTTATCTCTTGCTACAACCTTATGGTCGTAAGCAAAGCCTCTGGCTGTCTGATTGAAGCCCTCGGTTTCATCGTCGAGCTTCTCGTTTGTAACTGTGTAGTTGGTAAGGTCACGGACGTGCTCATTCTTGAGCGCCGCTGCGAGCATTCTGTATTGTGCGTCGTAGTCTATTTCCGCTGCCACACCCGTAACACCGAGTGACGTTACGCTGAAAAGCATAAGTACTGCAAGAAATACACTGAGAACTTTCTTAAAACGCATCAATTAACAACTCCTTCGTCTTGAAATTTATGCCCTTTTTGCGGGTCATATCGATACGGAATTATTATAATACTTTTTAAGATTTATTTCAATATTCTTTTTTTGTTTTATATATGGTGATTTTGTAACAATATTCTCCGACCTTTATAGAGATTTTCACCAAAAAATTTTTTCGATGCGGACTTTACGGATAAAAGCCTACTGTGAAAGAGCTATTTTTCCGTCCGTTACCGTGCAGCTGAGTCTTTCGGGCACACTCTCTCCGAGAAGAAGACACGCCACGGGATTTTCTATCTCCGAGGTAATAAGGCTTCTGAGATTTCTTGCACCGTACACCCTGCATTCACCCTTTTTAGCAAGAAAATCCGCCACCTCAGGACTGAAAACAAGCTCAGTGCCCTGCTCTCTGATGCGACAGGAAAGCTCACCGAGAAAAACCTCCGCAATCCTTCGCACGTCCTCCTGTGTAAGCCTTGAAAAAATAATGCTCTCGTCAATTCTTCCCTGAAATTCGGGTGGAAAAATACTTTTAAGCTCTGCCTCAACCGCCTTTTTTATGTCGGAAAAATCCGCGCCCTCACTATCCTCATAAAAGCCCATCGCACGTCTGTTACTGCCGATTTTCTTTGCGCCTGCGTTGGTTGTCATAACGATAATAAGGCTTCTGCAGTCGGCGGTTTTACCGTCAGAGCCGGTTAAAATCCCGTCCTCGAGCACAGGAAGAAGAAAGTTGAAAATGTCGGGATGAGCCTTCTCAATTTCGTCAAGCAGCAACACACTGTAGGGGCGCTTTCTTATCTTTTTTATAAGCTGACCGCCCTCCTCAAAGCCTGCATATCCGGGCGGTGAGCCTATAAGCCGCGACACTGCGTGCTTCTCTGAAAACTCAGACATATCAAGCCTTATAAGGGCATCACGGCTGCCGTAAACCGCCGATGCAAGCTCCTTTGCAAGTGCGGTTTTTCCCACTCCCGTAGGGCCGCAGAAAAGAAGCGTACACACGGGTCTTTCGGGGGAATGCAGACCTGCCCTACCCCTCCTTACGGCGTTGCTTACAGCCCTTATTGCAGAGGGCTGACCTATAATTTTTTCCGACAGGATTTTCTCGAGCTCACGAAGCCTTCCGCGCTCACTTTCATTGATGCTTCCCACGGGAATTTTTGTCCAGAAGCTCAGCACCTGCGCAATATTTTTTGCCTCCACTCTCGGACGTGGAAGCTCCTCCTCGCAAAGCCTTGCCCTCATCTGTGCCAGTTTTCTGTAAAGCTCCTTCTCCTCGTCACGGAAGCGTGCCGCCTTCTCAAAATCCTGATTATTCACCGCATCAAGCTTGTTTTTGCCTGCTTTTTCTGCAAGCATTTCCGTATTTTTCATCTCGGGCGACATAGCCTCACCCTCAATTTTCACCCCTGCCGCCGCCTCGTCTATAAGGTCGATTGCCTTGTCGGGAAGAAATCTGTCGGGTATATATCGCACCGACAGACGCACTGCCGCATCTATTGCCTCATCGGTGATTTCAACGCCGTGAAACGCCTCGTAGCGAGGGCGCAGATTCTTAAGTATATCAACGGTTTTACCCATATCGGGCTCCTCAACACTTACCGTCTGGAAGCGCCTTTCAAGAGCCGAATCCTTCTCAATATTTCTGCGGTATTCCTCGTTTGTGGTAGCACCGATAAGCTTGACTTCACCGCGTGCGAGCACCGGCTTCAGAATGTTGGCGGCATCCACCGCACCCTCTGCCGAGCCTGCCCCCATAAGGTTGTGAATCTCGTCGATAAAAAGTATGATATTACCTGCATTTATCACCTCGGAAATTACGTTTTTAATTCTTTCCTCGAAATCTCCGCGGTATTTCGCACCCGCAACCATAGCAGTCAGCTCAAGAGAAAAAACCTCGGAGCTTTTCAGAATATCGGGCACATCCCCCCTTGCAATACGGTTGGCAAGACCCTCCACGACGGCAGTTTTACCCACCCCCGGCTCACCTATAAGACAGGGGTTGTTTTTCATCCGTCGGCACAGAATTTTTATAACCCTGTCAATCTCTGCTTCCCTTCCCGTAACAGGGTCTGTTTTGCCCATTCCCGCGGCAAGAGTAAGATTTCTGCCGTATCTTGAAAGGTTGGGATATGGTGAATGGGAAAGACTCTTTTCCCTTTGCCTTGTGCCTTTCTGCTCAGGTGCATTTTCAGGCAGGCTTCTTGTAATATCACCGTATATATCCGAGGGTACTGCACCCATTTTCACAAGCAGCCTGTTCGCAAAGCAGGCAGGCTCCTTGAGAATTGCGGCAAGCAGATGCTCCGTGCCCGTAAGCACCGTGCCCGAGCTTCTGGACAGAAGCCCTGCCGTTTTTATGATTTTCCTTGCCTTCGGCGTAATATCGTTTTCCGTAAGCTTAGTGGGATTTCCCACGCCCACGGTACTCTTCACCGCCTCTGCAACCGCCGTATAGGTTATTTTTCTTGAGTTGAGGATCACCCCTGCCACGCAGCCCGTATCCTTGAGAAGCCCTGCAAGAATATGCTCACTTCCGACGTAGGTGTGCCCCATATCCTCCGCACAGTTCACCGCACAGTTAAGCGCTCCGTTTGCCTTGCCCGAAAATCCAGAAAATATAAACATAAAACCCTCCGCAGCCTGTTTTCACTTAAAAATTATATGCAGATTTTTCCCGTTTAATCATAAACTGCACAGCCTTCATAATTAAGATTGACTACCGTCGAAGAAAATATTATAATAATACAAGTACAAAATTCCCGGGGGATATTTATGCTTTGTCAGAACTGTAAACGAAACGATGCAGGTGTGCATATAAAAAGAATAGTCGGCGGAGAAAGTGCGGAAATTCATCTGTGCTCTGCCTGCGCATCCGCGCTCGGCGTCCGTGATGCCGTAACAGGCTTTTCACCCTTCGGAGAGATGCTCGGCGCAATTTCAGGCAGCAGTGCGGCAAGAACAGGCAACCGTGTGCTTCGCTGCGAAACCTGCGGCTTCTCGTTTGAGGATATTGCAAGAACAGGTCTTCCCGGCTGTCCCGATTGCTACCGTACCTTCTCCCAAAAGCTTCGCCCTACTCTCGGAAAGCTTCACGGCAGAGCCGTTTACAAGGGACGACTGCCCGAAAAGTCCGACGGCATCAGCAGTAACGAAAATGAAATTGCACGCCTTAAGGCAGAGCTTGAAAAAGCAATAGCTGCCGAGGATTTTGAGTCTGCCGCAGTAATACGCGACAGAATAAGAGCCCTTGTAAGGAAGGAGGAAAACTGATGAGCCTCGATATGAACAGACAGCAGGATACGGTGCTCTCCACAAGAGTCCGCCTTTCAAGAAACGTAGACTCCCTTCCCTTCCCCATTCGACTCAACGCCCTGCAGAAGCAGGAGCTTAATATGGGTATATGCAGAATTTTAAGTAACAAGGGATGCCCCCTCAACGTAATTTCAATGAACTCTCTTTACCCCTACGAGGCAATTTCCCTTGCCGAAAGGCATCTTATAAGCCCCGAATTTGCCTCAAATTCCGAGGGCAGAGTGCTTCTTCTTGACGAAAACGAAAAAGTAAGCATAATGCTCTGCGAAAGAGATCACATAAGAATACAGGGCTTCAGCACAGGTCTTGAGCCCCTTGAGGCATACGCTGAGGCAGAAAAATACGATAAGCTTCTCGGTGAAGCGCTTCACTATGCCTTTGACCCCAAGCTGGGCTTTCTTAATCAGAATCCCAAGGACATCGGCACGGGAATGAAGGCGTCGGTGCTTATGCATCTGCCGGCTCTTTCAAGCACAGGCGCTATGGAAAAGCTTTCCGCAACCGCCTCAAAGCTGGGCTTCGTAATCCGCGGCTCCTACGGCGACGGAGCATCCGTAAAGGGTGACATTTTCCGCATAAGCAACTCCGTAACAATGGGCATAAGCGAGCAGGAGGCCCTGGAAAACCTCAAGAGCATCACTCTTCAGATTGCAACAAAGGAAAGAAATGCCGCAGAAAAGCTTGTAAGCGACATAAACGTTCAAGACAGAATAAACCGTAGCGCAGGTCTTATAAAAAATGCGGTGCTTATGTCCTGTGATGAAATGATGGAGCTGCTTTCGTGGGTGCGCCTCGGTTCTCTTTACGGCATAGTCGATGCCGATGCCGAGCTTATAGCAAGGCTTTTTGTTTCAATGCAGCCTGCAACGGTAAACGTCCTTGCAGGACAGAAGCTGTCCGAAGCGGCAAGAGATGAAATAAGAGCAAAAACAGTAAAACAGATTTTTACAGCCTGATTCCCCGGGAATCAGGTTTTTTCGTTAAAAAAAATAACAGATTATATTTAAAATAGGCTTGCATAGCGAGATATTTTGTGATATAGTGTACGTTGGAAAAAATTGGAGTTTTGATTTTACAGATAAGGAGAAATGAAATGAAAATCAAGTTTACCGAAACCATTCTCAGAGATGCAAATCAGTCCCTTATTGCAACAAGAATGCCCTTTGAAGAATTCAAGCCCATCCTTGAAACTCTCGACAAAGCAGGCTACTATTCACTTGAATGCTGGGGCGGCGCAACGTTTGACTCTTGCCTTCGTTACCTCAACGAGGATCCCTGGGAAAGACTCAGAAAAATCAGAGCAGCATGTCCCAACACAAAGCTTCAGATGCTTCTCCGCGGACAGAATCTTCTCGGATATAAGCACTATCCCGATGACGTTGTAAGAATGTTCGTTAAGAAGAGCGTTGAAAACGGCATCAACGTTATCAGAATCTTCGACGCGCTCAACGACCTTCGCAATATCGAGGTTGCAGTTGACGAGGCTCTTAAGATCGGCGCAGAGGTACAGGGTACAATCTGCTACACCTTAAGCCCCATCCACGACCTTGCAAGCTACGTTAAGACTGCTAAGGACCTCAAGGCTATGGGCGTTCAGTCCATCTGCATCAAGGATATGGCAGGTATCATGAGCCCCAAGGAGGCTTACGACACCGTTAAGGCTATCAAGGATGCAACAGATATGCCCGTTGTTCTTCACACACACTCAACAACCGGTCTCGGCTTCATGACACTCCTCAAGGCTGTTGAAGCCGGCTGCGACGTTATCGATACAGCTATCTCCTGCTTCTCTGGCGGTACAGCTCAGCCCGCAACAGAAACAATGGAATACGTTCTTCGTCAGTACGGCTACGAAACAGGTCTTGACCTCGACTGCCTTAAGAAGATCAACGATTTCTTCAGACCCTACAGAAATGACTGCCTCAAGGACGGTCTTCTCAATCCCGTTGTTATGGCAACAGACACAGATGCTCTCGGCTATCAGATCCCCGGCGGTATGCTTTCAAACCTTGTAGCACAGCTTACAGCTCAGGGCAAGCTTGACAAGCTTCAGGAGGTTCTTGAGGAAACTCCCAGAGTAAGAAAGGATATGGGTTATCCTCCCCTTGTTACTCCCATGAGCCAGATGGTAGGCGTTCAGGCAACTGCTAACGTTCTCGTCGGCAGATACAAGAACATCTCAAAGGAAATCAAGGCTTATGTAAAGGGCGAATACGGCAGAGCTCCCGGTGAGATCAGCGAGGAATTAAGGGCACTTGTTCTCGGCGACGAGAAGCCTATGGAATGCCGCTTTGCAGACACACTCGAGCC
>JAZTWN010000054.1:0-98133 GCA_045635905.1 Acutalibacteraceae bacterium
CCTTGTAGACTACGAGGTTGATAGGCTGCGTATGTAAGTACAGTGATGTATTCAGTTAAGCAGTACTAATAGGTCGAGGGCTTGACCTCTTTACTTGGTTCTTCTTCATATTCATTGTTCAGTTTTGAGGGTGTGTTTCAACCCCTGTACGCACCTTTAGCTCAGTTGGTAGAGCACCTGACTCTTAATCAGGGTGTCCAGGGTTCGAGGCCCTGAAGGTGTACCATTTTTTTGGCCCGTTGGTCAAGTGGCCTAAGACTCCGGCCTCTCACGCCGGCAACACGAGTTCGAATCTCGTACGGGTCACCAATTCGTTCTATAGCGGAAACGCTTTAGATATATATTGTATGTGTGAATAGCACATCATAGTCGGTGTCTATAACATTGAGGTCCCACCCGTTCCCATCCCGAACACGGTAGTTAAGCTCAATCGTGCCGAAAATACTTGGCGGGTAGCTGCCTGGGAAGATAGGTCGTCGCCGACATTTTTTTCATTGGGGAATACCCCGGTGATTTGCCTTAATAGCTCAGTCGGTAGAGCACGCGGCTGTTAACCGCGGTGTCACAGGTTCGAGTCCTGTTTGAGGCGCCAAAAAATGCAGATACTCATTTGAGTGTCTGCATTTTTTTATGTCTGAATTTGTGCTTCGAACCTATGCCACCTTGAGTTAACCGTCCGTATGCGGCTGTTAACTGGCTCAGACACTCCCGCTGCCTGCGGCAGATAAAGGGAGTGCCTGAGCAGGAAGAAACACAGAGCCTTGCAACCGCCCAAGGGAAGCAAGGCGACAATGTTTCTGATCGGTCACAGGTTCGAGTTACGGCTCGCTTTGCTCTCCATTACCCTTTTGTCACTTCGTGACATTTCCCCTATCAGGGGAATCACCTGCTTGAGGCGCCAAGATAAGGTTCCTTATTTGATCCCCATATGAAAAACCTTGATTTTTCAAGGGTTTTCTTCATTTTTATCTTTAAATTTATAGTTTTGGTTCAGATGAACCCTTTTTAGAAGTAATAGGACTCGAACCTGTGATGCAGTTATTGACTTTTATTATATAAAATGTATATAATTAAGTCATAGAGGTGAGGTTATGAATGGTCAAATATTTGGTGTTAAATTGATTTTTAAATATGTTGTTAACAGTAAAATGCCTCAGGTATTATATGAAGAGCAAATATTAAGAATCAAAGCTGAGTCTTTTGACAATGCATATCAAAAAGCAGACGAATATGTTGCATCATATATTAATAAATATACCAATATTAATGGTGATACCGTTGAGATTTCTTTGCATAAAGAGGTTGACTGCTTTTTGGCTTATGATGAGAACGATGAAATTCAAGAAGTGTATTCAGGTATCTACAATTTAGACAGCAATGCATTAAATGCGATGTCGACACCATGTGATAAAGACGAAATGTATATTTTAAGACATTGGTAGATTAGAACTTGAGGTTCAAAATCGGGGTGCGAACACAGAAATAAAGGATACTCTTTTGAGTATCCTTTATTTTTTTCCTGGCACCTCTCACAGCACCTTTACCGTGTGACATCGGACGTGAACCGCCCGTATGCGGCTGTCAACTGGCTCAGCTACCGCCGCTTCCTGCGGAAGAAAAAGGCGGTAGGTGAGTAGGAAGAAATAGGGAGTATCACGCAGCGCTCCAAGCAAGTGAGCGACACATTATGAGCGTAGCGAATAACAAGGTTCTGCCGTAGGCAGGTTCTTATATTTCTGATCGGTCACAGGTTCGAGTCCATCAGGAGAAAGATAAATGTTGAATTAAATAATGTCACGCTTCGCTATACAGGCAAAAGCAGGCTTTTGTCGGTGCGTGCTTCGCTCGATTATATAAATTAATATTTAATATATTGCTATATAAAGCCATCCGAAAAGTCGGGTGGCTTGAATTTTTGATTTTTTTTCAGATTATATCTTGACTCTCACCCTAACTTAAGGCTTATACTATGCCTGTAAGGTACCTTAGATTATGCAAGGAGAATGTTCTTATGAAAATCGGAGAGTTTGCGAAAATGTGCGGAACGAAAATTTCCGTTCTCAGACATTATGACAGAGAAAAGCTTCTTGAGCCGCAATATACGGATAAATTTTCGGGTTACAGATATTATGCCTCTGAACAAATTCTTACTTTTTACAGAATCAATGCTTTGAAAAAAGCAGGCTTCTCCTTGCAGGAAATCAGAGAAATTATTTCCGGAAGAAAAACAAACAGGGAAATTGAGGCAATTTTCTCTCAGAAGGAAAGTGAATTTCTTGATGCTCTTAAAAATCTTAAGGAGGCAAGACTTATGATGACTAGAATTGATATTACTTACAAAGACGGCAAGGCAATTATAAAGCGAAGCCGTGATGACAATGCCGCCGATTTGTGTACGGTTGCCGAAACTGAAATCAAATCAGCGGATTATCAGAGAATATCTCAATATGAAATCAAGGATGATGAAATAATCTGCAGGGTTGTAAAATTGGGAGACGAAGCTCCGCAGACGGATAGGGAAATCCCCTTTGTAAATGACGAAAATGTCATAGGCAAATGGGAGGTAAGAGGCGTTTTTGCTGTCAAGGAAGATTATCTTCAGAATATTTTCTGTGATAATACGGGCTTTTACGGCGGAGATGTAAAATATCTGTATTTTCTCCCCGACGGTGAGCAGTATTGGGGCTACAGCTGGACTAAGGGGTATTTTATCAGCAATTCTTATCTTTCGGGTAATTCATACAGTGAATATGAAATTGAAGAAAGGGAAGACGGCACATATATGCTGATAACTCTCAGAGAAGCAGAGGTCTCAAGAGGCGGAAGCCCCGTTTTTCTGTCCCTTAAAAAGGCGGACAGCAACAGATATTCAGCCGAGGACATTGCAAGAAAGGATGATATTGACAAGCCCTTTATAAATGATGAAAAAATAATCGGCAAATGGATATCTCATTCATTTCTGGGTGCCGAGTGGGATGAGGCAGATTTTCCCGGAGAGCGTGAAGAAGCGGAGGATTTATACTTTAAAGAGCTGTATTTCTTCCCCGACGGCAAGGCAAAATGCGTATATGCGGATGCGGTTTTTGAAGGTGAGGATGTTGTAGCTTGGACAAAAAATTTCCTTCTCAGAAAATGGAATTGGTCAGCTTGTGAGTATGAAATAAGGACAGTTGACGGAACAGCTTATATGATAATCGAATGGAAAAGCGGCGACTACCGTTACGGCGGGTATGATACTAATTATTATGTATTTATAAGAAGTTGATTCTTATAAATTAGAGGAGTTATTCCGTTTTATAAACACACAAATGCAGATGCTTTTTCGGGTGTCTGCATTTTTCTTTTGCGCCTGTCGGGGTGGTATTGTTTTTATCTTGCGTTGCAAAGTCTGCTGTGGTACAATTTCTGTAAGGCGGTGATTTTGTGAATAGTGTGAATAAGACTATGTATATACCTCTGTACGGTAAAGCCTACGTGAGCGAAAAAGGCTTGTTTCTTAAAGATGAAACGGCTCAGAAAATATGGGCACAGGAGGGCTTTTTGCTTCAGGGTAAGGCAAAATCCAAGTGGCTTGCGTATTTTATGGGAATCCGCAGTGCCGTTTTTGATGAATGGCTGAGGAAGAGACTGAGTGAAATGCCTGATGCCGCGGTCATTCACATCGGATGCGGTCTTGACAGTCGGGTGCTTCGGGTCGGCACAAATAATCACAGCTGGTATGATGTGGATTTTTCCGAGGTTATTACGGAGAGACGGAAATATTTCACTGAAAATGAACAGTATAAAATGATTTCAGCCGACGTCAGAAGCGGTGATTGGATAAAGAAAATCGCGGATACAGACAGTTCCATAGTGATTATTGAGGGTGTGAGCATGTATCTGACCGCTGAGGAGACGGAAGCACTTGCGGAAAACCTCAGTGCACGCTTCCAAAAAATTTCCCTTTTAGCTGACGTCTATACCGTACTTGCCGCTAAAATGTCAAGGTACAGAAATCCCGTAAACGAGGTTGGTGTATCTGCGGTTTACGGCACGGATGATCCGCAGATTTTTGAAAAAGACGGGCTTCGCTTTGTAAAAGAGCCGGAAATGACACCGCAGAAATATATTGATGAGCTTCAGGGCATCGAAAAAAAGATTTTTGAAAAATTATACGCCGGCAGCTTCTCCAAAAGGTTATATCGGCTGTACGAATACAGAAAATAACAGATAATCGGAGAATGGAATGGGAATATTTGATTTTATAAAGAAAATTCCGACACAGAATGAAATTAAGGGAAGCTTCGGTGAATGGTTGGCTAAAATCTATTCCAAGACAATGCCCGGAGCTTATGTGTTGCACGATGTTCTCATAGACGGTGCCGAGGGCTTTACTTCGCAGATAGATTTAATTTTAATCGGCTGCAAGGGCTTCCCTAAATGCAGATATACGCTAAAGAAATAAGTATTGCAGGCAATACAGGCACAAGCGATGCTTGTGAAGGTGCGTGCTTCGCACGTTATTAACATTTAACCACCCTCAAGAGGGTGGTTTTTTCTGTTTGTTGCAAAAAAATTTTAATATGATATAATAATTTTACGAGAAAATAAAATTTTGGGGGAAGAAAAATGAAATACCGTGTGGACAAATACGGCAATCAGCTTTCGGTTTTAGGCTTCGGATGTATGCGATTTAAGAAGAAAATCGGCAGAATCGAGATGGAGAAGGCAGAGCGTCAGGTTATGGCGGCGTTCAGAAGCGGTGTGAACTATTTTGATACTGCGTTTATATATCCCGGAAGTGAAGCGGCAATAGGTGAAATATTTCGGAAAAACGGAATCCGTGAAAAGGTTTTTATTGCCACAAAGCTCCCTCCCCAGCTTATGAGAAGCACGGAGATACTTGATAAGCTTCTTTCTGAGCAGCTTAAAAGGCTTTGTACCGACTATATAGATTTTTATCTTTTTCATATGATGGCAGACATAAAGGTATGGGAAAGACTGCAGGCTATGGGCATTGAGCAGTGGATAGCCGAAAAGAAGGAAAGCGGTGTTATCCGTCAGGTGGGCTTTTCCTATCACGGAAAATCGGATATGTTCTGTAAAATAATTGATGCATACGACTGGGATATGTGCCTTATTCAGTATAACTATATGGATGAGCACACACAGGCAGGCAGAAAGGGTCTTATGCACGCCAACGAAAAGGGTATTCCCGTTATGATTATGGAGCCTCTTCGCGGCGGCAGGCTTGTAAATAATCTGCCGAAGGAGGCAGAGGATATTTTCAAGGCGCATCCGGTGCAGCATACACCTGCAGACTGGGCGCTTCGTTGGCTTTGGAATCAGCCTCAGGTTACGGTTGTTCTTTCGGGTATGAATTCCGATGAAATGGTGGCAGAAAACATAAAAACCGCGTCGGAAGCTGAAATCGGTGAGCTTACCTCCTCGGATGAGCAGATGCTAAAAGCAGTGGTAGGTGCCATAAGCTCAAAGCAGAAGGTCGGCTGCACAGGCTGTGAATACTGTATGCCCTGCCCAAAGGGAATTAATATCAGCGGTACGTTTTCAGCATATAACCGCTATTATGCCGACGGCAGCTTTGCAGGCATGCGTGAATATCTGAAGCAGACAAAAAAATCTGCTTCTGCATCGGTGTGTATAGGCTGCGGCAAGTGTGAAGCACATTGTCCACAGGGAATTGAAATCAGAAATGAGCTTAAAGCCGCCTCACAGGTGCTTGAAACAGATTGTGTAAGAGCCGTAAACAAGGTAAGAGCAAGGCTTAAAAAATAGACACGTTATAATTTTACAAAACCATCCGTTGCGCGGGTGGTTTTTTTGTGTTGAACGGGGGATAATATATCGGGTTTATTTTCTTGATAAATAGAAACATAATTATTGAAAAAAGAAAAATAATGTGATACACTTAGTATGATTTTGCGAAAAAATAAAGGATGGTTAAAAAGATGGAATTTTTCGGATTTACTCTGTTCAGTTCTCTTGGCGGCGGAGCCCTTATGGCGGTTGCCGTGGTGCTTTTTATTGTCGGTCTTACGCTGATAATCAAGGGTGGTGACTGGTTTGTTGATTCCGCCTCCTGGTTTGCAGAGGCAACAGGTATTCCCAAGTTTGTTGTCGGTGCAACCGTAGTTTCCTTTGCCACTACTCTTCCCGAGCTTCTGGTTTCCGTAAGAGCTGCGATGAACGGTTCAGCACAGCTTGCTATCGGTAATGCCGTGGGCTCAGTTACTGCAAACACAACGCTTATTATGGGTGTTTCACTTGTTGCTATGGCAGGTATTGTAAGCAGAAAGAGCTTCTCACTTAAGGGCGGTCTTTTAATGGCTGCCGTTATAGGTCTTACCGTGCTCTCCCTTAACGGCTCTCTTCCCACGTGGTCTGCTTACGTTCTCTGGGCTATCTTCCTTATCTTTATGGTAAGCAACCTCATTGAAGGTAAAAAGGCTGCAGAGGGCGATGAAATCGATTCACACGAAAAAAAGGAAATCCCCTCCAAGCTTTTATTCTTTATAATCGGTACTGCTGCTATCGTTTTCGGTGCAGAGTTCCTTGTATCCTCAGGTAAAACTATTGCTTCAGGCATCGGTATCAGTGAAACAATCATCGGCTTTACTGTTATTGCTCTCGGTACCTCTCTTCCTGAGTTTGTTACAACTCTTACTGCTATCCGCAAGAAGGAGTCCTCTCTTTCCGTGGGTAATATCATCGGTGCAAACATCATCGACACAACACTTATTCTTCCTCTCTGCGCAGTTATCAACAAGGAGGCTCTTCCCGTTGAAAGAGTAAATCTTGTTTTCGACTTTCCCGTTTGCATACTTGCCTGCGCAGTTGCGATTGTCCCCACAATTATTATGGGTAAGTTCAAGAAATGGCAGGGCTTTGCTTTGCTTGCAATCTATGCAGCCTATATGGCGCTTCTCGTGCTTAACGAAACAGGCGTTGTAGCATTCGGTTGATAAGAATCTGTGAAAACCATCCGTCTGACGGGTGGTTTTTTGATTTTCGGCTGACTTGATTTTGTGTGGCAGTTACCTTATAATTGTGTTATAAATGATTTTTACGCAGGAAAGAATTATGGAGCTTAATGAAAAATTACAGGAATTAAGAAAAAATAAGGGGCTTACGCAGGAGGAGCTTGCACAGTGTCTTTTTGTGTCGCGTGCCGCAGTTTCAAAGTGGGAATCGGGCAGAGGCTATCCTAACATCGATTCACTTAAGGCAATAGCGGAATTTTACGGCATTACCGTAGACAGTCTTCTTTCGGGGGATGAGCTTTTGTGTATTGTGAGAGAGGAAAGCCGCGAAAAGGAAAAAAGAAGCCGTGATACGGTTTACGGTCTTCTTGATATCGGTGCTGTTCTTTTGTGGCTTCTGCCGTTTTTCAGACAGGGCGCAGAGGGTGCAGTGCAGGCGGTTTCTCTTTCGGTGATGAACACGGCAGGCTACCTTAAGGTCACTTATTTTGCGGCGGTGATTGCCCTTGCTTTATGGGGTGTGCTGACGCTTGCTGTCGGGAATTTTCACTTTAAGGGAAAAAAGAATATTTCTCTTATACTGAGTGCTCTTGCCGCGGTGCTTTTTATTGTTGGGCTTCAGCCCTATGCGGCAGTTTTCGTGCTTGCTTTTCTTGCAATAAAGGTAATTATTCTTATAAAAAGGTGATGCTACGGATAGTATCACAGAGGAAACTGCCTGTTTCTTGAGATTTTTGCGGTCCTTTCTTAAAATGAGTGCAGGGTATAGCCCAAAAGAAAGGATGAATTGAAATGAAAAAAGAAAAATTCAGAAAATTTCCGGCAGGTATTGCTTTTCTTGCCGCTTTTGTACTCTGGACAGTGGCGGTGCGATTTATTGACGTGGATGCTATCGGTCCCGAGGGCTCTTCGGTGGGCTTTGCAGGGCTGAACGGATTTTTTCACACTCTTACAGGGGTTAATATGACCCTTTATGAAATTACCGACTGGCTCGGGCTTGTGCCGATTGCGGTCTGCCTCGGCTTTGCGCTTCTCGGACTTTTTCAATGGATAAAAGGAAGAAGCCTTAAGAGGGTTGATTTCAGTATTTTTGTGCTCGGCGGCTTTTATATTGCCGTAATGGCGGTATATATTCTTTTTGAGGAGGTTGTTATAAACTACCGCCCCGTGCTGATTGAGGGATATCTTGAAGCGTCCTATCCCTCCTCCACTACGCTTCTTGTGACGTGCGTTATGCCTGTGGCTGATATGCAGCTTCGCGACCGCATAAAAAACAGGACCTTCGGCAAAATTATCTCTGTATTAATTTGGACGTTTACCGTATTTATGGTTGCAGGAAGAATTCTGTCGGGCGTGCACTGGCTTTCCGATATTATCGGAGGCTTACTTTTAAGCGCAGGGCTTGTGCTGATATATGCAGGTGTAAGCACAACAGGCTATAGTGAATAACATAAAATACCATCCGATACTCGGGTGGTGTTTTTTTGTGTTAAGGGCGTGCTTGTTTTTAGGGTAAGCGGGTGATATAATAAAGGTAAAGCAATTGGGAAGGAAGCTGTGATATGATGAAAAATGAATTAAAAAGAACCTACGTGCCCTTCGGGGAGTGGAAGGAAAAATCGAAGCAGACGGAATATACCGTTCCCACACCTCTGCTTTCACCCGACGGCAGGCTTCTTGCCAGGGGCTGGGCAAGAAAATATGTTTTTGATTATAACAGAGATTACGTTAAAAAGGGAATTATGAGTCGTAAGGAATGGGATTTCTTTACCATTTTTGACGATGAAATGCAGATTCTCGTAAGCTTTGCAAACATCACTATCGGTGGCTACGTTGCGGCAAAGCTTGTGAATCTGAAAACGGGTGAGGTTATCTGCGATTCTGTGCAGTATTTTTTAGGTGCTAATAAGCATGTTTCCCCTTTTATTCCCGATGCACCAAGCCGTTTTCAGGATAAAATAGGCAAAACGGAATTTGATTTTCACACAGAAAAGAACAACCGTACTCTTTTTTATAAGGGGACCTTCAAGGGGCAGCCCGTGCAGGTGGATGCGGTTATGGATATAGCTGAAAATCTTGAGGCTATAACCACAATTTTTCCCTTTGAGGGTGATGATACCAAGTATTTTATGACCACAAAGCAGCTTTGTATGCCCTGCGGCGGCACCTTCCGCTTCGGGGATTATATCTATGAGTTTTCAAAGGAAAAGGCGTTCTGCTCCCTTGACTGGGGCAGGGTAAACACCCCTCACGAAATGGTGTGGTACTGGGGCAGCGGCAGTCAGTACGTGACGGATGAAAGGGGAGAAAGACACCTTTTCGGCTTTGAAATCACCTGGGCTATAGGCGACGAGAGTAATGCTACGGAAACCTGCATTTTCTGGGACGGAAAGATTCATAAAATCGGTGCGGTTGACGTGAAAAATTTCCCCAAGGACAGATTTATGGAGCCATGGGAGTTTATCTCCGAGGACGGCCGCTTTAATATGACTATGAAGCCGACTCTTGATAATCACAGCGACGTTGATTTCAAGGTGGGCAGAATGAACTGTCATCAGGTGTACGGCATATGGACCGGTGACGTGACCCTTGATGACGGAACAAGGGTTGAAATCAAAGACCTTTTCACCTTCTGCGAATACGTGGAAAACCGTTGGTAAAATTTTCTGCCTACCGTTGAGAGGCGGTCACGGTAGCAGTTATTGATTTTTTGCGTGAAAGCGGATAAACATTTCAGAAAATACGTGAGGTGAAGGTATGCTTGCAAAGGCTTATAATACTGAAATCAAAATAAATTACAATCAGATTGACGGCTTCAACCGATACCCCTCGGATATAATGGACGAATACAGACAGTCTATGGAGGAGGGTCTTGACCTTGAAGAGCACAAGGCTCTGTTTGAGGCGGTTGCCGCTATGGAAAACGGTGAAATGAAGACTCATATGAGTGACATCATTTTTGATACCGTTATAAATGCCGACATCAGGGCAGATTATAAATACCGTGAGCCCAACGAGCTTTGCGAAATAAGAGAGCTTTGCAAAAAGCATAAAATTGAAGGAAAAATTCCCGATGCGGATACCTTGAAAAATAAGCTTACGGGAGCATGGACGGGCAGAGCCTGCGGCTGCCTTTTAGGAAAGCCTGTTGAGGGCATAAGAAGCCACGAGCTTATTCCGCTACTTAAGGAAACGGGAAACTATCCTATGCACAGGTACATTTTAAGCACGGATATTACCGATGATATGTGTGAGCGTTATGAATTTTCGCTGAAAAACAAGGCATACGCCGATACCGTTGACGGTATGCCCGTTGATGACGATACAAACTACGTTGTGCTGGCTCAGCTTATTATAGAAAAGTACGGCAGAGCTTTTATTTCTGAAAACGTAGCCTCTGCGTGGCTTGAATATCAGTCGGTATATTCATATTTCACCGCTGAAAGAATTGCATATATAAATTTTCTTAACTGTATAGAGCCGCCGGCATCTGCTATGTATAAAAACGTGTGCCGAGAGTGGATAGGTGCACAGATAAGAGGTGACTATTTCGGCTACATCAATCCCGGAAAGCCCGAGGCTGCGGCTGAAATGGCTTACAGGGATGCAAGGATTTCTCATATCAAAAACGGAATTTACGGTGAAATGCTGGCTTCTGCTATGATTTCCGTGGCGGCGGTAACGGACAGCATCGAGGATATTCTTCTCGGCGGATTGGCGCAGATTCCTGCCACCTCAAGGCTTTATGAGGCGGTTATGAAAATATATCAGGATTATAAAAACGGTGTTGCCTTAGAGAATGTATTTAACTATATTCACGCCTGCTACGATGAAAAAACAGGTCACGGCTGGTGCCATACGATTTCAAACGCAATGATTGTGGCGGCAGCGCTTTTATACGGCGAGGGTGATTTCGGAAAATCAATCTGTATTGCCGTGAGTATGGCATTTGATACGGACTGTAACGGTGCTACCATAGGCTCGGTGCTCGGTATGCGAGGCGGCATTGACTGCATAGACGAATATTGGAAAAAGCCTGTTGCAGGTAAAATCAATACCTCAATTTTCGGTGTGGGCACTGTAAGCATTGAAAGGGCTGTTGAAAAAACACTTGAGCACATCAAATGAGGGATTCCACGCACAGTAGGTTGTGAAAGGCTGCAGGCTGTGTTAGAATATCCACGGTGATGAAAATGAACACGTATATTACAGGGCAGACAATAAAAAGACTGCGCGAGGAAAAGAAAATGACACAGGCGGAGCTTGCGGAAATTATCGGCGTAAGCGCCAAGGCTGTGTCAAAATGGGAAACCTCAAAGGGGCTTCCCGATATTACCCTTATCGAGAGCATTTCGCAGGCTCTCGGGGTGTCGGTTATGGAGCTGATGTCGGGGGAAACTGTTATCAATAAAAATATTTCCTCCAATATTCTGTTTTCAAAATTCTACGTGTGCCCCGTGTGCGGCAACGTGATTCATAGCACGGGTGAGGCGGTTATAAGCTGCTGCGGAATCGTGCTTCCTCCTCTTGAGGCAGACGAAGCGGATGAAAATCATAAAATCAGTATAGAAAACGTTGAGGATGAAAAGTATATAACCGTAGACCACGAGATGACAAAAAGCCATTACATTTCGTTTATTGCCTACGTTACCTGTGATACGGTGCGCTTTGTAAAGCTTTATCCCGAGGGAAACGCAGAAACGAGAATGCAGTTCCGCGGAAGAGGCTATCTTTACGTTTACTGCAACCGTCACGGACTTATGAGGACAAGAGTATAAAAAAGGGGAAGGAGCCGAAAGACTCCTTCCTTTTTCATTTAATTAAAATTTGTTGATTTCTGCAATTTTTATACCGTCATAATATAAGGCGGTTGGGATGAAAATGCCCCTGTAGATTTTTGCCGTGACGTAAAAGTGTTCACGTATATCCTTGGCGTAGTCGTGGCGGCGAAGATAAACCTTGAAATCCTCCTCGGTAAACGGCTCGACCATGGTGATTTCATCTGCGGTGAGCTTCTGTGCCTTATAGACAAAATCACGGTTTATCCAATCATTTTCGCCGTCCTCGCGGTAGAATTTTGCAAAGCCCTCGGAGTCGGAGCTGATCTTCACGTTTTTATTGTTGTAAACAAAGCCGTCGACATAAAAATTCACACAAATATTTTCTTCAGTATAGCGGGTGCTCTCGTAGATATTAAGCAAGCTGAATTTCAGCTCGGTGCCCTTTTCGAGGGTGGTTTTTATTAATGCCTGATTGTAAACGAGAAGGGAAACGGGCACAAGTAGCTGAAGGATGAGCACAAGGGCTACCGCAATTTTAAGCTTTTTATTCATTTCCTGGCACCTCCTCGGGAATAGCTGCGGCAGGTGCTTTTTTAAGTGATTTTGTAAGCCACAGATTGATTATGAGGAACACTGCGCCGAAGGCAAGAAGCACAAGCCCCTTTGCAAGGGTTGAAATAAACACGGTGTAAATAAAAATTACGGATACCGCTGCAACAGAAATGAAGCCTGCGTTTATATGCAGAAGATTTCTGCTTTTAGCACCTGAAATCATAAGAAGAACATCAGCAAGGACGATAATAATTTTCATTATGCTCTGCATAATGTCACGGATGTAGTCATATTTAACGGATGATGGCACAAAAACGGTTGTTGCGACCAATATAACGGCTGCCGTAAGGCATAAAATAATATATAAAAGCAGGGGCTTGTCCTTTATGTGCCGTCTTACAAGCACAAGGGAAAGCAATACTGCCGCAAAAAATGCAGCCGATATAAAATAGTAGTATGATTCCGCTTTTGTATATGAATCGAAATAGTAGCTTCCGGTAACAAGAGTAATCCCCGTAAGAAGAAGACCGGGAATTCTGCAGGGCATAAAAAGGTCTGCTTCCTTAAAGGAAACGGCAAGAAGGCAAAGCCCCACGCAGATGATGGAGAACAGGGCAAAATTATATTCAACGGACAATACACCGGCAAAAACGGTGAAAGCAACAACGGTTATCCACGCAGAAAACAGGCTTACTACCGAGCGCTTTTCCTTTTTCAGCTTATAAACGGTAAATATGCAGCCTGCAAGCATAATAAATGCGCATACGGCACCCGACAGGTATAAATTTGCATTGTCGGCACCGGCAATATTTATAAGCCACGAGATGCTGCAGCCGTAGAAAACTGCAAGAGGAGAAATGCAGCCGAGAATGAGCATTACGGGGAAAATCAGTACACTTATTATAATAAGAATGGTGTACCACTGAATGCTTAAATCGAAAATATTATAAAGCAGCACAAGGGTTGCAGCTATGCCTGCTGTCCACAAAATGCCTGCACCCTCGCACCATGGAACAGAGCCTCTTTTTTTAGAAAGCACGAAAAGAGCTGCTGACTGACCTGCAACAAGCGGCAGAAATGAGAGAATTGCCTTTGAAACAGAGGGCATTTTTTCCCAGAAGGTAACGAATATAAGAATAATACCCGTTCCCGCAAGAAGTGAGCCGAGAATGGAAAAGACAGTTATAAGTGTAGCCGTGTGGTTAGGCTTTTCGGTTTCAAGCTCCGTGTTGCGACGCTTACCGTATATAAGCTCCTCGACGGAAACTGAGAAAATCTCGGAAAGCTTGATAAGCATATCAATATCAGGCTGTGTTCTGTCGTTTTCCCAGCTTGAAACGGACTGACGGGAAATGAAAAGAAGCCTTGCAAGCTCTTCCTGTGTGAGCCCCTTTTCGCTTCGTAGCCTTTTAAGGGTACGGGATATTTTCATATTATCATCCTTTCCGAAAAGCGGAGTCTGCGGCTTTTCTGATTTTATAGTAGCATTAAATCTTTCACTTGTCACGCAAAAAGGGTAAAAAATCAACGATACATTTTGTTGCACTTGTTTTTTAGGGGTGTGAGGTAGTATAATTAAGTTAAAATATCTCTTGAGGGATTGCTATGAGTGTAAAATTGTTTTTTTGAGGCGTTGATTAAATTTATTTCGGACATTTTGCTTGCAGGGCTTTTTGTGTTTTTCTTATATATCCGTTTTTAATTTCAAAAAGAATAACGGACGAGGAGGCGCTTCTTGAAAAGGAGCTTTTCAGGCTACAGTGAATATAAAAATAAGGTAAAATACAGGTTTATGCCCTTTATATGGTGAAAATATGGAAATTAAAACAGAAAGACTTATATTAAGAGAATATACGTATAATGACGCGGATGCACTTGCGCAGATTATTTCGGATGCGGAAACCATGAAGCACTATCCGAAGCCTTATGATGAAAGCGGTGTGAGGCGCTGGCTTGACTGGAGCATAGAAAATTACGCAAAATACGGCTTCGGTCTGTGGGCAATTGAGCTTCGTGAAACGGGAGAATTTATAGGTGACTGTGGACTTACTATTCAGAATATTGACGGTGAGCAGCTCCCTGAAATCGGCTATCACATAAATAAAAGGCACTGGCGCAAGGGCTTTGCCTCGGAGGCGGCAAGGGCAGTAAGGGATTGGGCGTTTATGAACACGGAGTATGACAGCTTATATTCCTATATGACCGCCTCAAACGTGGCATCCTTTTCAACGGCTGCCGCGGCAGGGCTTAAAAGAATAAAGGAATATTCTGACGAAAAGGGTGTGCCCCATCTTGTTTACCGCATTACCCGTGAAGAATGGGAAAATCTTGTAAAATGACAGGATTAGTTATATAATAGAAGGAAATTCATCCTCGGGAGGAATTGAAATGACCAAAGAAAAAAAGATAAATATTATTGAGTATGTGCTGACCGCGGTTTTTCTCGGTCTTTCGGTATATTCCGCATATTCGCTGTGGTTTATTTTCTACGGCACCGACAGCGGAGCAGACGTGCATCTTTATACCGTTATGTCGGGTATTGCACTTTCATGGTTTACATATATTTTCATAAAGGCTCTTACAAAAAGGGGCGGTTGGCTTAAGGGAATTATTTCTCTTGTTTTCGGAAATGCACTTTTTCAGGGTGTGATATGGGGTATCAACAGCAAGGTAAATGCCAATTGTACCGACAACGACCTTGTTAATATAAAAACCTTTACCGTAATGTTTTCTCTTTCTGCCGTTTTTCTTTTTGTCGGATTTCTTTTAAGAGCACGAAAAAGCAAGGCGGTAAATATTATTTTTGCAGTTTTATCTTTTGGTATATGTATGGGTTGTCTTTATAATTTCAATGCAGAAAATATAAGAGCCCTTGAGTATAAGCAGAATATTGAATTTGACACGGTGACTGCTGATGAAATGACAGTAACCGACGCTCAGAAGGTATTTTGCGAAACAAATTTTAACGCATATCTGCTGAAGGAGGAGTCTTCTCCTGTTTTCAGCCTTAAGGTGGACGGTGAGCAGTTCAACCCTGCCGAATGGGAAAGGTCTGTTGAATATTCTGCACAGGAGAGCTCGGTTTACCGTGGCGGAAGGACTGCCTATATCACCTATAAAAATGAAGAAAAGGCTCTTGAAATTACGGTTGAAGCTACCCTTTTCAGAGAAAATGCCACAATGCAGTGGAAGGTGCTCATAAAGAATACGGGTAATGAAAATTCCGGCGTTATTTCCGATTTCTATGCCCTTGACAGTGCCTTTGGTACAGGCAGGGCTGAGCTTTACTATTCAATGGGCAGCAACACTGCAGCAAGTGACTTTTCACTTATCCGCAAGAGGCTTACCTCTTCTCAGAGGGTATTCGGTGGTGTTGACGGAAAGCCTACACAGAAGTATCTTCCCTATTTCAATATTCAGGGTGAGGAGTGCGGAATGGTGCTTGGCATCGGCTGGACAGGTCAGTGGGAGGCAGGCTTCAGCAACACTGAGGGTGCTACCGCAATTACCGTAAGGCAGCAAGGCCTTGAGGCATATCTTCTTCCCGGCGAGGAAATCCGTTCGCCTCTTGTTTCTGTCAGCTTCTATTCGGGCACAAATGCTCTTTTTGGCTTCAATCTTTTCAGAAGCTTCATTTCGGACTGCGTTTACCCCGAAAGCATCACAAAGGACTACTATACCGTAATGGAGGTTGCAGGACCCATGTCCACACGTACCTCCGATGAAATAATTGAGATTCTTGATTCCCTTGACGGGTCTGTTTATGAAAACGCCGATGCATTCTGGATGGATGCAGGCTGGTACAGCTACACCCAGGGCTGGCACGACGGTGTTGGCAACTGGACGGTTGACACCTCAAGATACGATAACGGTATAATTGAGCTTTCCTCCTATGCAAAAAGCAAGGGGCTCGGACACGTTTTATGGTATGAGCCCGAAAGAATATGGCGCGGCACCGTATTTTACAATAAGGGCACGGAAAATCCGCAGTGGACGGTTGATATCGGTGAGGAAAACGTTATGTGGAATCTTGCCGACGAAGACGCATTGAGCTATTACTGCGAATATATTCTGAATTCACTTAAGGAAAACGGTGTTACCGTATACCGTCAGGACTTTAACTTTGCTCCCCTTGCTTACTGGGAGAAGGCAGACAGGGAATATTACGGCGGCAGAACAGGTATATGCGAAAATCACTACGTAACAAACCTCTACCGCTTCCTTGACTATCTTACAGAAAATATAGAGGGGCTCATTATTGACAACTGCGCCTCGGGCGGTAAGCGTCTTGACCTTGAAATGACCTACCGCAGTATTCCCTTCTGGAGAAGTGACTACAACTGCGCATATCACTACGACCTTTTTGATGCCACACAGGCACAGACCTACGGTCTTTCCTTCTGGCTTCCCATATCGGGTACTGCAATTTATATGCAGGATGAATATGCTATGCGTTCGGCAATAATGCCGCTGATGCTTATGGACTTTTATGCTCATACACATCCCGATTTCGGATATTTTTCCGAGCAAAGAGCTCTTATGACGGGAAATTACTATCCCCTCGAGCACGGCAGCTTTGATAAGAATAAGATTCTTGCCACGGAATACACCTCTTATGACGGTCTTGAGGGTGTTGCCTTCATTTATAAAAGGGCAGGAGTGAACGCGAAGACGTACACCGTGAAATTAAACGGTCTTGACAGTGAGGCAGTTTATGATATATATGATATAGATACCCCCGAAAGCGTTCACAGTGTAAGCGGCAGCGTGCTTATGAACGAGGGCTTTGAAATTTCTTTGCCCGAGGGTGAAAAGGCAATAATTTTAATGTTCAGTGCAAAATAAAGGATGATGAAAATGGAAAGAAAATTAAAGGCAGCAAATATTGGTATGAAATTCGGTATGTCCCACGTTGAGGGGGCTATGGAATACGGCGCAGAGATTGTAGCTATATGCGACAGCGACAAGGAAAATCTCCGCTTTGCAGGCGAGCGCTACAGCATCCCCGAGGACAGATGGGTTTGCGATTATAAGGAGCTGCTCAACAGGGATGATATTGATGTTGTTACCGTTGCGGTGCCCGACCAGCTTCACAAGAGCATTTCCTGTGACCTTATGAGAGCAGGCAAGCACGTGCTCTGCGAAAAGCCTCTTGCTCTTACCCGTGAGGACCTTGACGAGATTATAAAAACCGCAGACGAAACAGGTATGAAGTTTATGGTAGGCCAGATATGCCGCTTCACACCTGCCTTTGAAAAGGCAAAGGAGCTTATTGACGCAGGCACAATCGGTGAGCTTTATTTTATTGAATCTGAATATGCTCACGATTATATGAAGCTTGTTGATAACTGGCGTGCTGACCCTCTTCGTCACGGAGTTATCGGCGGCGGATGTCACGCAGTTGACCTTATCCGCTGGCTTGCAGGTGATCCCGAGGAGGTTTTTGCCTACGGCACACACCGTCTTCTTCCCACAGTAGCCTACGATGATGCAACTGTTGCGATTATGAAATTCAATGAAAATTTAATGGGTAAGGTTTTCGTTTCAACAGGCTGCAAGCGCGATTACACAATGCGCACCGTAATTTACGGCACAAGGGGTACAATTATCTGCGACAATACCTCTCCCACAATGACCATTTTCGAGGTTGACGAGGAGGGTGTTACAAAGGAAGCAAGGACTATTGACGTTGTTGTGAATAACCACAATGCGGCAAAGGAATTTACCGTGTTTGCCGATGCGATTATCAATGATAAGAAGGTGCTTACCGATGCAAGAGAGGGCGCAAAAACCGTTGAGGTATGCCTTTCAATTGTGCGCTCCTCGGTTACAGGTGAAAAGGTAAGACCCGACTACAATTTTTAATCGGACAGGAAAAGGCTATGAATGACAGAAAAAAGCTGATAATTATAATTATCACGGGTGTTGCAATTGCGGTGGCAGGAATAGTATGTAAGCAGGAATTTTTTCTGATGATACCGCTTTTTATTTCACTTTTTGTTATGGGCTTTCAGTCGGAGGCAAACAGAATCGGTCCCTTATGCGGTGCGATAAATTCACTGATATATACGGGTGCGTATATTTATATGGGTGTTTATGCCTCGGCGGCATCTGCTTTTCTTTTCAGCTTCCCCGTGCAGCTTATGACCTTTTTCCGTTGGAAAAAGAATGCATATAAAAAGACCGTTGTTTTCAGACGGATGTCAAACAAAATGAGGCTTCTGTGGTCGGCGGTGCTTATTGCCGTGTGGGGAGTGCTTGCGGCAGTGTTTTATCACCTTGATTACGAGTATGCCCTTTTGGACAGCATATCCTTCCTTTTAGGCTTCGTTGTGCCCGTGCTTACAATGCTTGCCTACGTTGAGTACACGTATCTTTGGATAGTAACTGCGGTTATCACCGTGCTTTTATCCGTGCAGATGGTGATGAACGACTATAAGGAAACCACCTATCTTATATATGCGGTTTACTGCTTCTACTGCATAATCTGCGCCTTTATAAATGTCAGAAAATTCTATAAGGAACAGCAGGTGCTGACGGAGGATACAAATGGAAAATAAGGACATTCTTGAAATAATTTTTATACGCCACGCCCAGACTGATTATGATGATATCGGCGACCGTGACCAATGCGACGGACAGCTGACACAAAAGGGTGAAGAGCAATGCAGAGAGCTGGGAGAAAGGCTTCGGGATGTGCCAATAGATGCATATATTACAAGCTCGCTTCTCAGAAGCTTCAGAACGGCTGTGGGAGTGTGCAGTGCTAAAGAAGATCATCCTGTGCTTGAAATCTGCCCCGAGCTTGTTGAGTGCGGCTGCAGCGTGGGATATTACGGCTGCAGTGAGGAATATCTTAGAAAATATTATGCTAATACGAAAATGTGCGAAAAGCTTTTCGGAACAGATGAATATTCCTTTCTTTGTGAGGAGTATGAAGACAATGTGCTTCGTGCCCAAAGGGTTATTTCATATATAAAGGACCGCTTTACCTTCGGAGACCGTGTTGCGGTTTTTTCTCATCACGGTATGCTTGAATATCTTATTCCCACGGCAATCGGCGTAAAGCCCCACGTTTTCAGGTTCGCCCTGGAAAATATCTCTATGACGGTGGTGCAGTACACCCGCGACGGAAATGCAGTACTGCGCTCGGTGAACAAATAAAAGTATGCTTGTTTACCGTATCTGATTATGGTATAATGAGTCTATAAAGAATAAAGGAGAAACAAGTATGGCTAAAATAATTGGTGCAAAAATCCCCAATATCCCCTGGCAGGATAAGCCCGAGGGCTATCGCTATCCCGTATGGAGATATGACGGCAATCCCATAATCACAAGAGATAACCTTTTTATGGCAAACAGTATCTTTAACTCAGCGGTTGTACCCTACGGTGACGGCTTTGCAGGTGTTTTCCGTGTTGACGTTATGAGCCGTGACCACACGCTTGTTGTGGGCTACAGTAAGGATGCAATCAACTGGGAGCTTGAAGAAAAGGTTATTTTCAGAGGCTATGACCCCCGTCTTTGCGAAATCGACGGAAAATATTATCTTTCATGGGTAAATCTTACTCCTCACGGCACAACAATCGGTATTGCATACACAACTGATTTCAAGGAGTGGGTTCAGCTTGAGGATGCCTGCTATCCCGTTGCCCGTAACGGCGTGCTCTTCCCCAGAAAGGTTAACGACGAATTCCTTCTTCTTATCCGTCCCTGCGACAGAGGTCACACACCCTACGGTGATATCTTCTTAAGCCATAGTAAGGATCTTACCTACTGGGGCAAGCACCGCTTCGTAATGAAGCCCGAAAAGAACTGGGAAATGACCAAGGTGGGAGCCGGCCCCACACCTATTGAAACCGATGAGGGCTGGCTTATGTTCTACCACGGTGTTCTTACCTCCTGCAACGGCTTCACATATTCAATGGGCGCTGCAATTCTTGATAAGGACGAGCCCTGGAAGGTATTGCACCGTGCAGACTGCTTCCTTCTTGCTCCTCATGAGCTTTATGAGTGTGTAGGCGACGTTCCCAACGTTGTGTTCCCCTGTGCTGCATTGTCCGATGCCGAAACAGGCAGAATCGCAATCTACTACGGTGCGGCAGATACCACTGTAGCACTTGCCTTCACCACAGTTGACGAAACAATCGATTTCATCAAGAAGAACGATTTACTTAAAAAATAAGTAAAAGCATACAAAATGCCACTTGAACATATAAATGATTTAGTGTATAATGCTAATATACCCTAAATAGGAGGACTTTATATGCCAACCTTACAGACATTGAAATTTGCCACAAAGCGTAAAAACCTGTTTCTTCGTGTAGCTTCAGGTCATTTTGCAACAAGTAACCGTCACACAAACTATTATATCGACGTGGTGTCACAAAAGGCACGTCTTTCCGAGGCAAGAGCAGTAGCAGAGGAATTAAGCTCCTACTACTATGCCGACACGGTTGTTGATACCATTCTTTGTCTTGACGGAACAGAGGTAATCGGTGCTTGTCTTGCCGATACTCTTTCAAAGGCAAACTTCATCAATATGAATGCGCATAAGTCCATTTATGTTGTAACTCCCGAGTTCACAAGCGGTAATCAGATTCTTTTCCGCGACAATATCGTGCCTATGATTAAGGATAAGAATATTATGATTCTTTCCGTTTCCGTATCATCAGGTAAAACCGTTCTCGGTGCTATTGACGCCATAAGATACTACGGCGGTAAGGTTTCGGGTATTTCTTCAATATTCTCAACCGAGGAGCAGTGCATCGGTATTCCGATTTACTCTGTTTTCGATCCCAAGGACCTTGACGGCTATCAGGTATGGCGTCCCCACGAGTGCCCCTACTGCAAGGAGGGTGCAAAGCTCGACGCACTTATCAACAGTCACGGATTTTCAAAGCTTTGATTTTATAAAAATTTTCAGCCCCTCTCAAGGAGAAGGGCTGATTTTTTTTGCATCAGAATTTTGTGATAGTGCCTGCATTGTAGCTGAAGGGTACGAAGCCCTGTGCAATAGCGGGGCTGTTTTCGGCAAGAGTGAAATCACGGCTTGCGGCATCCTTGAAGAGGGGATCCTCAAATACTGCGTTGTTGTAATAGCCGCGGGTCTTCATAATAACGAGTGATTTTCTGTCGAAAAGTCCCATACCGTAGCCGGAGAAAACGTTGCCGCCGTGCTTGTAGTCCCAGTAGAGGTTGCTGTCGTCAATGAACCAGTCCTCCTCTATTGTACGGGAATACATTGTGGCATTATCGGTTACAAGGATGTTATTCTGAAGTGTAAGAGAGTTGTGCTCCTCATTTCTTGTGATTCTGAAGGCACCCTCACCGCCGAAGGCAAAAATGTTGTTTCTTATAATATTGTCCTTGCCGTAGTGCTGATGGAAGGTTTCAGAGGAGCAGTCGTAAACAAGGTTGTTTTCAACTAATATTCCGCTTGAGCCCTCATCCAGGTAAATACCCCAGCCGCCGTAGCCGTAGGCACCGTCATCACAGCCTACGTTATAAATAACGTTGCCTGAAAGAACAGTTTCGGGCTGAATGCCGAGGGTGTAAATACCGCCCATATCGGAAAGCCAGCCGTTGCCGATATTATAAATAAGATTATTCTGTATCTTTATCTTGTTTGTGGAGTTGTCGGAGTAGCCCCAGTTCCAGCCGACGGAAATACCTGTGTACCAGCCGTCGTGGATTTCGTTGTTCATAAGCTCGCAGTCATAGGCATGGGTAAGAAGAATGCCTATGGCATTGTTGAAGATTCTTCCGTAGTAGCCTATGTGACAGTCGCGGACGTTTATTCTCTGAGTTGTGGCAGGTACGGTAAAATCACCGTGGATGAACACCGCGTTTGCACCGATTCCGTCAAATCTGCAGGAGGTTACGTTACAATCAGAGGAAGCCTTGTCGAACTTTATTGCGGTGTAGGAGATATTTCTGAAAAGGCAGTCGGTGAAATTGATTTCTGCGGAAGATGCAACGTAAACTGCGGCAGGCACCTCAAAGGCTGCCTGAGGATGCACGGCACCGTATTTTATGTTACCGTAAAGGTGATGTGCCTCGTCATAGGGGTTGCCTGTGAACTGACCGTTTACGTAGTCCCAGTCGGAGTTGATGAAGTCTATGCCCTGAAAGCTTATATCCTTCGCTCCTGTGATATTGAAAAAGCTTTCATTTACGCCTGCGTAAAGCACGGTGTTTTCGGGGGTGTCACCCTCCTCGGGGATGTAATAAAGCTTTTCCTCGGTGCGGTCAAGATACCATTCGCCGGGAAGACAAAGTGCTTCCTTTACGTTTTCGTAAACAAAGTAATCGTCAACTCTTATTCTCATCGCAGTGGGGGATGAAACCTCAATTCTGCCTGTATCGGTGTCAATTGAACGTATGGGGAGATGCTCGTCGCACCAGTAGTGCATAATTTTCACTTCAACGTCTGTGGGATTAGCAAAATCTATAATATCCGCTTTGTCAACGTAGAAGGCGGCTGCGTGTCTGAAAAAGTCAGGGGAATATGATGCCGGAACAGATTCACTGTCAGAGGGGTCCTTAATGCCAAGCATACCCTCCTTGGGATAGATTGAACGAGAAAGTCTTTTTTCGCCCTTGAAAAGTGAACGGAAATAATCCTCGTCGCCGTTGATTTCAACGTCGGCTACAAATGCTCTTACGCCGTTTATTTCAGCTTCTCTGAAGCCTGAAATCTCCTTTGAGCCTGTAAATTCAACCTTTTCACCGGGATATGAACGGTAGGTAACGTTCTGTCTGTCGGTTTCATTGAAGCAAATTTCCTCAGAAATAAGATACGTGCCCTCTCTGAACCATACTGTTACTGTCTCGTCGGAGGTGTTGCTCTTAAGCTTCTCCTTTGCGCCCTCAATTGTCTTGAGGGGAGAGGTAAGGCTGCCCTCGTTGCCGTCGTCACCGTCAGGGGAAACAATAAGGTCGTTTTCACCCATAATGAATTCACCCTCGTTGAATTCAGTCTGAATCTTTTCTTCGGCTTCACCGAAGACAGGGGTTAAAGCCTCGCCGGGGCAGAAAATAATGCCCAGCCACATAAAAAGTGCGGTAAAAAATGCGGTTATCTGTGCCATAACAAATATCTCCTTACGGTATTTATATTTCTATATTAGCAAACAACCCAAAAAAACTCAAGAAAATTTTCTTGACAAAAGGGAAAGAAGGTGCTATTTTATACATAGAAACTCTATGTATCGGAGTTCTATGTAATAAAATGTGAAGGAGAGATAAAAATGAACATAAAAAAAGAGCTTACCAAGGGCAGCAGCGCAATGCTTGTTCTTTCAGTTCTTGAAAACGAGGAGCTTTACGGATATATGATAATTAAAAGAATATCCGAAAGAAGCGACAACACCTTCAATTTCAAGGAGGGCACACTTTACCCTATTCTTCATAGCTTTGAAGCAAGCGGCTATGTGAAATCCTACACCGTGCAGACTGAGGGCAGAGTGAGAAAATATTATAAAATAACCGAAAAGGGACTTAAGACCCTTCGTGAAGCAAAGGAAGAATGGATCGCATACACCGCCGCCGTTAAAAAGGTGATTGACGTAAAGCCCATCACGGTAAAAGCCTGACGGGGGGTGCAGTTATGAACAGAATAAATGCCTTCGTCGAAGAGTTTATTCCGAAAAATCTCCCGAAGAAAAAAGCAAAAATGCTTAAAGACGAGCTTACCTGCCACCTTCTTGACAAGGCTGACCACTATATGGATATAGGCTATGAGATGAGTGTCAGCATTGATAAGGCTATTGAGGAATTCGGTACGGACGAGGGGATGAAGAAATATATCCGCGCTGAATTCGAGGAGCTTCACGGTGAAAGAACAATATGGGGCATACTTGCGGCACTATTTATATGGGGTCTTAATATTCTTTGCTTCCCTCTTGATTTATGGTCGTATTCTGCTGATTTCAACCGTGACCCTGACCCCCTTGGCGCATTTATGAGCTTTCTTATGATTTTTGCGGTTGTGGGACTTATCGTTTTTGCCCGCATAAAAAAATACAGAAAAATGCTTTTCCTTATAGGGCTTTCAAATGCTTCCATTGTAGGCTTTGTTTTGTGGTGCTTTTATCCGCAGATGGCAACCTACTCAATGTGGTACAATATGATTTATCTTATTGATCGTTTTACTCCGTTTTTAAGCTACGACACGGTCTTTGCCTATGTAACGGGATGGATATTCCCCTTTGGGGTGCCTGCGGTGCTGGCAATTTATCCCATTATAGCGTCAGTTCTTCTTAAAATCGGAAAAATCGGTGAAGTGAAAAATCCCCGCAAGAAAAGTATCACCGTAGCCTGCGTATGCTTCCTGGTGATGTTTGCAACCTGTATGCTGCAGAAAACGGGCTTTAAGTATTACGATGATTACCCTGTGTATATGACGCCGTATGATATCTATATTTCCGAGGAAACTGCTGATATTTATGACAGAATCAATATCGGTGACACCGTGGAATATGCCGAAGAGGTTATGGATGAATATGCCATTCAGTCTGTTGAGCTATACCGCAGCTTCCTTACAAGGCTTGAACAAAAGCAGCTTGATGCTCAGCTTGCCGAAATGGCCTTCGACGAGGACTACAAGGTATATTTTGCGCCCTACAGCCACATTAAGGGGCAGGGCTTTGTAGGCATTACCGAGGAAAACGGTATTGTGACGGGAATTGCCGTGGGAAATATTGACGGTAAAATTTTCAACGAAAAGGCACAGACCTTCGGCTATTATGACACAGGCACCTGGAAAACCTGGGATGACTTGAGGCTTGCAAAGGAATTTGTAAATTCCTTAAAGTACGGTGACAGAGAGGATGTAATTATCCCGTTCTTCGGAGAGGACTTCGGACCCCTCGGTGAGGATATAGGCGTTATATACTCACAGAGAAAATATATAGAGGACGGAGTATATAAAACCTATTACAGAGTATATTTCTACGGTGAAACCGTGCGAAGCTACGAGGAATTTGAATGCTATTACCTTGAGCTTTATTTTACTGAAGGACTGCTGCAGAAGGGTGCGTTTTATACCAATGAGTATGAGGGCAACAAGCAGCTGCCGAAAAAGCTTCTGACAATAGAATAATGAAAAGGGAATCGGCAGATGCTGATTCCCTTACTTTTATATTACTGATAGATTCTTACGTAGTCTACTACGAATTCTGTTTTGAAGGTGTCGGGGTCGAGCTCGTTGAGCTTGTCGATGTCGGGGATTTCAAGAGAAACGATAACGTCCTCGGGCACCTCGGAAACACCGTTGCCGAAGCTTGAGCGTACGGTTTCAACGCCGTTTACGTAGAAGATGTATTCGTCCTCTGTCCACTTAAGACCGTAGGTGTTGTATTCGTCAGCAGGGTTGTTGCCCTTGAACTTACCGAGCATACATGACTGGAAGCCCTCCTGCACACCGTCAACGCCGGCACAATGAATTGCGTGAGTTACGTGATAGATGCCAAGTGTATCGTCGTATGCGGATTCGAAAATATCGAGCTCAGCACCGCCGACGCCGCCCTTGGAGATTGAAGCGGTGTAGGGGCCGTCTGCCTGAATCCAGAAGGCGCTCCAATAGCCCTTTGACTTGTTTACCTTGCACTTGATTTCAAAGTAGCCGTTCTGATATCTTTCCTTAAGCTTGATTGCAGCGGTGTACCAGCCTGCACCGTAGGCGCCGTCCTCAAGGTATTCACCTGTGATTACGAGGTTGCCGTCACGTACTGAAACCTGGCTTCTTGAATTTGCGCCGCCTCTTCTTGCGCCCTCACCGCGGTGATCCCAAACGGAAAGGTCAAGCTCTGTGCCCTCGAATTCATCCTCGAAAACAAGCTCGTAGCCCTCAAGGTCGAGATATTCGCCTGCAGGGGTAAGGGGGGTGCCGAAAATAAGCATAAGAATAATTTCAAAAATTGCAGTAAGCTTTGCAAAATAGCCTGAGAAGGAAAAATCGGATAAGAGAGTTCTTAAATATTCACCCAATTTTTCAAGTGCCCAGGTTTCGCGGAAGCTAAGACCGAGTAATTCAACGATTTTATCAAACATAATGCCTTCCACCTTTTTTATTTGTTAATTTTATATTATAGGCAAACGGGTCATTTGTCAATGTAAATGTTGACAGAAAAATTGTATTGGGGTATCATTATAGGGAAAATGAAGAAGGGAGAAAATATATGACAAAGGCGGTAGCAGACAAGAGATATAAGAGTGCACTTCCGGGTCTTTTGTTGATTTTTGGCTTCAGCGGACTGAATTTTGTTCTTCTGATGATAAATTCCGATAAATATATTTTTTGCTCCTCATATATTCCCTATCTTTTGGGAGACTATGCAAGGTTTTACGGGGGCAGATATCCCGCGGAGTACTATGCGGACATTCCCGATATGGAGTTTTTCAGCACAGTTACGTTTGCGCTGATTACTGCTCTTGCCGTGGGGATAATACTTTTTTATCTTCTGAGCTTTTTTATGGCAAAAAAGGGAAAGGGTATTTTCCTTATTTTTGCATTGGCACTGTTTGTTATTGATACCGTAATTATGTTTGCCGTTATCGGTCTTTCAATCTTTCATATTTTTGACATAATATTCCATGTATGGGGCTGTGCTTCACTTGCAATGGGTGTATCGGCTTACCTTAAAATGAAAAAGGGGCTTGTTACAGCAGAAGCCGTAACGGAAGCTGTGACTCAGCAGACGGAAGCAGAGCCTGTTACGGGTACAGGTGAGTATTCTCCCGTGCTTCGTGACGAAAACCCAAAAAGCAGGGCCAAGGTATTCTGTGAAGCAGATTTTATGTCCCATCACATTGTTTATCAGCGTGCAAAAAGGGCAAACGAGCTTATCGTTGACGGTAAGGTGTATGCCGAATACGTGATATTCTCGGAGGATGCCCATACCCTTGAAGCGACTATCGACGGCTTTAAGATTCAGGCGCACTACGACGGCTCGTCGATGACAAGTATTCTTGCAGACGGCAAGGAGATTGCAAGAAAAAGACGGTTTATCTGACAGGAGAAAAATATGGCTTACGATAAAAAACCGCAGATGATACTTTTTGACGTGGGCGGCACGTTATTCCGTGACGGAAAATGTATATTCCGCGACGGACTTTCAGCTTTGCGAAAAGCGGCTCTTAATCCCGACGTTACGGACGATGACACACTTTTAAGAATATGGAATGAATACCATGACGAAATCGGCTGGAGCTTCCGTTCAAAAAGCGGTGCGGTGCTTGATATGTCACTTTCAAGCGGCATAAAATATACTGCTATGTGTGCAGGGCTTCGCTTCAACAAGACCATAGCAGAGCTTGAGGAAATTTTTGACCGCTTCAACTCAACAAGAGAGCTGATGCCGGGTGTTGAGGAGCTGCTTGAAGCGCTTTATAAAAACGGTATCCGCACGGCGGTTATAAGCAACAACGCTATGAGCGGTGAGGGACTCTCGCTTGCCCTTGACAGGTGGCTTCCGGGGAATAAGCTTGAATTTTCACTTACCTCGGCAGACGTTTTGCTTGCAAAGCCCCATAAGTCGATTTTTCATTGTGCCTGCAGCCTTGCAGGGCTTGAGCCCTCGGAGTGCTGGTACTGCGGTGACAGTATGCTTCCCGATATTGTCGGCTCGGGTAATGCCGGTATGTCTCCTGTTTTAATTGACACGAAATCAGCCATTTCTCTTGAATACCGTACCGACATAGGCAGGAGAGAATATATGACTGTTAATAACTGGAAAGAACTCACGGAACATGTAAAGAAATTTGCAGAATGACACACAGATGATACAGGAGTGATTTTATGAAAAAGAAAGTATTGCCGATTATTCTTTGCTGTATAATAGTTCTCCTTATAGCAGGGACTATCGCATATTATGTTTATGATATTTATGTAAACGGAACACCTGCAGAAGAAAATATTGTACGGGTGCTTGCAATAGTTGTTTGTGCAATAGGTGCGTTGGTGAAGCTGTTTACACCGCAAAGACGCAGAAGCGGGCTTGAGGTATACGAAAAAGCTTATGAGAAGGAAATAGGACAAGCCTTTATAAACGATAAGGCTATGCGGAAAAAGCTTTTGTGTGCCATAAGGCTTTACAATGAAAACAAATACAATAAAGCGTTGAAGTATCTTGCTGAGCTTCTGAAGGATGCCCAAAGTGACAGGGACAGGGTTTCTGTCTTGCTGTTTATTGCTATATGTTATACGGACGCCGGGTTTACAGAAGATGCCATAAAAGCATATAACAGGCTTTTACAGTTGGATTACCGTCACGCACAGGCACACAGTAATCTTGGTTTGCTGTATGACCATGAGGGAAACTATGATATGGCTTTGCAGCATTTTAAAAAATCAATAGATATTGAACCTCAGAATTACTATGCTTATGCCAACAGAGCAAATTGTTATTTCAGACAGGTTGACTATGCAAATGCTGAAAAGGATGCTCTTAAAGCTCTCGAGATTAAAAATAACGGAAAAGAAATGACTTCTCTGCTTGCAATCATATATGCGTTAGAAAATAACGAGGAGGGGAAGAACAAGTATTTTCAGATGAGCGTCAATAACGGAAATAATCCCGATGAACTGAAAAATGCCATAGAGTTCTTTCTTAAAGGACAAGCATCGGAAGAAAACAATATTACTTTATAAGCAATTTAAGGAGCTAATATGAAAAAATATTTATCTGCTTCAATTATGTGCGCAGACCTTCTTAATATGGAAAAATCAATCCGTGACCTTGAAAGAGCAGGGATTGACTATCTTCATGTGGACATCATGGACGGAAGCTTTGTGCCCAACATAACACTTGGCTTCGACCTTATAAATGCCATTAAAAAAATCACGGATATCCCTCTTGACGTGCATATGATGGTGAACGAGCCCTCGAAGTTCATTGATATGATGAACCTCGGTGAAAACGATATCCTCTGCGTGCATTATGAATCGGAAATGCATATTGCACGCACCCTTGAAAAAATAAAGGCTAAGGGTGTGAAGGCAGGACTTGCAATTAATCCCGGCACACCTGTTGAAAGCCTCCGTTATCTTACAGAGCTTATTGATATGGCACTTGTAATGACCGTGAATCCCGGCTTTGCAGGTCAGAAGATTGTTCCCTTTGCCGAAAGAAAGGTAAGGGATACAAAAGCACTTCTTACAAGCCTTGGCAGAGAGGATATTCTTATTGAGGTTGACGGTAATATAAGCCCCGAAAACGGTGTTAAGACGTCTGGGGCGGGTGCAGATATTTTTGTTCTCGGCACAAGCGCATTGTTCGTGAAGGACCGCGATATGAAGGAAGCCGCAGATTACCTTCGCGAGATTTTTTAATCGGGGTGTGATATGTATAAGAATATAAGGGCTGCGGTTATGGGCAGCATCAATATGGATATCATATTAAAGGCGGACGTGCTTCCCGACGTGGGCGAAAACCTTTTAGGTACTGATTACGGCTATGCCTGCGGAGGTAAGGGAGCCAATCAGGCAATCGGTCTTTCCCGTCTTGGAGCGCAGGTTAAAATGATAGGAAAGGTAGGCGCAGACGCAAACGGTGATGCGCTTACGAAAAATCTTATAAAAAACGGTGTCGATGCCTCTTTGGTTGCCACTGACGGCACATCAACGGGACTTGCCGCAATTTTAATTGACGGGCAGGGCAGAAACAGAATTATAGTTTACGAGAGCGCAAACAGTGAGATTGACCCCACCCTTGCAGAGAAAAATATCACCGACGACCTCGACGTGCTTCTTGTTCAGTTTGAAACAAGGGAAGAGGTTGTGTGTGCCTATGTGAACGAGGCTATAAAAAAGGGTGTTATGACTGTTGTGGACTGCGGACCTGCAAAGAATTTTGCAGTTGAAAAAATGCAGGGAATGACAATTATCACCCCCAACGAAAATGAAACCGAGGCTCTTACGGGAATTTTTCCCCATGACGAAAAAGCGGTGCTTGAGGCAAGCCGTATTCTTTTTGAAAGATGCCGTCCCCGGTACGTTGTGCTGAAGCTCGGCTCTCGCGGCTGCAGTATTTATGACGGCAAGGAGCTTCACATTATGAAGCCCTATCCCGCAAAGGTGCTTGACACCACCGCGGCAGGGGACAGCTTTACAGCCGCCCTGGCGCTGGAATACAAAAAAAGCGGCGATATTTTCCGTGCCTGTGATATGGCAAACCGTGCAGGCAGTATAGCCGTCAGCCGTGTGGGTGCAGAAAACTCAATGCCCACCGCCGCCGAGCTTATGAAAATTGAATCAGAAGAGAAAGCTTTATGACGGCTTTCTCTTTTTTTGTTATTCTTGTAACATTTTGCCCTGTATGATTGTTTATACTTAATGAAAGGCCTTTTACAGAAAAGGAAAGGAGAGTGAGTAAGAATGCTGACAGATGAAGCAGATAAGGATAAGCTGGAGCAGATATATGAAAAATATAAAAACCGTATGTTTGTTACAGCCTTAAGAATTTTAGGCGATGTTTACAAGGCAGAGGATACCGTACATGACTGCATTATTGCCATATCTAGAAATCTTGATAAGATAGATGATATCGAATCGGTCGGCACAGCCTCGTATGTAATAAAGGCTGTGAGGAATACTGCCCTCAATCAGAAGAAAAAGGGTATGAATGAGATTCCTGCTGACATAAGTGAGGAGGAAATTGCTTCTGATGAAAATACACTTGAAAGTCTTTGCACAAAAGAGAATTTCGGGAGTATGGTTGAGGCTATAATGAGTCTTGACGAAATATATCGTGACGTGTTGAGCTTTTATTATCTTAACGAGCTTAATGTTTCACAGATAGCTGGCTTGCTTTCCCGAAAAGAAAATACCGTCAGGCAGCAGCTTGCCCGAGGACGGCAGAAGTTGATAAAAATATTAGAAAAGGAGTCGGAGCTTTATGACAGATAAGAAAAATTCAATGCTTAAAAAGGCTTTTGAAGAGGCCGCAGAAAGAGAACTGAAAAATATGACAGCAGAAAATCAGATTATTGTACCCTTTTCGAAAGAGCATAACAGAAAAATGCAGAGTATGTTTAACGGTACAAAGACAGATAGTAATAAAAGAAAAAGATTCCTGCCCGTGAAAAGAATTGCCGTTTGTGCGGCTGTGCTGATGCTGCTTGTTGTTGCGGCTTCAATAACTGCAGGTGCAAGCTTCTGGGATTTATTTAATCCCGAAAATTACGACAATCAGAAATACACTCAGGTGTCATGGATTATTGACGGTGCCGAAACCAAAGGTGAGGGTAAGGATGAATTTGTTGAGATAGAGTATGACGGCAGTCCCGTTAAGATAAAGTACTATCTCGATACCGGTGTAAATTCAGATTTTCCCGAGCGTGCTCTTGTAGTGCTTGTAAACGGCGTGCGTCAGAGTTTTGATGCGGTTTACGGTGAGCAGAAATATGATGATATTGATATTCTGCAGCTTGAAAGAGGACTTGGCACAATACAGTATGCCGAGCTTTCATTTGTGCCTGACACAGGTAAAAAGGGTGACGTTTTGGCTTTGGAGATTTCTGCAATTTTTGACCCTGATGCTGATTTTTATCCCGCCTGTATCGGAGAGGGTGCACATTCAGATTATGATGCAGACAATGTCTGTGACGGCTGTGGCATAAAAATCGGAGAAATTCCTGTAGGACCTTCTTCCCTTTCACTTAAGAACGAAGCTTTTGCAAGAATAATTATGAAGAAAAATGCGCCGAAGGGTGAAGATTGTGTATGCGAAGGCTTCTCCGGTTTAGTTGAAGCTGATCTTAATAAGAAAATTTATGACCGCTTCAGTTATGAGGTATATGGCAGTAACGGGGCAGAGGTTGTCAATGAATATGATTCTCTTGAAAGTCTTTGTGCAATATTTTACAAGGATATAGACGAAAGCCTTTTCTATGACGAAAACGGTGGACTTTCCTTGCAGACAAAGATTGTCACAACAGCAAAGCAGGATGATAAATATACAATAAATCTTCACGGCAGAAGCGGAAAGTACAGAGTTGCATTCTATATCGGCACAGAGCCTCAGCCTGTTTTTGACGGTAAAGAATATGTTGATGTTGAAATTAAGGACGGCAAGCAGGTTGAACTTAATATTTCTAATGATACAACAAAGCTTACAGGGGAGAATAAATTCTCTGTAGTGTATAAGCATATTGGCGAAAACCTGTTTGATGATTACTGGTGGTTTACACAGCAGACCTGTGAAGGCACACTTTTTGTTGAAAAGTAAAGATGAAAAAAACATTATGTATTTTATTATCGGTATCTTCAATTGTATCTGCTTTTCTGTTTATATGTTTTTATATGCCGAGGAGGTTAGCCTCAATCGATTTTTTGAAAAACATTCAACACAATATTTCAGCAGGTGAATCTTATATTGTTTTTCTTTTTTGGTTCATAACACTATTTTTAGCAGGTTGTTTGTTGCTGAAAAATCGAAAAAATTCAAGTAAAAAAATTCTTTTGTTTCTTGTACTGTTAATATTTGCAGAGATTTTATTATTACCTTTTATGGCGAACTTTGAATTTATCGGTAACATATACATAATTTACACCACATTTGTAAATGTGTCTGCGTGCATTTTTTCTTTGGTACAGTTGACGCCTGTTGAATAGTTTGTTTATATGTCTGAATGTTTTTGTGATATATAAGACATATCTGTGAACACTTCATCAGACAACAAATTATTATTAACAATGAAGGTTTTTTGACTGCACAAAAAAGGTATCTGCAAAAAAGCAGATACCTTAATTTTTATGTGTTTACTTTGAGGAGTCTTCAACGGGGGGATATACGTCAACTAAATCGTTGTACTGATATGCACGGACATAGTCAACGATGAATTCGGAGGTGTCGCCGGGCTCCATGCTCATTTCGCCTGTGCCGTGACGGTCTGCGTGTGCAACACCGTTTTCGCCTGCAACCTCACAGGAAACGAGAAGCCATTCGTAGTTCTGGCTTACGCCGCCTTCGCTTGTTCTGCAGGTTTCAACACCGTTGATGTAGAAGATGTATTCGTCTTCATTCCATTCAACACCGTATGTGTTGTATTCTTCATAAGGATTGTTTGCATAGTACTTACCGAGTCCTACGCCTACCATCTGTTCGCCGTAGCCGTCATAGATAACGCCTGTCTGTACGCAGTCACCGTAGCCCCAGATTTCATCCTTATAGAACATTGACTCGAAGATGTCAACCTCTGTGCCGTCCTGACCGTTGCCGTTAACCTTTGTAACGCCGTGGTTCATCATCCAGAAAGCGGACCACATACCTGTGGACTTGGGAAGGATACAACGGATTTCAAAGTAGCCGTACTTGAATTCCTGACGTGCCTGAGAAGAAAGACAAGCATTGTACCAGCCTGCCTTATAGGGCTTGTAGTCGCCCTTTTCCTCGAACCACTGCTTGTAAGCGTCGGGGATTTCAAGGCCGTCTTCAAAGTATGCGGTTGTGATTGTAAGGTTGCCGTCTGCTACGGTAGCCATATCACCGTGCCAATAGCCGCCCTTTCTTTCGGTTACCCACCATTCTGTCTGCCAGTTGTCGGTGTTTACCTTATCGCCGTCGAACTCGTCAGACCACACGAGGGTGAAGCGCTCATCAAGATTAAGATCCTGACCTGATGCGGGAACGGGAAGGTCAAGCATACCGGGAAGATTGGGGGAGATCATAAGTAAGAGTGAAACAAGAATTCTTATAATTGCTCTGAACATAAAACTTTCCTCCGTAATTCAGTTAAGTTCAGTATAACAAAAAACCAATGCATCTGTCAACTAAATCATAATTTATGGTGCCGATAAATTATGCGGGCTATTTTTCAAAGAAAAAAACATCAGCTTATATTATTGTTGACATAAGTGCTTCAATGCAATAAAATATACCTGCCCTTACAGAGGGTAATTTTTAAGGATTTTGGTGAAATATGTATATTGCAGGGCAGATTGTGGGAATTTTGGTTACCGTTACAGTAATAGTAATCCAGCAGCTTAAAAGCAGAAAGCAGATTCTGTGGGCATCGGTGCTTGTGAACATTCTCGGTGCGCTCAACGTGCTTCTTATCGACGGAAAGCTGGGCTCGGGTGTTACGGTGAATTTTGTGGCTATAGCGCAGATTCTTGTGGCACTGTGGCACGAAAAAAGGGGTACCGAGGAAAAGCTTCCCGAAAAAATTATTTTTCTCATTCTTTACGTGGGCGTGGGCATTATGAGCTACACCTCACCTCTTGATATTCTTGCAATTCTTGCGGCAGTTTTCTATATGATTGCGATGCTTCAGAAGAAGGAGCAGAGCATCCGCCTTTGCCTTCTTGCAAATATGACCTCGTGGACGATTTACCACGCGATTCTTCATTCCACGGGAATATTCGCACAGCTTGCAGGCATCGTTTCGGCTCTTATTGCTCTTTACAGATACCGCAAGACCGGCAAGGCAGGAAAAGCATCGGAATAAAAAATACGGGCAGGAAAATTCCTGTCCGTAATTTTTTGTGCTTTATCTTGTTTCGGGAAGCCCCTGCAGGTGGGTTGTGGAGTTTATATAATCAAAAATTATATCTCCGTATTTGTTTGTGCCGGGCTTATAGAATATGATTTTAGTAACGCCTGTGTTTGAGAAATTGATATCAAAGGCAGGTGTTTGCTTAAGCCCCATAAGATAAAATACTATGTGGGTTATGAATGCCGCGTGGGATACAACGCAGATTTTTTCACCGCCTGTGTGGTGCGCACGCAGGTATTCTATTGTCTTTTCTGCTCTTATATAATGGTCTGCATCGTCATCGTGCTCGGAGTAGAAAAGAAGCTCTGTGTCCTCGGGGAGGTCGGGTGCAAGTGCTACGTCGGGATTTATTGCAAAAAGCTCCTCCCAGGTGGCACCCTCATAATCCCTGCCCATTCCGTTTTCGGTAAGAAGGGGAAGGATTCTTAATTTCTGACGGCTTTTCTGCGCATTTATAACCTCTGTTGCAGTTCTTTGGGCACGGAAAAGGCCGCTTGAATAAACAGCATCAAAATTTATATCTGACAGATGCTCTCCGAGAGCTTTTGCCTGAGAAATTCCGATTTCGGTAAGATACGGGTCTGCCATATCCTGAATTGTGGGTGTTTCGCGCACGGCAATTCCTGCGTTTGTGTTGCTCTGTCCGTGGCGGATGAGATAAATTTCAAGCTCAACTACGTTCTTTTCCATTGCTTACCACTTGTTTTCTACATATTCGCAGAAGGCGTACATATCCTTGATTTCAAGCACTGTGCCGTCATCAAGCACAACAGTACCGTTCCACTTGCCGTGTACCTGATGGGTGTGCATTCTTGCAAGGTTGAGAATGTTTGTGTCGGAGTGGTGGTCGTAGTAGGGAGTCATTGTAAGGTTGAAGCGGCCGTCCTCGGAAATAAATTTCCAGTCGTTCATAAACTTGTCGGGCTTGGGGAAGGTTTCAACGTCAACCGCACCGAACTTGTGAGCCTTGCCGTCATAGAAGATAGCAGTTTCGGTAGCGTTGCTTTCGTCACCGATAGCCCAGGTGATTTCAAAGCCGAAAAGGTGCTTGTTGCCCTCGGCATCCTTAAGATATGTTGAGCCGTTGCCCCAGTACCATACCATTTCGTGAGGTGTGTTTACACGTCCCCAGTCAAGAGCGCAGAAGGTATCGGTCTTCTTGAATTCGTATACGGTGTTTCCCACCTTGAAGGTACCCTCGCAGGGCATACAGTTCTGCTTGGTGGTCATAAAGTATTTCTTGGGATTCTCCTTGAAGGGGAGAACTGTTGTGATGTTTTCAAGACCCTCGGCAATATCCATTGAGAAATTACACTCAATGAAGGAGCCCTTATAAGGCTTCTTGAAATAAAGTGTGCGGCGGTTTTCGCGTGTGTCGAAAATTACGTGAGCCTTGCCTACCTTTGCTTCAAAGTAGTTGGGCACGTCACCCTTGGGGGGAAGAATATACTTGCTTTCGCCACCGAGGAAAAGTGCGGTGCCGTCTGCAATTTTTTCACCCTTTTTAAGGTCAACTAAAACTGCGGAAACGTAGCCGCCGATTGATATATTTGCAAATGAGATCTGTACCATATAGTTTTCGTTGCCAAGCTGATAGAAATCCCATTCCTTTTTTCTCATTTTAGGATTTGAGCAGCTGCGGTCATAGTCGAAAACGTTGTGTCTTGCCCATCCCTTTGCAAGAAGGGTGCCGTCATAGTCTAAAAGGCGTGTGGGCTCGGTGTATTCGGTCTGCTTTGAGGGGGCTTCCCATTCACCGAAGGGGATATAGGTTCTGTCACTCATAATATCAACTCCTTATTATTATAAAACAAGTATAGCACAGGTAAAAATATTTGGCAAGAATAAGCGAAAAAAATAAAACGGAAGATACCGTAAAGTACCTTCCGTTGATTTTTTTATCTGCCGATGCCGAAGATTTTTGCGAAGATGATGAAGAAGTTTTCGACGTAGAGTATAAGTGTGTTTACAGTGTCGGAAATGCTCTTAAGGATGTTGCTTCCCTGATTCTGTGCACCGTAGCCTGCCATAGAGCCGTTGTTGTCGGGTACACCGTCACCGTCGAAGGCAAACTCATAAAGAAGGGGGGAGATAAGCGCGGTGATGAAATATTCACCTGCGCTGATGCCGCCGAAGATTTCACCTGTAAGCTTCTTTATATCCTGTGTCATGGTGCCCGAGCCGCCCATGCCTGCGATAAGAGCGTTTGCTGCACCAAGGAAGATTTCATCGTTTACTGTTGCAAGGTCGCTTTTGAGAATAAGAGAAACTGTGCGAAGAAGTATTTTTACCTCGGGGCTTTGTACCTCAAAGGGCTCTTCACCTGCATAGTGCCAGGCTACAAGCTCTGTTGCAAGGTCCCAGGGTGTTGCGTAGTCGGAATCGGGAATTTCGATGCCGTACTGTGCGCCAAGCTCCTGCACGGAGTTTTCACCGTAAAGGGGCATACGAAGAATATTAACAAGACCGCCCACTGCAGTGTTTACAAGGGGGAAGAAGATGGAATCCTCTGCAATACCGAGCTTTTCCATTGAAAGTGAAAGCTCAAGTCTGTACTGTATGCCTGCCTTGAGATATCCCTTAGCGTAAGCATTAAGACCGTCAGCCATAGCCTCAAACTGTGCGTCGGTGTAGCCCTTGACTGATTCAAAGGAGGATGTGTCAACGCTGTCGATGGTCTTTGTTTCGTATGTGATTAAGTCATCGGTAAGGCTGAATACCTTATACTGAAGAGGATACATTGAAAGAGCAGTGTTTGCAAAGTCGTAAATCACGTTGCCCATAGGTGTGGTGTAGCTTGTAGCGTCGGAGCAGTGCTCGTGACCTGTAAATACAAGCTGAATGCCTGCGTCGGCAAAGAGTGTTGCAGTAGTATAGTGGAACTTTACGATAAAGTTACGGCTTATAAGTCTTTGCATAGGAAGATGGTCGAGAAGGTTGTGGTGCATCATAAGGATGGGATATCTGCCCTCAGCCTTTGCCTGTTTAGCCTGCTCGAGTACCCACATTACCTCCTTGATGCTCATACCGTCCTCTGTTGACTTTGAGGGGTCGTTACTGTCAAGAGCAATAAGGCGGTATGCGTCACCCAGGTCTGCAGTGTAGGAGGCAGTGCCCTCAAGCTGAGTAAGAGCCTCGTTATAGCCGAAATCAGCATAGGTTTCCTTGAAGTTTTCTACCTTGAAATCGATATCGGCAGCACCCATATCATGGTTGCCGGGGATAACGTATACGGACTTGCCTGTTTCCTCCTCAAAAGCCTTGAGCTTTGCGGCTACGTCGTAGTGCTCCTGCCATACGGTTCTGCCGTTGTCTGCAAGGTCGCCGGGGATAAGAAGAAATTCAACCGTGTCATCCTCTGCGCACTGACGAAGAAGCTCGTCGATGATAGCACCGCTTTCGTTATCCATAGCGGCACGTCTTGATGCATACCAGAAAATTTCGTGGTCGTTTGTTTTTGTAAGCTCCTCCTCGGGAACGTTGTAGTGAAGGTCGGAGGCTACGGCAAAGCCGAGGTCAGCCGACTTTTCAGCGTCATCCGCAAAAGAGATTAATGAAAATGCTGAGAAAATAAGAGTAAGTGCAAGAATTATACTGATTGCTTTTTTCATTTTACGTACTCCTTGAATAAGTTTAAGAATATTTTAGCAAATATTTCCCTGTTTGTATATATGTTTTTTTAAATATTATAAAAAAGGAGCACGGAAAAACCGCACTCCTGAGATATTATAAGATGATTTTTACCATAAACGTGTTGCCGTCGGGGTTTTAAATTGAGATTCTGCCCTTATGTGTATCAACTATAGCCTTTGCCGAGGCAAGACCTATGCCGTGACCGCCCGTAGCGGAGCTTCTGGAATTGTCGGGGCGGTAGAAGCGCTCGAAAAGAACGTCGTTGTTGCCCCTGGGGAGGTCCGTTGCAGGGTTTACGAAAATGATTTCCGTTTTTGAGGAGGAAACAGGCAAGTCCGTATACGTTATCTACGGTATCGACGGAATAGCCTGAGTGTCTGAGTATTGCGGCAAGAGCCTCTCGGAGCTCTTTTTCGTCCTCGGCAAGAAGTATTCGCATAGTATCATCCCTTTCGATATTCTTATTTCATCATAAAAAATGAAATTAAAAAATACCTAAAACCGAGGTAATAGGTATTTTTTACAGGCTTATGAAATTTTTATGCAGGTAACGGTTATGTCATCGTGCCTTCCCGAGATGGAAAGGGACAGTGCCTCCTGAACGATTTTTTCGGCAAGCACCCTTTCGTCTGCACCGCGGTTTTCCCGAAGAATATCCCTGAAGCCTGCCTGAGGTATGGTGGAGGCTCCGTCGGACATAATGAAAACGATATCTCCCTGAGAAAGGGTGATTTCACTTTTTTCGAGGCTTACGTCCTCTAAAATTCCCAATGGCAGGGAGCTTTTCTCCACAATAAGTGTGCGCTCCTTTTTTTGTATTACGGAAAAGCAGGCTCCTGCCTTGTAAAACACGGCATTACCCGTGCCCACGTCAATTTTCAGAACGTCGAGGGTTGCAAGGGTTTCCTCTGCGGATTTGATTAACAGTGCGCAGTTTACGGCATCAAGGGCGCTTTCGGGTGAAAAGCCTGCACGCAGAAGCCGTGACGTAAGATTACAGGTCATTACGGAGTCTACGGCGGCTCGGGTGCCTGTACCCATACCGTCGCTGAGCACCGAAAAAAAGCATCCCTTTCCGTCGTAGAAGCACCGTGCGGTATCGCCCGAAAACTCCTCGCCTGCCCCTGTGTGTGAGGCGGTGAAGCAGGATATGCTGATTTTGCCCTGAGGCGCAAAGCTCAGCACCGTAGCACCGTCGGTGTATTCGTCGGCAACGGGAGGAAGATACTGTATTCCCGTGATTTCGTAGATTTTTTCAAGCAGCAGCTCCTTATCGTAATGCGTCGGTGTCTTGGTGCAGTACACCTGCAGGGAGTGACATCCCGAGGAGCTTTTTTCGATGCAGATTGCAAAGGGACTGAAGCCTGCTTCTTTGAAAACGGGAGAGAGTGCGGCTTCGGCTGAGGGGTCGGTGTCAGGCGTGAGGGTAAGTGATGCCGCCGCATCCTCAAGAAGAGAGCCTATTGAGAAAAACTGCTTTGCCGCCGCACGCTTTGCCTCGCATATTTCGTGTCGGGCAATAATTTTTGCGCCCTGCTCAAGGTATGCCTTGTTGAAGCTTCCCGCAATTTTGTCGGGCATACGGCAGACGAGGGTGAGCCTTTCGGGCAGGTCCTCTGTAAGCAGTCTTTCATTTTTCTGCAGGTAGCGGTTTGCCTCGGCAAAGGCCCCCCACGAGATGTCGGAGCACTTATTCCAGCAGAAATTATATTTGTTGCAAGCCCTGCAGACGTCCTCCCGGACCAGCGTGGGAATCTCGTTGCTGTCGGGCTTGTCTGCCCTTTGCAGAAAGGCTGAAACTGCGCCTACGGTCTGGGAAATATCCTTTACCGCCTTAGAGGAGCGCATAAGTGAAAAGGAAAGTGCCTGCGTCTGCTTCAGCATACGCTTACTGCTTGTGTCGGGAAGCAGGACGGAATTAATTTTTTTAAGGTGCCTCTCGGGGATGAAGACGAAGAGCGATGCACAGAAAACCGCCTCGCTTATAGCCGTAAGAGCGGTGTCGGGCTCACCCTTCAGAATCAGGGTAAGTGTTACGGACAGCACAAGGCTTACGGCTACGGAGATTTTGCCGTAGGCGGAGGCAATTCCTGCGGTAAGCCCCGACAGAATAAAGGAGGACATAAGCTGGGGCTGAGCCTCGCTGAATCCGAGAGTAAGGGCACAGCAGATTCCCGCAAGGGCACAGGCAGACTCCCTTTTTGACAGAGATAGCAGTAAGATTATGAAATATGCTATGCACCGTGCAGGGGAAAAGCCGTAAACGGATAGATTTTCAAGGGCTAACAGAATTACGCAGCCTGTAAAAACTGCGGATACGGTGTCCGCTCCCGAAAGAATACCACCCTGAATTTTTTTCGCCGCCGCCTCCTGAAGCCTCAGAGTGAAAAGAGAAAAGGCGGTTGCGATAAGTGCCTCGCACAGGCACATTATGAGATATGCCCCCTGGGTGCTTACGGCAAGGAAAACGCAGAGCGACACTGTGAACGTGCCCGAAAGCGTAATTCCGATTGTAAGCGCTCCCTTGTGCTTGTGCTGAGCCTTGGGCTCGATGAAAAGGCGGAGAATGCAGATAATGACTGCAGCCCCCACAAAGCGCAGGGAGTCAAACAGTCCGAAAAACGTAACGTAGCCTGTTGCCGCACCCAAGGCAGCGGAAATTACGTAGCGGTCACTGACACCTCCGAGAAAGCCCGAGGCGAAGGGGGATATGCCCCCTGCAAAGGAAATTCCCGAAAAAAGCAGACTCAGTATAAACGTGCCTGCCTGCTTCAGTATGGCTTTTATAATCGGCAGACTTTCCCCGAGTCTTCCTGTATTTATAATCCTTTTAAGCTTTTCCATTTTTGTCATCCTTATTTTTTGGTTAAAAAAATAATACATCGGATGTGTTGAAAAGCCTGTCGCAACAGCACATCATATTCTGCCGAAAAGCAAAACAAAAAAGCACAATACCCCAGGAAAGAAAAAAAGTCCTCGAAAACCTAAGGTTTTCAAGGACTTCTGCCTGGTGAAGACAAGTGGACTTGAACCACCGACCCCTTGCATGTCAAGCAAGTACTCTAACCAACTGAGCTATGCCTTCATATTTGACTGACTTGCGGAATTATAGCACGATTGACAGGGGTTGTCAATATCAAATCCGCAGGAATTGCATATCATCAAAACGAAGTTTTGTATATCATCAAGGCGGAAGCCTTGCATATCATCAGTGCGAAGCTTTATGCACGCTACGCGTGATGATATACAGCCTGACGGCTGATGATATGCCATTGCTTTGCAATGGATAAAAAAATTCCAAGCCTTGCGACTTCGAATTTTTTGGAGCGGATGAGGAGGCTCGAACTCGCTACCTCCACCTTGGCAAGGTGGCGCTCTACCAGATGAGCTACATCCGCATTTTTCGGAACAAGTGATATTATACACACATTAATATTGATTGTCAATAGGTATTTTTGTTTTTTTTTGAAATAAATTGTTTTAAGCGGCAAATGTCTTTTGTTTGTCCTGCGGAGATTGCGTATACCTTAAATTATCTGCGGGCGGGGTGTCGAGGGCGCCCTATGCGCAGCGACCTCCGACACATGCGTGAGGCGCCGCGTCTGCAAGCAGGCTGTGATGTAAAAAAGCCGGCACGGAGTGTGTCGGCTTTTTTTGTTGAGTGATATGGGGCAGGGAGGCTTATTCAGCGTCTTCTGCCTCCTTGATTATTTCGTCGGGGATTGCTTCACCGTGCTTTACGAATGCGATAAGGATAACTGCAAGGGCAAACATAACAGGGCTGTAGTAGAACAGCGACATATACGTGCCTGCGAACATTCTTATAAAGCCGTAGAGAATGGGAGATGCAATCTGTGCGGAGAAGGTTGCTGTGTAGTAATAGCCTGTGAAGGTACCGACCTTTTCAACACCGCCGATTTCAAGAACAAGGGGAAGGGTATTAACGGTGATGAACATATTAGCAGCACCGCCGAGAATAAGAACGGGATAAATGAGGATTCTGAGGATGCCTGTTACGGAATCAACAGTTTCAACGATAGCGCCGAGAGCGGTTACGAAGTCCTCTGTGCCTGTTTCAAGCACGTCGTTTGCAACGGCTACGATTTCACCGTAGATGCCGTCACCGAGGTCCGCTGTAAGCTGTGCTTCATAAGCCTCGTAGTAGCCCTTAACCGTATCGGACATTTCCTCGTTTGCCTTATATGCAAGGAAGCCTTCGATTGTAAGCACCTCTTCGTCTGCAAGAGCTCTGCCCTCGTCCTGAGCTGCTGCGCTTACTGTAGCGTTGTAAGCGTTGATGTTTTCGTCAATTGTTATGTATGCGTTGTTTACTGTAACGTAGTTGTTGATTGAAAGGCTCTTGCTGCCGAGCATACCAACAAATACACCGAAGAAAACGATGAATGCTGCAAGGAATACTGCAAGACCTGCCATAATGGTCTTCTTTCTGCCGAGCTTCTTGCCCATCTTACCTGCAGGAATTGCTGCTGCACCTGAGCAGACTGCGAAGATAAGCATAATGAAGGTTGCCTCGGAGGTAATCATATGAAGGATTTCCTGAGCAAACAGTGAGAAGAAGGTTGTGATAGCGTTTGATGCGCAGAAAAGGAAGAAGAGAGTGCCGAGCATAAAGATAAGGCTCTTTCTTTCAGCCTTTGAAAGCTTTATAGCCTTAAGCTCTGCTTTCTTTTTCTTTGCCTCCTCCTTCTGTGCCTTGTGAAGAGCCTTGCTGTCAGCATACTGGTTCATTTCACCCTTGATTACGATGCTGGTGTCCTCTTCCTTGACGAAGAAGAGAAGAACAAGCATACCTACGATCATAACAAGAGCACCTACAAGGAAAACGTAGGGGAAGGAAACTGTTTCGTCTGCAGTGATTTCGGCCTTGCTGTAGCCTGCGAAGATTGTGCAAAGAGCAATACCGATTGTACCTGCAACCATACCTACTGCGCTGCCGACACCGCCCATAAGGTTGATAACGGCATTACCCTCGGAGCGAAGGTGAGGAGGTGTGAGGTCGGGCATAAGTGCAACAACGGGTGCTCTCCATAAGGACATTGAGAATACGAAGAGAATAACCGTGAGCATTGTAAGAGGAAGCTGGATGCTGCCTGAGGTATTGAGTGCAACAATGGGGATGAGTGCGAAAAGAATTGCTGAGATGGGTGCGCAGCTTACGATGAAGGGACGGCGCTTACCGAGCTTTGAATGGCAGTTGTCGGAGAGCTTACCGAAGCTGGGCTGGAAGATAACACCGAAGATGTTATCGAAGGTCATAATGATACCGATGAAAAGGGGAACGAGAGAGAAGCCGCCTGTAGCGGAAATGGTGCTCTGTCCCTGTGCCTCGGCAAATTTGCCTATCCACGGAATAGCTGCAGCAAGTGAGTTGCTGAGGTTTGTGATAAATTCACTTTCTGAGAGAATTTTATTAAGAATTTTTGTGATGTAGGGGTCATAGATAGCCCAGGCAATAGACGTTGCAAGGAAACCGAAGCCTGTAAGTATGGTTTTCTTTACGTCAAGCTTGCCGTTTGATTTTACGTTCATTGAAGAATACTCCTTTGATGTATAAGTTTTATTTTTTCATAAGCTGAAAAAAATTATATTTCTTTAGTGTTGCCTTATTCCTTAGTGGTCCAGAAATCGAACTCGTCAGCACCGTGACTCTCTGCCTCCTCTCTCTGACGTCGGATATCAGCAAATGCCTTATCGTCTTCCCCGGTGTCGAAGGAAGCGAAGAAATCATCCTTGTAAAGGGTGGAGGGAGCTTCAGTTTCGGGAGGAACAAAGGTTGCCTTAAGGGGATCGCTTTCGTCCTCCTTTTTGTTGAGCTCGTATCTCGGAGGGGGAGTTAAATTTTCTTCATGTCTGAAAAGTGAGCCGAATACAGAGGGCTTTCTTTCCGCTGAGGGCTCAGCGCTATCGTCGGAATATGAAGCCTTGCCGAAGCCCAGCTTGTCGAAAAGACCTGTTCTTGCAGGTGTTCTGCGCGGTGATGCGGCAGGCTTATTGTCAGACTCTGCAAAAAGGTCGAGTATGTCGTCTGAGATTGTTGCTTCTGTTTTTTCGTCCTCGGGCTCCTCGGTGGGTGCGATTTTTGAGAAATCCACAACCTCGGGGGGCTCGGTGTAGGGTGCGCCCTGCATAATCATCTGCTCGCCCTCGTTGGCGGCAGGTGCTTTTACCTTATTCCTTACGGCAGCGGCAAGAGCGCTTTTTATTCCTGCGGCAGTTATTCTGCCTGCTGCGGTGTTGCCTGCACCGTCGAAAATATTGTCCTCGTCAGGCTCGTCGGTGACAGCCTCAGCCTCGGGTGCGATTTCGTCACGGGTGTCGGCCTCCTCGTCGGCTTCAGCGTCCTCAGGCTCAGCAGCTTCCTCTTCATCGGAGTACATATCGAAAAGCTCCTTGTCTACTGCTGAGGTGCTCTGACGGATTTTTTCCGTTACGTTTTCGGGAAGTGCAATCTTCTTCTTTATTGCGGATGCTGCAAGAAGGGGAGTTGCGGCAAAGGTGATAAGAATCATACAAACCTGGATGAATACAACGGGCCAGCCGCTCATAAGTGACAGTGCGCCTGTTGCACTTAAAAGGATACCTAAAAGCATACCTGCGATGCTTACTGCCTCGCACATAGCCTTTGCAACTCTTCTGAATTTTTCAAGCTTTACCGCACCCTCAATCGTGCGGGCAAATGCCTCAAAGGAGTCGGAGAAGACAATGCCTGTATCCTCGGAGTCGGTAACTGTGTTTCTGCTCTTTATGAAATCCTCGTTTGCATCCTTTTTCATAATGCGGAGGGATTCTCTGGGAAGACCCAATACGTCCTCACCGAATTCCTCGGTGATGTTGGGGTCGGAAATGCTTATAAGTATGTTTGCGCCGTTTGATGCAAGAGAGCACAGGCTCTTTGCGGTGGATTCGTGGCAGGAATATTTCACACAGAAAACTGCTGCGAAATGACCCTCGATTGCAAGGAAGAGGGGTCTTGTGGTTTCGTCAACCACGAAGGGCACGGTATTTTCTGCAGGAAGCTCAACGTTGTGGTTTATAAGCAGCTGCTTTGTGCCTAAAAGCACCCGGCAGTCACTTATCCACGCGGAAAGACCGAGCTTATCCTCAACGCTCAGTCCCTCAACCTCGGGATAGCGGTCCTCAAGACCCTGTGAGAATACGGAAAATGCCTTTCCTAAAATTCCGCCTGCCTTGTTTGAGATTACTGCGGCGCAGAATTCTGCCTGCTTTGAGGAAACGTTGCTGCTGCAGGCGGAGGAAACCACCTCGGCAGAGAAAATATCCTCACCGCTTAAAATGATATCGTCAATACAGTAGAAGCTGTAGGCATCGTTGTAGCTACCCACGAAGGATGCCTTCACCGAGAGAGCATTGTTTTCTGCGGCAATTGCAAAGCCGGTGAAAATAAGACAGCTTACGGGGAAGGAGAAGGCGCTTGTGAGAGTGAAGCAGCTCAGGGCATAAACGGGGCTCTTTGTTGCAATAAGACCGATGATGCCTGCAACGGCTGCTGCTGCGGCAGATGCCAGCACGATTCTTGATGAAGCCTGACCTGCAAAGGCTGCCGAAGCGCTTCTTTTAAGGAAATTGGAAATAAATCTTGTTTTTCCCGTATACACAACGTTGGTTTCAGTTGTGCTTGAATCCTTGAGAAGACGGGAGATAAGCTCTCCGTCGGAAATTTTTCTTAAGTAGCACTTGTCGCTTGTTGTGCCTACTGCCTTGAAGCAGTGACGTGTGCTGTCAAGGTAGAAGGTTTTTGCCGCAAGCACGGCAGATGCAAGAATAATTACCGCGCCTGTAAGCATATGGTACTCGCTTTCCGCCTTCAATGACGTGAAGAAGGCGGCAATATTCTGTGCAAGTGCTCCGAGGTACATAATAAGAAGAGCGGAGTCTGTTTTGGGACGTATTTTGAGAATTGAGAAAAGTCCCTTTTTAAGCTCAGGCAGCATAATTACGCCCGAGGCAATAAGTGCTATAAGGTTTACGATGCCGTATGCTGTGGCTGAGCCGCCGAAAACGGTGAAGAAGCCGTTGTTCATTTCGGCTGAAAGGTTAGCCACGATGTTTATAAGAAGAATGATGATGCCGAGCACTCCCACAATGAATGCCTTGATTATTGTGGTCTTTCTTGCCTCGATAAGGCGTGCAAAGATTTCCTTTCTTCTTGAGGGGTCCTGATATTCCTCCTCACCCACGGGGGTGAAATCGGTATCAAGGTGCTCGAATTTTTTACGGATGCTTATAAGGAAATCGGGAAGTCTTTTTTCCTCACGGCGGGGGCAGAAGCTCTTGTCGTCGCTTTCGCCTGTTTCAACTGCCGATTTCGTCCAGAAGCGGAAGCTGTTGATTCTTTTTTCTCTTACCTTTGAAAGCTCCTCGCGGAGAGCGGTTTCGTCGGTGATGTCGGGAATGCTTTCGTTGTCCTCCTCACCGAAGCCGTCCATACGCATCTGGTCCTCGTCCTCGGGGATGCCGTCGCTTGTTTTTGCAATTTCTCTAAGAAGCTTACCCTTTGCCTGAAGGGGCTTTGTTGCGTCAGCAGCGCCCTCGGGAATTTTTTCCACAATTACTCTGGGCTCGGTGTCCTCGTCCTCGGTGCTTTCGATTACCGTGGGAAGAATTCTTGTCTGAGATTCTGCCACAGCCTCGGGAGTTCTGTTCAATCTGGTTTCTTTTCTTGCCTCTTCCTTTTCGGGCTCCTGTGCAGGTATGATTTTGCGCTCACCGTCCCTGGGGGCGTGGTTATCGGCATAGGTGTTTGTCTTGGGAAGGCTTATTTCAGGCGTTTTCTTTTCGGGAATGCCGGGAAGAAGCCTGTCGGTATATTTTGTAGCCGCGGTGGGCACGTCGTTATTTTTTGAGCTTACGGAAATAAACTGTGCGTCGCTTTTCTTGATAAAGCGGCTTCTGGGAATGCTGTCAGTTGCATCCTCCTGTGCAGCGGCAGCCATAGGGATTTCGTCAACCTCGGTGGGAGCATCAACGGATGAAGCCTTGGCTGTTTCGTCTGCGGCGGCACTGTTTTCTGCGACTGCTGCGCCTCTTACGGGGATTATATCCTCTCTTTCGGAAAGGGAAGCGTCAGTTTCCTCGATATTCTGTTTGTTGAAATGCTTAAGGAATTTGTTGTATTCGCTCATCTTTCTCCCTCTTTCCCTTTATCTTGTGAGTGATGCTTCAAAAATAAGGACTGCGGCGGCAACGGAAGCGTTGAGTGAGTTTACGTTACCCTTCATAGGGATTGAAAGCACTCCGTCACAGTTTTCCTTTACAAGCCTGCTGACACCTGAGCCCTCGCCGCCCACAACAAGAGCGATAGCGCCTGAAAGGTCAGCCTTTCTGTAGGGTGTGCCGTCCATATCGGCACAGTATACCCATATACCCTTTTCCTTTAGGTCCTTGATTGTATTTGTGATATTCTTTACTCTTGCTACGGGCACGTATTCAAGTGCGCCTGCAGAGGTTTTGCCTACGATACCCGAAAGGCTTACGCTTCTTCTTTCGGGAATAATTACACCGTGAGCACCTGCAGCGTCGGCAGTTCTTATAATTGCGCCGAGATTATGGGGGTCCTCAAGTCCGTCGCAGATGACGATGAAGGGAGCCTCGTTTTTCTCCTCAGCCTTTTTAAGGATTTCCTCAACGGAGGAATATTCGTGGGCGGCGGCAACCATAATAACGCCCTGATGGTGAGCGTGACCGCACATAAAGTCAAGCTTTTTACTGTCTACCTCTTTTACGATGATGCCCTTTTCCTTGCACTCTGCAATAATGGGGCGAATGCTTCCCGAAAGCTCGCCGCGCTGAACAAGGAGTGAATCGGCGGGTCTGCCTGCCTTGAGTGCCTCCTTTACTGCGTTTCTGCCGATAACAAGGTCGTTACGGGGCTCTGCCCTTTCAAAGCGATCCTCTCTGTCCTCATTATCGTCCCTGAAGCCTCTTTTAGGTCTGTCGTCGTTATTTCTGAAGGGCTTTTTTTCTCTGTCTGAACGGAAATTTCCCTTCCTGTCGTCGTTTCTTTTATCTCTTGAGCCGAAGCCCTGCTGGTTTCTTTCGTATGCCATATATGTGACTCATCTTTCCCTATAATTATACAGAATATATTATATAATAATTAAGGGGGTATTTCAAGAGAAATTTGAGTGAATATGACAAAAAAATCCCCTTGCACAGACCTGCTGCACAAGGGTATAAAAATGAGAAATTATTTTGACTTTATGAAGCTTATGAGGGCATTCCAGTCCTCGCGTGAGAAGAAATGTCTGCCCTTTCTTAGGAAATAGCCGATGTGACCGGCGTGGAATTTTTCTCCGACCTCTGCCTTTTTGTCGCAGATAAAGCCTGCAAGCCCCTTTTCTTCAAAGGCAGGGGAGGCGGCAAAGCAGGTGAGCTGCTCACCCGTGGGGTCTGCCCAGTCATCCTCCGAGCCCGACACGATGCTGACGTAATTGGGGGAGGAGAGGGCAACGAGAAAATGCTGGTCAAAGGGCATATTTTCCTCGTTGTCGATGTATTTTTTATAATTTTCGCAGAACCAGTAGCCGAAGCTTCTGTGAATATCCCTTACGGTTTCTCCTGTGTTACCTCTTGCGATTGCCGCACCGCCGCAGCCCGAGCAGTTTGAGTGGACAAAGCGGAAGCGGTGGTCGAAGGCACCTGCCACAAGGGCGGTTTTGCCAAGTCGGGAGTGACCGCACACACAGGCTCTTGTCATGTCAAGACGGGGCTCGGTTTCGGCGTAGTCGAGCACTCGTGAGGCTGCCCACGCCCATAAGGCAAGCTTTCCGCAGTCGGTGTCGCCTCTTTTGCCGTCGGGATAGAAAAGTCCTGCAAGACCGTTTGTGAAATCTCCGTCGTCGCCGGTTACGTCCTTATAGCACAGATTGAAGGCACCGAAGCCGTTATCGAGAATTTCCTCGGCAGGGAAATAGTAATTCGGTACGTTTTTTTCAAAGCTTAAATTTACGAAAAAGGGATGCGGACCGTCACCCGATGGAAGCATAAGCGCTGCGGGGAAGGAAAAATCCCTGCCGTTTACGGTGCAGGTTACGGTGATTTCCCACATTTTGCCCTTGCCGCAGAAGTCGTTGTCGGTACGCATCGGGCGCTTTTCAAAGCTGATTTTTTCGGGAGGTGCAGGCATAAAGCCGTATACCTCGCGTTGCAATATATCGAGAATTTCCTGTCTTGAGGGAAGCGCAGGAAGCCGTCGTTCATTTATTAAGTGTTTCATTAAACCACCCTTTTATCATAATTCAGCACCGCGGAATTATACTTTAAGCACTGCGTAGCCGCAGGTGGGCAGGCGCAGCTTGCCCGATACCTGTACCTCGTTCAGTACGTCGGTATACTGCCTGTCAAGCACGGCGGGCTGCTCGGAATCAGTAAAATTGAACAGGAAGATATAAGCTCCGCGCTTTCTTATAAGAATATTCTTGTCTGCCTGAATGCCGGTATCGCGGGGGATATCAAGCTCTCTTATAAGGTCGGCGCAGAAATCGTCGGTGAAATCCTCGTCGTTGCGGAAGGCGGTGTAATATGCATTACCCTTGCCGTAGCGGTTTTTGGTGACCGAGGGCATACCGCTGTAAAACTCCGAGGTATAAGTGCCGAGAATCTCGGCACCTCTTGCGTGAATCACGTCGAGCACGTGCTGGGTTTTATAGGTCTTGCCGGCGTATTCTGCCGTGCCCTCACAGCCCTCGGGGATGCCTGTGGATTCCTCTGCCCATATTCCGAAAACCTCCTTGAGATTTTCGGCAGGAAGACCGCCGTAATATACCATATCGTCCGTGTCTGTCACGGCAAAAAGATAGGTTGCAACGAAGCGGCCGCCCTCATTTACGTAGGCCTCGATTTTTTCCTTTACGCCGTTCTTGAGCATATACATAAAGGGTGCTATTACAAGGTCATATTTGCTGTAGTCGTCGGTTTCGCTTATAACGTCGCAGGAGATTCCGCGAAGCGCAAAGGGACGGTGCCACTTTTCACATTCGTTGAAATAATCTCTTCTTAAGTTGTTGTAGCCGTGGAAATGCTCGGTCGCGTGGGAGTTTTCCCAGTCGCAGATAACAGCAACACGGCTGATGCACTCGCTTCCCGTAATGCCGCCAAGCTTTTTAAGCTCCTTACCGAGTCTTGCCACCTCACGGAATACTCTCGTTTCGCTTGTGCCCACGTGGTCAATTACCGCGCCGTGGAATTTTTCGTGACCTCCACGGCTTTTTCTCCACTGGAAATACTGCACCGAGTCTGCACCGTAGGCTACGGCAAGCAGGGATTTCTGTGAGTGTCTTCCGGGAGGATGCAGGCGGTTGATATCTCTCCAGTTTACAAGTGAGGGGGAGCTTTCCATAAGGAAGAAGGGTTTTCCGCCGCCCATTGAACGGTAAACGTCATAGACAAAGGTCCATTCTCTGCCGATTTCAAGGGGATTTTCAATGTCAAAGGGAGGATATGAATCGTAGGAAATTATATCAAGCTTTTTGGCAAGCTTCTGATAGTCGATGCCGTTATAATAGCCCATAAGATTTGTTGTTACGGGAATATCCGGAGTGATTCTCTTAAGAGGCTCAATTTCATTTTCAAAGAAGGAAATGTGAGAGTCGGAAACGAAGCGGTTCCAGCAAAGCTTCAAGGCGGAAACGTGGTTTTCACCGCGGAACTTGGGAGATGAAATCTGCTCCCAGTCGGTAACTCTGTGGCTCCAGAAGCCGTTCCACCACTTGAAATTCAGCTTCTCAAGGTCATTTTCATATTCCTTTTTAAGCCATTGACGGAAGGCGCTCTGACACAGTTCACAATGACACTCACCCGAATATTCGTTGGATACGTGCCACATCATAAGGGCAGGGTGATTTTTATATCTTTCGGCAAGCAGGGTGTTTATTTTTCTTACCTTTTCGCGGTATACGGGGGAGGTAAGACAATGGTTGTGTCGCACGCCGAATTCGTTGCGTATGCCCGTTTCCTCAACACGAAGCACCTCGGGATATTTTTGTGCCATCCACGGAGGTCTTGCTCCCGAGGGGGTTGCAAGAATTGCTCTTATGCCGTTTTCGTGCATCTTGTCAAGAATTGTGTCGAGGAAGGAAAAGTCGTATACTCCCTCCTCGGGCTCAATAAGCGACCAGCAGAAAATGCCTACGGTGGCATTGTTTATTCCTGCCTCCCTCATAAGACGCATATCCTCATCCCATATTTCAGGTGTTTTTATCCATTGGTCGGGGTTGTAGTCGCCGCCGTGAACTATATATCCTAAGGGCTCCATAGCAAATCTCCTTTTTCGTTTATATGAAAATAATATCACAAAAAAAGACGCGATACAAGAAAAACCGTGCTCCATGATTAACATAAAGCACGGTGAAATTTTGTTGAATTTTATCTGAACATTGCAAAAATTGTCTTGAAGAAATCAATAAAGCCCTTGAAGAAGCCTCTTATGAAATCAATGATTGTGCTGAGGCTGAAGCCGCTGTCCTGTGTGCCGTAGCCGGGAAGTGTTGCATTGTTGTCGGCAGGTGCCTCGTCAACGCTGAACTTTGTAATTACGGGAATTAAAGCGGTTGTGAGCATAAGCTCGTTGCCCTTGAACTTTTCAAGTGCGCCGCCAACCGATGAGAGCACGGAGTCGGAAAGCTCTACGCCTAAAAGGTCAAGCACGAAGGAAAGAACACGTGTGTAGTTTTCAGCAGTAAGGTCTGCAAGTGCATAGTTGATAACTGTTGCAAGAGCTCGCTGAAGAAGAATTACCTCGTTTGTGTATGCAGGATAGTTTTCGTCACCCTCTGCGTGTGCACGGTAAAGAATAACCGCAAGGTCAACAAGTGTCTTATATTCCGTTGCAGGAAGGGTTGTGCCCATATTTGCTGCCATAGCCTCAAGGCTCTTGCCGTCTTCACCTGCGTCCTTTGCATAAAGAGGAAGGTTTACTGCCTCGCAGAGCTTTTCAATTACGGGATCAAGAATTGCCTGAAGCTCAGCATCGTCAGTCTTAATAATAGTGCTGAGTGTTTTGGGGCTTGTGTAAGTCATAAAGGTATACTGCATACCTGTGTAGGTGCAGTTCTTTGCATAGCTGAGGAAATCTGCTTCTGCAAGAGCCATCGCATCGGGATGAAGACCCTCGGGAAGCTTTGAGGTGTCAATAGAATCAACGTGCTTTGTGGCGATTACTACGTCAGAAGCGAAGGTAACCTCTCTGTATGAGCAGGGGTATGCGTTGAGGGCGGTTGTAACGCAGTCATAAATAACGTTTCCTGCAGCAGAGGTGTGCTTTGCGATGTCGTGGTCGTGGGTGTGAGCAGTGAAAATATACTTGACACCGCCGTCTGCAAGTGTGTCTGCAAGCTTATTTGTGTTATCGTTTACAACTGCACTGGGATGAACAATGCTTACAAGCACGATGTGCTCGAGAAGATTGTGGTGCATTATTGCAACAAGCTTCTTGCCGTCTGCCTGAGCCTTTTCGCACTGAGCCTTTACCCAGGCTACAAGCTCTGCATCAACACCGTGAGGTGAAAGACCGGGGTCGGTGGAGTCGATTGCAAGAAGGCGGTAGTCGCCGTCAAGCTCTGCAACGTAGGATGCGGTTGCAGGGTCGTTTGCAATAGCCTCACCGTAGCCGAAGTCGGCATAAAGTGCCTCGAACTCCTCGACGGAGGTGTCAAAGAGGTCGTGGTTGCCGGGAACTACGAAAACGCTCTTGCCTGTTGCGGCTTCAAACTCGCTTATAAGAGCGATGAATGCCTCGTGCTCCTCCCTTGTGCCTACGTTTGTAAGGTCGCCGGGAAGAAGAACGGTGCTGCTGTCGTTTGCTGCAGCGTCTGCGAGGAAGGACTTTATAATTTCTACGGATTCCTCGGGAAGCTGACCGCTTGAGGCTGCGTGAGCATAAACCTCACTTACGGTATTTCTCTTTACAAACTTCTGTGCCGTTGAAGCCTTCAGATTAAGATGAAGGTCGTTTGCTACTGTAACTTTAAGCTCGTTTTCTGCGGCAGATGCGGAAACTGCAGCGCAGCTGAGAAGAATAAGCGCGGAAAGGATTACTGAAAGAATCTTTTTCATTTTATTACTCCTTTTTAGAATTATAAAATTATAATACTTTAAGTTTTGTTTATGGTCAAGAAGCATTATAAAAAATACACAATCTGTTCATAAAAATCTGTAATTTTTACCAAGATTGATTTTTCTTGACCGCGGCAGGCTATATCTGTTTCGACCGGAACGTGGATTGCGGTGACACACTGGGCTACAGTGCGTCGAAAATTGCATCCTATACCATAAATCAGATAAAAAACAGACATACCTCGGTGGTGCTGATGCACGATATCAAATACAATACGATTGAGGCAATAAGGACAATTATAAAATACGGTCTTGATAACGGCTATACCTTTGCGGTTTTTTGTAAATTTTCTGTAAATAGCAAAAATTTTAATTGATTTTATTTAAATAAAGAATTATATTAAAAGGTAATCGGACTTTTTACGACAAAAGAGGGGAAACGAATGAGAATTGAAAATCTTCCTACAATCCGTGAGCTTTTAGACACTGCACCCGAAAAGCACAACGACCGACCCTTTGTGAAATATCTTCGCGAGGGAGAAATTGTTGAAAAGAAATTCAGTCAGGTAAGGGCTGATTCTCTTGCAGTATGCCGAAAGCTTCTTCATAGCTTCGGTGACAGACAGCATATTGCAATTATCAGCAAAAGCACCTATGAATATATAGTTACAATGACGGCTGTGCTTATAAGCGGTAACGTGGCAATTCCCATAGACCCCGACTCAACCGCGCAGGATGCTGCGGCAATCATAAACGATTCCGACGCCTCGGTGCTTTTATACGGTGAGGAATTCTCAGACCGCCTCGACGGAGTAAGGGAGCTTTGTCCCGCTCTTAACAGCACTATGGCTATGACAGAGAATGAGCTTGAGAAAATCTACTGCGATTTTTCAGATGAGTCCGCATTTGCTTCACTTTCCGACTATGAAATGAAGCCCGAGGAATGCTGCCTTATCATCTATACCTCAGGCACAACAGGTGACAAAAAGGGCGTTATTCTTTCATCTCAGGCACTTGTAAGCAACGTTTTCTTCGAGCCCTACGATGATATGGTTTTCCGTCCCGATGCTATTTTATCGGTGCTTCCTCTTCATCATATTTTCTGCTTTGTTGCAGGCTACATAGGACCTCTTAAAATAGGTAACTGTATCTGCCTCAACGGTGAGATGCGCGACCTTTTCAAGAATCTTCTTGTTTTCAAGCCCGGTCAGATGAGGGTTGTTCCCCTTATTGCACAGGGTATTTTAGGCAGAATCCGTGCGGTGCACGCAAAGAATCCCCAGCTTTCCCCCAAGGAGGCGGCAGCCCTTGTTACGGGCGGAAATCTTGATATGCTGCTTTCGGGCGGTGCATATCTTGACCCTGCAATCAGCCGTGCCTTCGAGCAGTACGGAATATTCCTGCGTCAGGGCTACGGTATGAGTGAGGCAAGCGCAAAGGTTACAGTTCCCGACCCCGACTGTCCCGTTGAAAGCGTAGGCAGGCTTATGAGCAACCTTGACGCAAGAATCGTGGGCGGTGAAATTCAGATTAAAACTCCCGGCTGTATGCTGGGCTACTATAAGCGTCCCGAGGAAACAGCTGAGGTTATTACCGAGGACGGCTGGCTGCGTACAGGTGACATCGGTCATATCACTCAGGACAGAGTGCTTTTCGTTACGGGAAGACTCAAGAATCTCATCATTCTTTCAAACGGTGAAAACGTGTCCCCCGAGGGCATTGAAAACCGACTTAAGTGCTCAAGGCTTGTGTCCGAGGTGCTTGTGTATGCCGAAAAGGACGTAATTGTCGCTGAGATTTTCCCCGACGCAGATTTTGCGGAAAACGAGGGTATCACAGATATCAGCGCGGCTCTTGAGGAAATAACCGACCGCTACAACGAGTCCGCTCTTCCCTCACACATCGTTGCGCGCCTTGTTGTGCGTGACACTCCCTTCCCCAAGACCTCAACAGGTAAAATAAAGAGAGTTTAATTGATATATCGCAGAGGTGAATGCTATGATAAAGCCTCCCAAGGGAGCAAAAATATATAAGCTTACCCATTCACAGGGTGCAATCCGTTATATGTGGAAATATTCCATCCACAGGCAGTCCTCGCAGATTCCCTGCTCGGTAGCCTTTGAGGAGGATATCGATTTTAAGCTTTTAGCACAGGCTGTTAATATTGAAATCGAAAGAAACGACTGTCTTCGTCTGCGTCTTTTCCGCGACAAAAGCCTTGATATAAAGCAGTTTTTCCTTGATGAATACCGTCTTGATAAAATTCTTGTAAAGGAATTTTCCTCAAAAGAAGAGCAGGAAAAATATTTTGATGCCGAATCCGCACGCGCTCTTAACGTTTACGGCGGAGAAACCTTCAAGCTCATATTTTTCCGTACCGAGGGCAAAAGCGGTATTTACGTAAAGTGCTCACATATGGTAATGGATTTCCTTGCCATATTCATTCTTTTCAAGGACCTTCTGGCTGTTTACGATAGTCTTAAAGACGGCACTCCTATGCCGAAGCCTCTTGCAAAATACGAGGATATCGTAATCAAGGAGCAGACAGGCAACGACTATAAGGAAAAGGCTGAAAAGGACACCGCAATCATTGAGGAGCTGTTCTGCAAGGAGGGCAAAAGACCCTTCTACAATGCTCTCAACGGCCCTAAGGTGCTGGACTGGCAGGAAAAGCTTCTTCATAACAAGAATCTTAATATGCCCTTCATCCACTCACCCTTTGACGATTCCACTCATCTTCTCAAGCTTCACCTTTCCGAGGAGGACAGCAGGGAGATTGCTGAATTTATAAAGGAAAACAACTTAAGTCCCGAGTGGGTAATTCAGCTGGGCTTCAGAATTTATCTTTCAAAAATGAACCGCAATACAAACGATACTGTTTTCTGGACTCTTTGTCCCAGAAGAAGAACTGTCAAGGAGAAGCGCTGCGGCGGTACTCTTGCTTCAATTCTTCCCTGGAGAGAGGTTCTTGACAACAACGCCTCGTTTATTGATACGGTTTTACAGATAAGCGGCACGCAGGCTATGCTTTTCCGTTACAGCGACGTGCCCTTTGCACGAGTACGCTCTATGGAAAGAAAGAATTTCGGTCTTTCCCTTGTGCAGACCGCTTGCAGCATGATGTTCTCATACCTTCCCTCAAGAGAAGACTTCTTCGAGGGCAGACAGTATGAATTCTCGGCATATAATTTCGGACATTACACAATGCCCCTTTACGTGCTTACCATGCAAAGCCCCTCAACAGGCAATTTTGTTTTCTCGTATCTGCACCGCACCCTTATCACCAAGGATAAGGAGGTTTACGCCTTCCACGACGGCGTTGTGCGCGCAATAAAGGCAGGTATTGCAAATCCCCAAAAAACAATCGGTGAAATACTGGAGGAAATATAAATGGATATTTTAGAAATTCTCAAGGAAATCATCTGCGAGTACGTTGAAATCGAGCCCGAGGAAATCACAGCGGTTTCAAATCTCCGCTATGACCTTGGCGCATCATCATTCGACCTTATGAATATTGCCGTGGCAATCGAGGAAAAATTCAAGGTAAAGATGTCAAACGCAAGCCTTCCCAAAATCAAAACCGTAGGCGACATCGCAGACCTTCTCAAGGATAAGATAGGTTAAGGTAATATAAAAATAAAGACAGAGCAGCCGATTGACTGTTCTGTCTTTTTTTTGCTTTTAATTATAAGCCGAGAAGCTGCTTCTTCTTTGCGTCGAATTCTTCCTGTGAGATTACGCCCATATCAAGAAGATTCTTGAATTTGATGATTTCGTCTGCTGCGGAAACCTCCTGAACAACTGTCTGCTGCTTGGGTCCGTTCTTTGCCTCGGAAACCTTCTTTCTGATGTAGTCTGCAACCTCGTTCATCTTTTCGTTTGACTGAACAGATGTGTCGAAGGTGAAGCTGTTTTCGTTGAAGAAATTGTTCTGATTGTTGTTCATAATACGGCTTGCGGTTTCTAACTGAAGATAGCCTATCTGGAAGCCGCTTTCCTTGAACTGTACACCGATACAGTCAATGTAGTAGATGGTCTTTTCACCGTCGGAATAGTTGCCTGTAACGAATGAGCCAAGACCTGCCTTAACGGAAAGAACTGCTCTGTCCTCGTAAACTCTCATACGTCTGCCGCGAACACCCTGAAGGTCGTATACAAGACCCTCGCTGAGCTTTTCTTCCTTAGCCTTGTTTCTCTGCTGGATATCTGCGTCACCGTAATGCTCCTTGATGAAAGCAACTGCCTGAAGAGCTTCTGTTTTCTGCTTGAAGGGATAGGCGAGAGTCAGAGGCATTGACTTGCCCTTGATGCCGACCTGAATTACGCCGTTTGTTAAGCCGTTGTTGGGTACGTTGCCTTCTGTAAGGGTGCTCATTTCGTCAAACTTATAAAGCACACCCTTGAAAAGGATGCCGTTATCGGTTAATGTCCATTCGGGACACATTGTTGCCTTGAAGGTTACGTTCATAATAAAAACCCTTTCTCAGATAAATTTTTTTGATAAATCTGAAATCCCGCGGTCGTGGGTTTTCGGATTTCAGGCAGATGAATAATCTGTCATAGAAAGTATAGCATATCCTTTTGCAGATTTTCAATAGCTTTGCAGAAAATCCGCGGTGTTTTAATGAAACTTGTCGGATGATGAAGCTTCTGTAAACAAAAAAGGCTCCCGGATTAATTCCGGAAGCCTGATTTTTAATAGTAATACTGATAGGCGGTTTCAAATACCTTGTTGATAAGTGTTGCCAGCATCAGCTTGTTCTGAGGAACGTCGTTTATTGACAGATAGTATGCAGAGAAGGTACCGCCGGCAACGTCAAGAATAAACTGGATTTTTGCAGTTGCAGGTGATCCGTCGTATGTGAATCTACCCTCAAATTCAACAACGATTTCGCCTGTGGTTGCAGTAAAGGATGACCAGTCGGTGTTTGAGAAGAAATAGTCGAATGCCTTGCCGTAGGTTATTCCGTAGCTGCTGTTGGTTGCTTCCTTGACCATACGTACGTAGGGGCTTATTGAGGGTACGTAGGAGGAGCCGCCTGAGGAAGAGGAGCCGCCTGATGAGCTGCTTGCTGAGATGATAGCAACGGCGCCAACAATAATTATGATAAGCCAGAACCACCATCTTTTGAAAAGCTTCTTCTTTTTCTTCTTGGGAGGCTCAGGCTGGATTACTGTTTCCTGTGCTTCTGTAGCCTGTGCAGGTGCTTCTTCAGCGGGTGCTTCTTCAGCAGGTGCTGCTTCGGGCTCGATTTCTTCTGTTTCTTCTGCTGCGGGCTCAATTGCCTCTGCAGCTTCAATAGCTTCTGCGGGCTCAATGGCCTCTGCTGTTGCTTCTGCAGCTTCAATAGCTTCTGCGGGCACAATAGCCTCTGCAGCTTCGGGAGTCGCGGGAGTGTTCTGCTCGGGCTCTGTGCCGGGGATGATGTTGTCGTTTTCCATGATTTTTTCTCCTTCATAAAATGGGTATTCGCTAAAAGAATTATACAACGATTATGAACAAAATGCAACAAAAATGTAAATTTATGCATTAAAATGTATTAAATCGAAAAAAGACTGTTTTCAGTCAGAAATTGCCACAAAAACAGTTTTAAAACAAAAATAAAAACCATCGAAAACCCTAAGATTTTCAATGGTTCTTGGTACGAATGACAATAACGGATTAATTTTTCATCACGGCAAAGCCGTGTATATAATCAATTCCGTAGGAATTGTATATCATCAACGGTGATAACCGTTGTATATCATCATTGCGAAAGCATTTTGATACACGCTTCGCGTGATGATATACACCTTCGGTGATGATATACAGCCTGACGGCTGATGATATGCCATTGCTTTCGCAATGGATAAAAAAACAGACAAGCTATTGCTTGTCTGTTTTTTGGTGGGAGAAGGTGGATTCGAACCACCGAAGTCGTTGACAACAGATTTACAGTCTGCCCCCTTTGGCCGCTCGGGAATTCTCCCCTATAAAAAAATGGAGCTGGTGGACGGACTCGAACCCCCGACCTGCTGATTACAAATCAGCTGCTCTACCAACTGAGCTACACCAGCGTATTCCTTGTTGGAACGCTTGATTAATATACCATAGGAATCTGCAATTGTCAACACTTTTTTTGAATTTTTTCAAAAATTTTTTCACGAGAAAAAAAGAGTCGGCATAAGACGGATTTGTCCTATGCCGGGTGATTATTCTGTATAGCCTGTGAGCAGGGCAGCAAGAATGAGTCTTGTGGTATTGTAAAGGGAATTCAGATTGAAATTTCCGACTGTATCAAGGCTTGTGTGAATCTGCGAGGGCGGTGCAAGCTCATAGTCGGAGCCGTAGGCAGCCGCAGGTCTTATCTCTCTCCAGGAAAGGGTGACGGAGGGTATGCCCGATTTTCTGAATGCCACGATATCGTGTCTGCCTGCCGAAACAGGGGAGAGGTATCGGGATTCACCCAGGCTTCCCAGCAGATTTTTTGCCGAGTCTATAGCCTCGCTGATTTCGTTTTTCTGTGCCTGTTTCCAGGGGTAGGTGCCCGGTGATACGGGCTCGGTGCTGACTGTAAGTATTGTGCCGCCTCCGAGGGAGGAATTGCCTGCCATATCGATATTGAATACCCTTATACGGCTGATTTCGTCAGCGGAAAGCGAGGACACGTAGCGGTATGCTCCGTAATAGCCCATTTCCTCTGCAGACAAAAAGGCTATGCGGATTTCACCCTTGAAGCTTACGTTGTTTTTCTTTATGAGCTCAACGGTGTGAAGAAGGGCGGCAACACCCGAGGCGTTGTCGATTGCTCCCTCGCAGAGGTCTGCGCAGTCAAAATGAGTGCAGATAAGAAGAATTTCGGAGTCTTCCGAGCCCTTTTGCAGGGTGGAAATTATATTTGCGGTTTCAATGCCGTTATAGGTGAAGCTTTGCTTTTTGAAATTCACACCGCATTCGCGAAGCCTCTGAGAGATGTATTCCTGAGCGGCAAGGTTGTTTTTCGGGTATAATACCGAGCGTGTGCCTATGGCGCAGATTTCATTCATAAGCGTCTGAAGTCTTGTCTGTGATACGGTGTCGGCAAGCTCCTTTATAGCCTCCTCACGGCTTTGGGCCTTTTCGTTTGTAAGGTCCTCAAGACCTACTGCCGCTCTCAGCGCCCTTCTTGCGTCGGCGGCGGTGATTTTTCCGTCGTTGTCGCAGTCATACAGGCTTCGCCTCAGGATAAAGGGTATGTGAAGCCCCACCGAGGTGCGAAGAATAAGACGGGCATCCGATGCGGTGACGCTGCCGTCAGCGTCGGCGTCACCCTTGATGGGGATAAAAAGCCCCATAGCGGCTGCCGAGGGGGCACAGGCAAGAAATATTGAAATTGTAAGTAAGATTATCAGGAATTTTTTCATTTACTTTCTCCGTTTTGCATGTTTCTACAGTATACCAATAAAAAAACGCATAAGTCAACGGAAGATTGCGCAAAAAACAGAAAGTTTACAGAAACTTAAATTTTCAGGAATTATTGATTTTATAAAATCCTTATGTTATACTTTATTATGTTATATTATGAATCAATTAACGAAAAGAGTGTTGATATGAATACAAAAGCATTTGAAAATTACGAATCCGACGTACGTTCATACTGCCGCAGCTTCCCCACGGTTTTTGTGAAGGCAAAGGGTAGCATTATGACAGATGAGCAGGGAAAGGATTACATAGATTTCTTTGCAGGCGCAGGTGCTCTTAACTACGGTCACAATCCCGACTGTATGGTTGACAAAATTGTTGACTACCTTAAGAGTGACGGCATTGTTCATTCAATGGATATGTACACTGCTCCCAAGAGAGAATTTATTGAATATTTCCAGGAAAATATCTTAAAGGCAAGAGGCTTCGACTATAAAATTCAGTTTGCAGGCCCTACAGGCACAAACGCAGTTGAGGCAGCGCTCAAGCTTGCAAGAAAGAACAAGGGCAGAGAAAATGTTTTCGCATTTATGGGTGCCTTTCACGGTATGACACTCGGCGCACTTTCCCTTACTACCGACTCCTCCTCAAGAGGCGGTGCAGGTCAGTGCCTTCATAACGTTACTCATATTCCTGCTCCCTATATGTTCGGCGGCTTCGACTCCATAAATTATATGGAAACAATTCTTACCGACGACCACTCAGGTATTGAAAAGCCCGCTGCAATCATCCTTGAATGCGTTCAGGCTGACGGCGGTATCTATGAATTCGACGCACAGTTCCTTAAGGATTTAAGAGAGCTTTGCACAAGACACGATATTCTTCTTATTGCAGACGAAATCCAGGTAGGCAACGCCCGTACAGGCACCTTCTTCTCCTTTGAGAAGGCAGGCATCACTCCCGACATCATCACTCTTTCAAAGTCCATCGGCGGCTGCGGTATGCCTCTTGCACTTGTTCTTTTCAAGCGTGAATTGGATATCTGGACTCCCGGTGAGCATACAGGCACCTTCCGCGGAAATCAGCTTTCCCTTATTGCAGGTAAGGAGGGTCTTCGCAAGGTGGTTGAAGAAAACGTTGAGGCTGAGGTTGTAAGAAAGGGTGCACTTGTAAAGGAATTCCTTACAAATGAAATCTGCACTCTCGACAGCCGTATCTCCTTCCGCGGTGTAGGTCTTATCTGGGGCGTTGATTTCTCACAGTTCCCCACCGATATGACAAAGCCCCTTATTGCAGAGTGCTTCAAGCGCGGTCTTATCGTTGAAAGAGTAGGCAGAGATAACAACGTATTAAAGCTTATGCCTCCTCTTGTAATTGAGGACGAGAAGCTTCTTAAGGGTCTTGAGATTCTCAAGGAAAGCGTAAAGGCTATTCTCTGATAATTAAAAAATGCTGTCGCAGTTTTCTGTGGCAGCAATTTTGAATAAAGGAAGACAAAAAATGAAGAAAATAAGATTTTTCATAGCTCTTATAATGGCAAAGCTTGCAAGGCTTTTGCTGAAGCTTTTGGGCAGAAACGCTTCATACCTGCCCGGTGAGGTTGCCCTTAAGATTTCAAAGGACTTTTTAGGACATCTGACCCTGCCCGAAAAAGTTATCTGCGTAACGGGCACAAACGGCAAGACCACGGTCAGCAACCTTCTTACCTCAATTCTTACCAAAAACGGCTATTCCGTTACCAATAATTCCTTCGGCTCAAACGTGCAGGCAGGTGTAGCCGCTGCACTTCTGGCAGACAGTAATATTTTCGGCAGGGCTAAAAAGGATATTGCGATTTTAGAGGTTGACGAGCGCTCCTCGCTTCTTGTTTACCCCTATATCAAGCCCGATTATCTTGTTGTGAATAATATTATGCGCGACTCCATAAAGAGAAACGCTCACACAGGCTTCATAAGCTACATTATTACCTCAGCACTTCCCGAAAAAACGAAATTAGTGCTCAATGGTGATGATTTTATCGCATCCTCACTTGCACCTCAGTGTAAGGACAGAATATATTTCGGATTTGATGCATTAAAGCCTGAGGTAAGCGAGAAGCCCTTCTTAAGCGACATCGTTTACTGTCCCGAGTGCGGTGCGCTTCTTGAAAGCGAATATCTCCGCTATAACCACATCGGCAGAATGTATTGTCCCTCCTGCGGCAACAGGTCCCCCGAAAGACAGTACCTGTGCACCGACGTTGACTTTGACGCTTCAAGGTTTACAGTATCCCTTAAGGGTAAGGAGCACACCTTCAACCTTATTAACGATAACATAGTAAACATCTTCAATTTCACAGGTGCTATCGCAATTTTAACTGAAATCGGACTTACTATCGAGCAGATTGAAAAGGGCTTTTCACAGTCTGAAATCGTAAAGTCCCGCTTTGATACGATGAAATCGGGAAAGCAGGACGTAACCTTTATTATGGCAAAGGGTCAGAATCCCATAGCCTGCGCACGCTGCTTCAGCTACGTTGCTTCCATAAAGAAGGAAAACAAGCTTGTGCTTATTGATATCGACGACCTTCACGATAATATCGGAGAAAGTGAAAGCACCTGCTGGCTTTATGACTGCGACTATTCATATCTTGCAGATGAAAGCATATCACAGATTATTTTCACGGGCCCCCGTTGCCGTGACCAGCTTTTAAGAGCAATTATGGCAGGGGTGGACAAGGAGAAAATTCTTCTTGAGCCCGACGTTTCAAAGGCAGTGGGTCTTGTGGACAGAGAAAAATTCACAGACGTATACGTGCTCTATGAGCTTTACCGTCAGCCCGATGCCGACAAAATGAAGCTTCAGTTCAAAAACGCAGGGGAGGGAACAAAATAATGACAGTTGAAATACTTTTTCCCGAGGTCTGCGGACTTTACGGTGACGCGCAGAATGCCGAATATCTCAAAAAGACTCTGCCCGATGCCGAGTTTATCGTAACCGATTTTCTTTCCACCCCCTATTTCGCGGAAAACGACCCCGACATTATCTATATCGGCTCAATGAGTGAGCAGATGCAGCGTCAGGTGCTTGAAAAATTCTTCCCCTATGCCGACAGAATCAATGCGCTTATCGAAAAGGGCACTGTTATTCTCGCAACGGGTAATGCCGCTGAGCTTTTCTGTGAGAAAATTGAATATATCACAGAAAAGAAGGAGGCAAAGGCTCTCGGTGTGTTCCCTCTTACCGCAAAAACCGACCTTTTCAAGAGATACAACGGCAAGGTATTGGGTGAGAGTGATGGCATTGAAATTGTAGCCTTCCGTGCACAGTTCAGCTTTATTTACGGTGACAACAGTAATTGCCATTTCCTTAAGATGATCCGCGGTGACGGTATAAATAAGGAAAGCAGATATGAGGGTATGAGAAAAAATAACCTTATCTGCACCACCTGCCTTGGTCCCATTCTTCCGCTGAATCCGTTATTTACGGAGTATATCGTGTCCCTTGCAGGCGGAAATGCAAGTGCTGCCTTCAGGGATGAGGCTATGGCTGCCTACGAGAAAAGACTTGCAGAATTCCACGATCCGAAGGTTAAGTTTTAACAGTGTCACAAATCAGCGTTTTTGACACATAAATAATATTAATAGCCTGCCACGATTTATATTGTGACAGGTTTTTTGTTTTTACGGTGCTTCGCACTTAAGAAACCCCCCGGCGAGGGGCAGATTCGTGTGCCGCTTCCGGCGGAAGATGAAGGCACACGGAGTTGGTGAAGAAACAAAGAGTTTTGCGACCGCTCCAAGGGAAGCAAAACGACTATGTTTCTGAGGGACAAAAACCTTCCTGCGCTAAAAGAAGCATAGGGGATTCCGCACACGGCGGTGTGCGGCAAAGGCTCCGCCTCTTGACACCGTAAGCTTTTGAAAAAGCTTAACCAAAGCTTTTTATGCGCACTCCCGTGCGAAAGCTCCGAATTAAAAAGGGTACAGACTGAAATCTGTACCCTTTTTTATATTACCTGCCTGATTTTGCGCTGCGAAGCTTTTCTTCCATTTCTCTGACGGAGTCGAGGTTGCCGTCGGAGGCTGCAAGAGAGGCTTCCTTTCTTCTCTGAAGAAGCTCTGCGTACATAAGCTCCTTCTTCTTGCCTGTAAGGTCATAGAAGAGCATGGGAATGATACCCAATGAGCCTGTGATTGTGGGGATGATGGTGAACATTGCGAAGAGATAGAACTTAACGTAGTCGGGCTGCTCCTCACCCTTTGTGTATGCACCCTGGTCATAGCCTACGAATTTCTTGAGTGCGGTGGTAACAACTGCGCTGACGGAGGTTGAAACCTTTGCCGCAAGACCCTTTGCAACGGAGGTCATAGCCTCTGTGCGGTAGCCGTTCTTCCATTCGCAGTAGTCCATTGACTCGTTGTAAAGCTCGGTGCCGATAACGGACTTAAGACCGAAGAAGAGAGTCCAGATAAGCTCCCAGATAGCCATAGCGAAGAACATGGGAAGCTTCTTTCTGTAAAGACCGCCCTTGAAGGTTTTGGGGTTGAAGCCGATACAGCCGAAGAGGAATACGAAGATGTAGAGGAAATTACCTATCTGCTTGCTCACGATGTAAAGAAGTCGGCTGGAGAAGCGTCTTCTGAACCAGGGAACGAAGGAGTAGGAAATGGGGGAGATGGGTGCTGCGGGAATACCTGCAACAAGTGTCATTGAAGCAAAGTGAAGAACGTCGATGTAGTAGTCAGACTGGCTGCCCGAGATGCTGAAGCCGCCGAGGAAGTCGGAAAGCGTCATAAGAAGCACGGGCTTGTTGTTTACGATAGATTTCAGTGAATCCAGAATACTTGGTGTTTTGATGGACTGCATAACTCTTTCCTTTGAGTTTGAGAAGAACCAGAAGGACATTGCAGAAGCAATAACTGTGGTGGCGCAGCCCATACCAACGAATGCAAACAGATACTGACCCTCCTTTGAAATCTTGCCTGCCTTGAAGGTGTTGTTATCAATAAGGTCAAGGAGCACGGTCATAATCTGCTCGGGGAGCTTTTCGCCAACGAAGCCCGAAGCAAAGTTTGCTATGGTTATAAGTCGCGTTCTGTCCACAGGGTGCGGCGTTATGGTTGCAAGCATACCTGTTCTTGCTATGTTCTGGAAGGTTGAAACCGCCTCGCGGATGATTTCAAGTGCAAGATAGAAAACGAACTTGGAAAGTGACATCGCACTTGAGCCCGAGAAGAGCACGGGCATAAACCAGTAAAGCATTGTTGCAATACATCCGGGGATTGCAAGACCTAAAAGGTAGGGTCTGAATTTACCCCAACGGGTTCTTGTTTTTTCAACGATTGCCGCAGTGAAAATATCGTTTACGATATCCCATACGCTGTTGATGGATTTTGCAAGTGTCTGATAGCCCAGGTCGATTTTAACGATATTTGTTATGAATCGTGTGGTGTATACGTTAATGTTGAGGCTCTGTGCAGCGTCCCACAGAATAAAGCCGAAGGTTTCCTTGCCGCCGACGTAGCGTCTGTTCTCATAAACGTAGCCCAGCTGCTCATCGGTATATGCGGTGTTGTTAACTGCTTCCGACAAAATATCTCCTCCTTTTGTGTATTATAATTATACTATCATAATTATATGGGTATTGCAAGATGGATTTTTAGGGAATAGGGGGGCTTGGCTCTTCAGTTGCTTTGAAATTGCTTTTATAAAGAAAAAAGGTACAGCTCCGAGGAGTTGTACCTTTGATTATTATTATTTTACCTTGCTTGCCTTGAGCTTTTCTTCCATTTCTCTTATTGCGTCGAGATTGTCCTCGGATGCAGCGGAGCAGGCTTCCTTTCTTCTCTGAAGAAGCTCTGCGTACATCATTTCCTTCTTCTTGCCGTGAAGGTCATAGAAGAGCATGGGGATGATACCAAGAGAGCCTGTGATTGCAGGAATGATTGTGAACATTGCAAAGAGATAGAACTTAACGTAGTCGGGCTGCTCCTGACCGCTTGTGTAAGCGTTCTGGTCGTAGCCTACGAACTTCTTGAGAGCAGTTGTTACAACACCGCTTACTGACTGAGAAACCTTAGCAGCAAGACCCTTTGCAACAGACGTCATAGCCTCTGTTCTGTAGCCGTTCTTCCATTCGCAGTAGTCCATTGACTCGTTGTAAAGCTCGGTGCCGATAACTGACTTAAGACCGTAGAAGAGAGTCCAGATGAGCTCCCATGTTGCCATAGCAAAGAGCATAGCCCACTTGTTTCTGTAAAGACCGCCCTTCATTGTCTTGGGATTGAAGCCGATGCAGCCGAAGAGGAATACGAATACGTAAAGAATACTGCCTATCTGATTGCTGCAGATGTAAAGAAGTCTTGATGAGAAGCGTCTTCTGAACCAGGGCACGAATGAGAAGGATACAGGTGAAAGGGGAGCTGCGGGGATACCTGCAAGCATTGTCATTGATGCAAAGTGAAGAACGTCTATGTAGTAGTCAGACTTACTGCCCGAGATGCCGAAGCCGCCGAGGAAGTCGGAAAGCGTCATAAGAAGCACGGGCTTGTTGTTTATGATTGACTTTACGGAGTCCTTGATGCTGGGTGTCTGAACGGACTGAAGGATTCTTTCCTTTGAATTCATAAAGAACCAGAAGGACATACCGGAGGAAACGATGGTTGTGAATGCACCCATACCAACGAATGCCATAAGGTACTGGCTTTCCTTTCCGTTCTTGCCTGCCTTGAATACGTTGTTATCGATAAGGTCGAGGATAATTGTCATAATCTGCTCGGGAAGCTTTTCTCCGAAGGTGCCCGATGCGAAGTTCGCAATTGTGATAAGTCGCGTTCTGTCTACAGGGTGCGGCGTTATGGTTGCAAGCATACCCGTTCTTGCGATGCCCTGGAAGGTACCAACACCCTCACGGAGAATTTCAAGAAGAATGTAGAAGATGAACTTTGAAACCGACATCGCACTTGTTCCCGAGAAAAGAATGGGCATAAACCAATAGCAGAGCGTTGCAATACAACCGGGAACTGCAAGACCTAAAAGGTAGGGTCTGAACTTACCCCAACGAGTTCTTGTTTTTTCAACGATTGCAGCCATAAAGATATCGTTCACGATATCCCATACGCTGTTGATTGTCTTCTGGATTGTCTGATAACCGAGGTCGATTTTAACAATGTTTGTTATAAATCGTGTGGTATAGGTGTTGATGTTAAGGCTCTGTGCAGCGTCCCATAAAACGAAGCCGACGGTTTCCTTTGTTCCGACATAGCGTCTGTTTTCATAGACATAGCCGAGCTGCTCGTCGGTATACTGCTGAGCGACCTTTTCTTCTGCCACCGTTATCCCTCCTATTATTTATTGATACTAAGTTATAATATCATATAAAAAAGGGTATTGCAAGGCTAAGGCGGACAAATGCTGATTTTGGTGAGAATTGACCAAAGAAATCAACCTTTTTTTGTCGGAAAAAAACAATTTAAAAAAGTGTTGACAAACGGTTTGCGCTCTGCTATAATACACGAGTAAATAAAGCAGACCTGTTGTCTCACCCTGCGAATTCCGTTTCTCCGGGTAAATAGTTTCAGTTTTTTGTAGCCTCGGCTATCATTCTGTAATTATGTGCGGACAATAAGGTTGTCCGCATTATTTTTTGTATTTCATTTTGGAGGTGCTTGTTTATCGCTACTAAGGAACTTCAGATCAATGAGGAAATCAGAGACAAAGAGGTCAGAGTTATCACTGACGACGGTGAGCAGCTCGGCATTATGTCCGCTGCAGACGCTCTTAAGGCTGCTTCCTACAGAAGCCTTGACCTTGTAAAAATCGCTCCTCAGGCTGTGCCCCCCGTATGTAAGATTATGGACTACGGTAAGTACAGATTCGATCAGCAGAAACGTGAAAAAGAGGCTAAGAAGAATCAGAAGGTTATCGAAATCAAGGAAATTCAGCTTACCCTCAATATTGACACTCACGACGTTGAAACAAAGGTAAATCACGCTATCCGTTTCCTTAAGGCAGGAAACAAAGTTAAGGTTTCTCTTCGTTTCAGAGGCAGAGAGATGGTTCATCCCGAAAGAGGCCTTGAAATCATGCAGTCCTTCGCAGACGCATGTGCAGAATACGGTAACGTAGAAAAGGCTGCTAAGCTCGAGAACCGTACAATGCTTATGTTCCTTGCTGCAAAAACAGCAAAATAATTAACTTCCACAAAAATTATCAGGAGGAAAAAACAATGCCTAAAATCAAAACAAACTCCGGCGCAAAGAAGCGTTTTAAGCTTTCAAAGAACGGCAAGCCCATCCGTGCTCATGCCTACAAGTCACACATCCTTAACAAAAAATCAACAAAGAGAAAGAGAAATCTTCGCAAGACTGCTGTTGCTGACAAGACCAATGTTAAGCAGATCAAGCGTCTTATTCCTTACAAATAAGAAGAAGATTTAACGGAGGTAACAAAGAATGGCACGTATTAAAGGCGCATTAATGACTCGTAAGAGAAGAAATAAGGTTCTTAAGCTCGCTAAGGGCTACTATGGCTCAAAGAGCAAGCTCTTCAAGACTGCTAAGCAGGCTGTTATGAAGAGCGGTAACTATGCTTACATCGGCAGAAAGCAGAAGAAGAGAGATTTCAGAAGACTCTGGATCGCAAGAATTTCTGCAGGCTGCAAGGCTAACGGCATGAACTACTCAACATTCATGAACGGTCTTAAGAAGGCAAACATCAATCTCAACAGAAAGATGCTTTCCGAAATCGCAATTGCAGACCCCGCAGCATTCACAGCTCTTACAGAGCAGGCAAAGGCTGCCCTCAACTAATAGGTTGAAAAGCACAGGGAGGAACAAAAAAGTTCCTCCCTTAATTTTTTTCTTGAAAAGCACAAAAAAATCGTATACACTAAAACTATAGAATTAACGGAAAGGAAAGTTAACTATGATGAAAAAAATTAAAGCTTTTTTAGCAATATTTCTTTGTTCTGCTATTATCTCTATTTCGGTATTAAGTATCTGTCCGATTGCCTTTGCTGGCGTTAAAGCAAGCGGTTCATACGATTCTGTGAATTGGGTCCTCGATGAAACGGGTACTCTCACCATCAACGGTACCGGAGAGTTTACAAAGGATACAAGCATGGAACCGCACCTTAGCGAAATTAAACAAATCATTATTAATCCCGGAATAACATCAATAGGCAGTTATTCCTTTGCTTTATGCTCAAATCTTGAAGGTGTAGTATTACCGGAAGGAGTTAGTTCTATCGGTGCGAATGCTTTTTGGGGATGCGAAAAGCTAAGCAAAATCAATCTTCCCGAATCGCTTATTATAATAAAAGCTTCAGCTTTTTTGGGATGTACCTCACTTAAGCATATATCTCTTCCAAAAAATCTTGAAGCAATAAAATCGGAAGCTTTCAGAAGCAGCGGACTTGAAGAAATTACAATCCCATCCAAGATCACAACAATAGATTTAGAAACATTCTGGGACTGTAAAAATCTTAAAAAAGTAGTCCTTCCTGATACAGTTGAAATAATTGAAGCGGCTGCTTTTGATAGTTGTTCTGCACTTGAGGAAATAATTCTTCCTTCAAACCTCAAATCTCTTAGTACTCTTGTTTTCAGAGGCTGTACATCACTCAAATCCCTCATTATTCCTGACGGAGTTGAAGAGATTGGCATATACGCCATCAGCAACTGCTCTTCCCTTACTGAAATAACAATTCCGTCAAGTGTAAAATCTATTGGCTTTAATAATTTTGAAACCTGCGTATCGCTTACTGAAATTAACTATTTCGGAACACAGGAGCAGTGGGAAAAAATTAACATAGACATTTCCCAAAATTACAGTGATTTTTCTTTCGATTCAATAAAAATTAATTACATTACTTTCAATAACAGTGCAAAAGCAAAGCTCTTCAACGGTGATATAATTAAGGATAACAGCATATCTGCGGCTGAACTTCTTTCTCACACAGAAAGCTCTGCAGTTATAAAAGATAAAAACGGAAAAATACTTACGGAAAATACACCCGTAGGTACGGGCAGTACCGTTTTGATGTCCTGTGGCAAGGAATTTGAAATTGTATGCCCCGGTGACGTAGACGGTAACGGTGTGATTTCTGCTGCCGATGCAAGACTTGCTCTCAGGGCATCTGTAGGTCTTGAAAAATATGAGGAAGGTTCTGTATATTACAAAGCTGCGGATATTAACGGTGAAGGACTTTCTTCAAGTGACGCAAGAATTATTCTCAGGGCATCCGTCGGGCTTGAATCAAGCCTCGAGTGGATAAAATAAATTTATACTTTTTTGTTTTCTTGAGAAAAAAATAAAAACACACCGACAATATGCAATTTACCAAAAATTTATGGCCTGTAATCGGGCTTTTTGATTCTTTTCAGTTGACAAAATAGAAAAAATATATATAATGCTTATATAAAGGCAAAGATGAAGAGAAGTAACCGGAAAATGCAGTTACAGAGAGTGTGCGGCGGTGGAAAGCACATACAACGCGTTTCGGTGAATAACACTTCGGAGCCGCTTGTCTGAAAGGTAACGAGTAGGACTGCCGTATTCGTGCGTTAAACGAAAAGCTTTTGATATGAAAGCGTAAGGGGCTCGAAAAGAGCAAGATAGGTGGTACCGCGGGTTACAGTTGCTCGTCCTATAACGGACGGACAACTGTTATTTTTTTATGAAAGGAAAATTTTACAATGAAGCACATTGACATCAAGGAAATTTTCGCAAAAGAAGAATTTATCGGTACAAGCGTTACCGTTTGCGGTTGGGTAAGAACTGCAAGAGATTCAAAGACCATGGGCTTTTTAGCTCTCAATGACGGTACAACCCTCAATCACTTACAGATTGTTATTGACAAGTCAACCGGTATTGAGGTAGATGCAGAGGCTACAAAGCTGGGCGCATCCGTTAAGGTTGTGGGTACTGTTGTTAAGAATGAAAACAACGGCACCGTAGAAATCAACGCAGAGGAAATTGTTCTTCTCGGCAAATGTCCTCCCGACTATCCCCTTCAGAAGAAGTTCCAGAAGCTTGAAACCTTAAGAGAAAATCCCCACATCCGCGTGCGTACAAACACCTTCAACGCTGTTTTCAGAGTACGCTCCGTTATGGCTGACGCAATTCACAGATATTTCCAGGACAGAGGCTACGTATACATCCACACACCCCTTATCACAGGCTCCGACTGCGAGGGTGCAGGTGAAATGTTCAAGGTAACCACCATCGGCTATTCCGAGGACTACAAGAATGCCGAGGAATACTATGCCGACGATTTCTTCGGCAAGAAGGCAGGCCTTTCCGTTTCCGGTCAGCTTGAGGGTGAGGTTGCCGCTATGGCAATGGGTAAGATTTACACCTTCGGACCCTCCTTCCGTGCAGAAAAGAGTAACACTCTCCGTCACGTTGCGGAATTCTGGCACGTTGAGCCCGAAATTGCATTTGCAGAGCTTCCCGACCTTATTGAAATTGCCGAGGATATGATTAAGTACATCATCCGCGAATATATGGAAAAGTGCCCCGACGAGCTCAAGTTCTTCGAGGAGCGCTTTGAGAAGGGTCTTACCGAGAAGCTTCTCAACGTTGTAAACAACGATTTCGCAGTAGTTGACTACACAGACGCTATTGAAATTCTCAAAAAGGCTGACGTTAAGTTTGAGTTCCCCGTAGAGTGGGGCTGCGACCTTCAGAGTGAGCACGAAAGATACATCACCGAGCAGGTTTACAACAAGCCTGTATTCCTTATTAACTATCCCAAGGAAATCAAGTCCTTCTATATGAAGCAGAATGCTGACGGCAAGACCGTTGCTGCAACCGACCTTCTTGTTCCCGGTATCGGTGAAATCATCGGCGGCAGCGAAAGAGAGGCAGACCTCGACAAGCTTCTTGCTGCTATGAAGGCAAAGGGTATGGGTACAGAGGAATATTCCGACTACCTTGACCTTCGTAAGTACGGCACCGTTCCTCACTCGGGCTTCGGTCTTGGCTTTGAAAGAGTAATTATGTATTGCACAGGTATGGCAAATATCCGTGACGTTATCTTCTATCCCAGAACAGTAGGCAACATCAGATAAGGAGCTATTATGGCTAAAAGATTAGTTTTTCCCGAGGGCTACCGTTCCTCTCTTACGCAGAAGGACACCCAGAGGGCAATCAAAATAATTAAGGACACCTTCCAGGTGAAGCTTGCCGAGGCTCTCAATCTTGACCGTGTTACCGCACCTCTTATTGTTACAAAGGCATCGGGCATCAACGATGACCTTAACGGCATTGAAAGAAAGGTGCATTTCACAATGAAGGAGATTGACGGCACTGCAGAGGTTGTGCAGTCACTTGCAAAGTGGAAGCGCCGTGCCCTTTACCGCTACGGCTACACCGTGGGTGAGGGTATCTATACCGATATGAACGCTATCCGCCGTGACGATGACTGCGACAACACCCACTCACTTTTCGTTGACCAGTGGGACTGGGAAAAGGTTATCACCCGTGAGCAGCGTACTGTTGAATATCTTCAGTCCACCGTCCGTGCAATTGTAAAGGCGCTTAAGGAAACCAACGAGATATTGCAGGAAAAGTATCCCGTGCTTTCCACCACCGTGAATGAGGATGTTTTCTTCATCACCTCACAGGATCTTGAGGATATGTATCCCGACAAGTCCGGCAAGGAAAGAGAAAATCTTATCACCAAGGAGCACGGCACAGTGTTCATTATGGGCATCGGCGCAAGACTTAAAAGCGGTCACCGCCACGACGGCAGAGCCCCCGACTATGACGACTGGAGCCTTAACGGTGATATTCTTGTATGGGACAAGGAGCTTGACGCGGCACTTGAAATATCCTCAATGGGTATCCGTGTTGATGCCGAAAGCCTGAAGCACCAGCTTGAAATTGCAGGTGCAACCGAAAGAATGGCCTTCCCCTATCACCAGGGCGTGCTTTCAGGGGAATATCCTCTCACAATCGGCGGCGGTCTTGGTCAGTCAAGAATCTGTATGTTCCTTTTAGGCAAGGCACACGTGGGTGAGGTGCAGGTATCAATCTGGCCCGACGATATGCGTGAGCAGTGTGCCGCACATAACATCATACTTTTATAATTTTTATCTCCCGATTCATTTCGGGAGATTTTTTTGTATAATTTTCCCTTTTTTGAATATAAATAAAACGAACGAAAGGGATGATTTTATGAAGAAAGAAACAAAGCGAATAATGCTTACATTTGTAATTGCAATTATTGTTCCTCTTGCAATCGGCGGATTTTCCGCATTTCTTACAAGGGAGAATATGAATTTATACGATGAAATCAATTCTCCGCCCCTGTCACCGCCCGCTTTTTTGTTTCCCGTGGTGTGGACAATTCTTTATGTTCTTATGGGGGTGGGCTCCGCCCTTATATGGTTTAAGCGTGCCGAGGATAAGGACACTGCCGACAGAGGGCTTATGATATATGCCGTCAGCCTGTTTTTCAATTTTGTCTGGAGTCTTATTTTCTTTAATTTCAAGGCATACCTTTTTGCCTTTGTATGGCTTCTGGCACTGCTTACTCTTATAATTCTCACTATTGTGAATTACAAAAGGCTGTGTCCCATAGCCGCATATCTTCAGATGCCCTATGTTTTGTGGGTAGCCTTTGCAGGCTATCTCAATTTCGGAGTATGCCTCCTTAACGGATAAAGAGTGCTTGACAATTTTGCTTGCGTTTATTATTATCAAAGAAAAACGGTATGAGGTTTTTCTATGACACAGTACGAAAGGATACATTCCGGGGAGATTTATGACCCTGCGGATGAGGAGATTATGCGTGAGCAGCTTACCTATCTTGATAAGCTTTACGATTTCAATATGACAAGACCCTCTCAGCTTGACAAGCGCGAAGAAATGCTGAAGGAGATGTTCTGTGAAATCGGCGAAAACTGTTATATAGAGCCGCCCTTTCATGCAAACTGGGGCGGTCATCACGTGCATTTCGGCAATAATGTTTATGCAAATTTCGGTCTTACAATGGTAGACGATACTCATATATATGTGGGTGACGGCACTATGTTCGGCCCCAACTGCGTTATTGCAACGGCAGGTCATCCTCTTGACCCCGAGCTTCGCGGCCGTCAGCTCCAGTATAATATTCCCGTGCATATCGGCAAAAACTGCTGGCTTGGCGCAGGGGTGCTTGTTATGCCCGGTGTTACAATAGGTGACAACACGGTTATCGGTGCGGGAAGCGTTGTTACAAAGGATATTCCCTCGGGTGTGATAGCCGTGGGGAATCCCTGCAGGGTGCTTCGTGAAATCGGTGAGCACGACAGGGAATATTATTTCAAGGACAGAAAAATAAATTACGAAAATCTGTAAAATTTTATCCGTGTGCGTTTGGCTCACGGATATTTTTTTGCCCCATTGCATTGTTGACTATTTGTAATCATTATGTTAATATATAAGGTGAATAAATATCCGGAGGATATGAGTATGAATGTATTTATGGAAATCTTTTTGTTCTTTGTAACAATATTGCAGTTCCTGTTCCCCTTTGCATTTAAGGATACGGAGCAGGTGCCCGAGCAGCCCGACGATTCCTTCGTTGAAGAGGTTGTTCCCGGCGACCACGTGCACACAGGCGGCAACTGTCTTATCGGTGCTATCTGCGAAATCTGCGGTGAGGAATATGCCGATAAGGGCGAGCACGTGTATATTACGACTGCCAAGCAGGCTACCTGTACAGAGGACGGCTACGTAACCTACAGATGTAACCTCTGCTACCATACGGAAACAGGAAACGTGATTCCTGCAAAGGGTCACCAGAACGTAAGAAAAGAGGTTGCTGCAACCTGTACAAATGCAGGCTACATTACAGAAACCTGCAGTGTCTGCGGTGCTTTTGAAAAAACACCTACAGATGCAGCAAAGGGTCACACCTACGTTGAAACCAACGTTCCCGCAACCTGTGAAAAGGAAGGCTACGTTGAATTCAAGTGTGAGGATTGCGGTAGCTCATACACAAGAATTACCGACCCTGCAATCGGTCACAGCTACAGTGCAGGTACTGTTTTACCTGCCGACTGCTATAAGGGCGACCGCACGGAGTTCGTGTGCGAAAACTGCGGTGACGTTGATTATGTTGAAACCTCAGCACCCTTAGGTCACAACTACGTGGCAAGCGTTACAGATCCTACCTGCGTTGCAGACGGCTACACAACACACACCTGCACACGCTGCGGCAGCTATTATACTGATACTGTTGTGGCCCGTATAGGTCATTCATATACAAGCTACGTATATCAGAACGACGCAACCTGCCGCAAGGACGGCACACAGATTGCTACCTGCGACAACGGATGCGGAACCTCATCAATCATCGATCTTGTGGGCTCAAGGCTTCCTCATACCGATGCTGATATGGATATGTATTGTGACTACGGCGGAGAATATCTTGTAATGGAATATGATTCTCTTTCATATCCCTCTGAGGTTCTCAACAACAACTCCGTCAGCTACAAGACACTTATGGCAAGAGCAGACGAAACTGACGAGAATGTGTACGTTGCAAACCAGGGCTATGAAAACTACGGCCTTTTCACCTCTCCCTACTACGCAGCAGCAGTAAACGGCACAAGCATTCCCGTATACTCAACTGTTGTATTCCTCGGTGAGTCAAGAAAGGGTGCAATTCACTCCTTCTCTGAAATTTACGTAAAAGAGGGCGAATTTGCAACCTTCGATCTTGAGCTTACAGACATTACCTCTGATTTCAGCATAAGCAACGCTTCAGTTCTTCCTGCTTCATCCGGCGTAGTAAGCTCAACCACCTCCAACACCGTTAACGTAAGACTTTCAGGCTTCGGTGTTCACACAATTCTTATCAACAACGGCGACCAGAGATATGCATACACAATCCACGTTCGTGAGGACTATGATGAGGATGCAGAAATTGCTGAGCTCAGAGCACAGGGCTACACGGTTTCAGTTATTGACGGCTACCTTGAGCTTGATTATGCAATATTCAGCGGCTCTGCAGTAAGCAACCAGGTTGTTTACCTCAAGAAGGGCGCTTACGTTTCCTTCAAGCATTCAATCGACATCAACAGTGACGATGACAATAAAAACAAGTCCGAGGCTACGGCAGAGGGCGCACAGGCAATCAACCATAACGGCTTAGGTCTTAACAGATTCCCTGCAATCTCCGCTCACGCAAACAACAACACAAAGATTCTCGGCTACGGCGTATTCGACCTTACCCGACTTGACAGAGCTGAAAGAAGAGGCCTTGTATTTACCTTCGCAAACAACGTTGAGGTGCGCGGTGTCAAGGTTATCAATGCTCCCGAATGGTCAGTTATCACCTACAGATGCGATAACGTGCTTATTAAGGACGTTGACGTATTCGGCTACAGACAGAACTCCGACGCATTCGACATCTGCAGCTCAAGCAACGTAACTGTTGAAGGCTGCTTCGCAAGAACCGGTGACGACGGCTACATCGTTAAGGGTGCAGACGGTGACGCAAACACAAGGACAGAAAATATTACCGTTAAGAACTGCTATGCATGGATGGGCAAGGCAAGATGCTTCGGTATCTTCGGTGAGTGCTACAAGAGCATCAATAACGTAACCTTCAAGGATTGCGTGGTTCTCGCTCACGATGCAACCTGGGACTTCGACAGAATTCCTGCAATCGGTATTGTTGCCGAGGTTTCAAATGACAGAAACGAGGCAGTTACAATCAGCAACGTTACCTTCGACAACATTCTTATGTGCAGAAACGACGGACGTGCTATTAACGTTATTACCTTCACTCAGATTGCAAACAGCATCTCAGTCAGGGATATAACCTTCAGAAACATCTCCTATGCAAGCAACAACGAAAAGATCCTTGTTGTAAATTATGCTCCCTCAGGCACAATTTCAAACGTTAAGTTCGAAAACGTAAAGTGCAACAACGTTCTTATTACCGACGGCAACAAGTCAACCTACTTTGAGGATGAATCCTACAACGGCGGCTATATCAACATTGTAAACTGACAGTAAAATGAAAGCGGGACGCGAAAGCGCCCCGTTTTTTTGTGTGCATATATGAAAAAGGGAGTCCTCTGCCGGACTCCCTTAATTGTTTTTTAATAGCCTTTTCTGCCCTCAAGTGATTCGTCGTCGTCAATCCAGGCAGATACGGGAATGATTCTGAAATTATCCTTATCGTCGCGGATTACAACCTCTTTTATGCCTGCGTTTATAACCATACGCTTGCACATGCTGCAACAGCAGGAATTTGAAACGTAGCTGCCGTCGGCAACCTCAACGCCCGTAAGGTAAAGGGTTGCGTCAATCATCTTGTCACGGCTGGCGCTTATAATTGCGTTTGCCTCTGCGTGCACCGAGCGGCACAGCTCATAGCGCTCACCGCGGGGGATTCCAAGCTCCTGACGGATGCAAAAGCCAAGGTCAGTGCAGTTTTTGCGGCCTCTGGGTGCACCCACGTAGCCTGTGGAAATTACCTCGTCGTTTTTTACGATAACAGCGCCGTAGCGTCTGCGAAGACAGGTTGTGCGCTGGGAAACAATTTCTGCAAGGTCAAGATAGTAGTTGATTTTATCTCTGCGTTCCATAATTTGTCATCCTTTACAATGCTTCTTATTTGTTGAAATCTATCTGCTTTACGCCGTCCTTGACGTAGATAATTCCGGACACAACCGCAAGCACGGCGGTAATCCATAAAAGCACCGAGGAAACGGTGGCAAGGGGGAAGCTGACGGGCAGCACGTTTATTTCTGCAAGTGCCATTAAAAGCATAATGAGAATGGTGAAAACCATCTGTGATATGGTTTTTATTTTGCCCCATACGTTAGCAGGAATTACAACGCCCTGTGCGGAGGCTGCAAGACGCATTGAGGTAACTGCAAACTCACGTGTGAGCACAATGAACACAACATAAAGGCTGCAAAGACCTGCGTCCATAAGCGCTAAAAGCGCCGCAGTAGTCAGCATTTTGTCGGCAACGGGGTCACAAAGCTTGCCGAAGGTGGTGATAAGGTTGTATTTTCTTGCAATTTTGCCGTCAAGAAAGTCGGTGATACAGCCTAATGAATAAATTGCAAGACCGATAAAATAGTGATAGGGTATTGCGTCTGCAAGGAACACCACGAGAAATACGGGTGTCAGCAGCATACGCACTAAGGTAAGCTTATTCGGAAGGTTCATATTTATTTCCTCTTTATTTTCTCTGTTATCAGAAATCTGCAGTTCCTATAAGGTCGTATTCGTCGGTTGAGGTTATGAGAATTTCAACCGCTTCACCGATGCCAAGCTCTTTATCTGAAACAAAGTTGATTGTGGAGTCGATTTCGGGAGCATCCATCCAGGTTCTGCCCGAATAGCTGTCGGAATAGGGGTCGTAGCCCTCTACCACGCACTGCACGGTTTTTCCTAAAAGGGCTTCAAGCTTGTCAGTGAATATGCCGTACTGCTGGTCCATTATGATTTCACCGCGGCGCACGGCAGCTTCTGCATCCACTCTGTCGGGGAGCTTTTCAGCAGGCGTGCCGTCCTCGGGGGAATATGAGAAGCAGCCAAGTCTGTCGAAGCGTGCATCGTTTACGAACTGTGAAAGAATCTCGAAATCCTCCTCGGTTTCACCGGGGAAGCCTGTGATAAAGGTTGTTCTTAAGATGCAGTCGGGCATATATGAACGGATTTTTTCAATAAGCGCGAGTAAGCTTTCGTGGTCGCCGTGGCGGTTCATAAGCTTTAAGATTCTGCCCGATGCGTGCTGAAGGGGAAGGTCTATGTAGTGAAGCACCTTTTCGCACTCAGCCATAGTCTTAAGAAGAGAATCCGTGATTCTGTCGGGGTAGCAGTAAAGCAGCCTTATCCACTCTATGCCCTCGATTTTATTAAGCTCTGTGAGTAATTCGTCAAGCACGGGCTTGCCGTAAAGGTCCTCACCGTAGCGTGTGGTGTCCTGTGCGATTACAATAATTTCTCTTACACCGCTTGCTGCAAGTGCCTTTGCCTCAAGGATAACGTCCTCCTTGGTGCGGCTGCGGAAGGCGCCTCTTATGGAGGGGATTGCACAGTAGGTGCAGTTATTTGAGCAGCCGTCGGAGATTTTAAGGTATGCCCAGTGTGAGGGAGTTGTGAGGATTCTTTTTCCGCACAGGGGAAGCTTGTCCTTTTCGGGATAGCGGCTTCTTTCGGTGCCCTTTATTACGTTATTTACAAATTCTACGATATCTCCGTTTACACCAAGACCGCCGACTGCGTCAACCTCGGGAATTTCATTGAGAATCTCGTCGCGGTATCTTTCTGCAAGGCAGCCGATTACGATAATTTTTCCTACCGCACCGTCCTCCTTGTATTCAACCATCTGCAGGATGTTGTCAATTGCCTCCTGCTTTGCCGCCTCTATAAAGCCGCAGGTGTTTATTATTACGATGTCTGCACCATAGGCGGTGTCGATAATCTGAAAGCCTGCAGCGTCAAGCTTTTCAAGCATAAGCTCGGAGTCCACCTGATTCTTGGGACAGCCAAGGGATATAAAGCCAATTTTTTCGTGCATAATATTTACCTACTCGTATACGTTTATGTGTTTTGAAATATCGGAAAATGAATAGCCCATATTAAGAAGCCGTCTTATTACGCGGTCCTTCTCCTTGGGAGTGCTCTGTTCATTTATCTTATATTTTTCAATTACTTTAATTATACCGATTTCTTTATTAATATCAAGACCATTTATGGCATTTTCGGCAATTTGGGCGGCAATCCCGCGGTTTTTCAGCTCAATAAGTATGCGCTTCGGGGCATATTTCTTCCTTTCGTAAAGCTCCTCGGCAAAAAGCAGGGCAAATTTCTCGTCATCCAAAAGACCCAGTCCGCGAAGCCTTTCCGTTGCTGCCCTTACCGCCTCAGGGGGGAATTTCTGTGAAAGCTTATGCCTTAATTCATATTCACTGTGGGCGCGCAGAGAAAGCATTCTCATCGCAGAATCAAAGGCAAGGGATATCTCTGCCTGATTTTTTAATTCCGAAAGCTCGTCCTCGGAAACCTCGTCACCCTCGTGAAAGCGTGAGGAGTACCATAAAGCAGCAGGGACGGTGAATAAAAATTCACCGTCTGCGTATATCCTTATTTTATTGTTTTTTGTTGACGTAATGCTAAGCTCCATCAGTCTGCGGCAATATCAATCTTAATTTTGGGGAGTCTGCCGTTGTTGGGGGCAAGCACGTCGTCGTCATCGTTCTTTGCCTTTGCCTGTGCCTGAGCCTTAGCGCCCTCGCCCGCCTTTTTGGGCTTGAAGGCATCGCTTGTTCTTACCTTTTCCTCAACCTCTTTAGCGAAGTCGGGGTTGTTGGTGATGTACTGTCTTGCGTTATCTCTGCCCTGACCGATTCTCTGCTCGCCGTAGGAGAACCATGCACCGCTTCTGTGGATGATGTCAAGCTCAACTGCAATATCAAGAAGCTCACTTTCCTTGGAGATGCCCTTGCCGTACATAATGTCGAATTCTGCCTCTCTGAAGGGAGGAGCAAGCTTGTTTTTAACAATCTTTGCTCTTGTTCTTGAGCCGATGAATTCGTTGCCGGGCGCCTTAAGCTGCTCGGTCTTTCTTACGTCGATTCGCATAGAAGCGTAGAACTTAAGTGCACGACCGCCTGTGGTAACCTCGGGGTTGCCGTACATAACGCCTACCTTTTCACGAAGCTGGTTTATGAAAATAACGATTGTGTTTGAACGGGAAATGGCACCTGCAAGCTTTCTTAATGCCTGTGACATAAGACGAGCGTGAAGCCCCACGTGGCTGTCACCCATTTCACCCTCGATTTCAGCACGGGGTACAAGTGCGGCAACTGAGTCGATTACGATAACGTCAAGTGCGCCTGAGCGGGTAAGGTATTCGGCAATTTCAAGAGCCTGCTCACCGTTGTCGGGCTGAGAAACAAGAAGGGAATCAACGTCAACGCCTAATGCCTGAGCATAGGTGGGGTCAAGAGCATGCTCAGCGTCGATGAAGGCTGCCTCACCGCCATTTTTTTGCGCTTCAGCTACAACGTGGAGGGCAAGAGTGGTTTTACCTGAGGATTCAGGACCGTAAATTTCTACAATTCTTCCCTTGGGAAGACCGCCGATGCCTGTTGCCTGGTCGAGCATAATTGAGCCTGTGGAAATAGCCTCTACGTTAAGGGCATTGGTCTGACCAAGACGCATAATTGCGCCCTTGCCGTACTGCTTTTCAATCTGCTGTAAAGCGGTTTCAAGTGCTTTTGACTTATCTGCCATTTTTTTGATTCCTTTCATTAAGAACATTTGTTCGATAAAGTGATTATATATTAAACGCTATGAAATTGCAATAGGTTTTTTCAGTTTTTTGAAACATTTTTTTTATACTGCTTGGGGGAGCAGGCCTTGTGCTTTTTGAACACGTGTATAAAGTGGCTGGGCGAGGAAAAGCCGAGCTCCTCGGAGATATCCGCTATGCTTTTGGGGGTTGTAAGCAGCAGCTTCTGCGCCTCGTTTATCTTGAGGTAGTTTATATAATCCTTGAAGCTCATATTCATAATCTGCTTGAACGAGCGCGAGAAATAGCTGTAGCTTATGCTGAAGCGATCCGCCACGTCCTTTTCGTTGATTGTTATGAAGCTTTCGTTTATATATTCAAGAATACTGCTGATTGACTGCTGAATATTTCCGCTTGAGGCAAGGGTTTTTACCGTAATGCCCCTTTCACTTAAAAATTTTACCACGCAGCGTATTGTTTTGAGCACGTCCGCCTTAAGTGCAAGCTCATAGCCCGTGCCCCTTTCATTCCATTCCGAGATTGCGTCGAAAAGAAGGGCGGGTATTCCTGCACCCTCGGTGAATTCACGGCTGTATACACGGGGCTGGTCGCTTACCTCGGCAAGGAAGGGGAGAATATACTGTGTTTCCTTGGGAGTTTGCTGAAAGGTGCAAAGAAGCTTTGGCGTGAATTTTATTACAAGATAGCGGCTTTCGGGGGACACTGACTCAAGACGGTGGGTTTCGTTGGAGTTTATTATAATAAGCTCGCCCTGTCTGAAGCCGTAGTGCCTGTCGTTGAGCCATATATTCATTTCACCCTCGATAAGATAGAGCATTTCAAGGAATTCGTGATAGTGAGAGAAATGGTCAGGCTCGTCGGCAGTTTTTCTCATTTCAAGGCATTCCACGGGTACGGTAACGCCGTCTACGTCTGCCGCCTTTTCAAGAATGGCTTTTTTCATACGATATCACCACAAATTTCTGCAATTTTTTGTATATTCTAATAATAGCAAAAATTTTACCGTAATGCTATACTTTTTTTATAAACGGTAAAATAATCCGTCCGAAAAGGAGAGAAAAATATGATAAGAGTTCTTGTATGGAATGAATTCAGACACGAAAAGGATGCCGACTGCAAGGCAAGTGAGATTTACCCCGACGGTATTCACGCCTGTATTGCCGAATTTCTCGGCAGGGAAGAGGATATTGAGGTAACTACTGCCACTCTTGACGATGAAAACTGCGGTATCACCAAGGAAAGACTTCAGGAAACCGACGTTATCATCTGGTGGGGTCACTGCCATCACGATAAGGTGCCCGACGAGGTTGCCGCATTGGTACAGGAGGCAGTGCTCAACGGTATGGGTGCAATCTTCCTTCATTCTGCCCACAAGTCAAAGCCCTTTATGCGTCTTATGGGCACAAGCTGCTCACTTACATGGAGAGAGTCTGACGATATGGAAAGAATCTGGGTGTCCGCTCCCGGTCATCCCATCGCACAGGGACTCGGCAGATACTTTGAGCTTCCCGGTGAAGAAACCTACGGTGAGCCCTTCGGTGTGCCTGCTCCCGATGAAACCGTATTTATCGGCTGGTACGATGCAGGTGAGGTGTTCCGCTCGGGTCTTACCTACGTAAGAGAAAGAGGTAAGATTTTCTATTTCCAGCCCGGTCACGAAACCTATCCCACCTATAAAAATCCCGACGTTCAGAGAATTATCGCAAACGCAGTACGCTGGGCAAAGCCCGTTTGCAGAATTGATAATTGTATGGACTGCCCCTGGGTGCCTAAAATCGGTGAGGAGGAAGAGGACTGAGCCTCTCCCGACAATTGCATTATATAACAAACAGAGTACCATAAATGGTACTCTGCTTTTTTTGTGAAGAGCTGAGGGATTATGTTGTCAGCTCTTGATTATTTTGTGCTTAGCACTTTAGACCCCCGGCGGGGCAAATGTATGGTGCTTCGCACTCGGAGAAACCCCGGCGGGACAAATTCGTGTGTCGCTTCCTGCGGAAGATGAAGACACACGGAATTGATGAAGAAACAAGAAGTATTGCGAAGCGTACCAAGCGAGCAAGACGACTATGTTTCTGAGGGGCAAATGTATGGTGCTTCGCACTTTAGAAAACCCCCGGCGAGGGTTTTCTAAAAACTTTCCTGCGCCATCGAAGCGTAAGGGGTTTGGCTGTCTGCGGACAGCGATTCAAGGGACGTTGTCCCTTAAAAAACCCTATGAGCTTTTGAAAAAGCTCAAGCAAAACTTTTTATCCGGCACTCCCGTGCCGTTATCAAAGCCGGGGCTTATTTCATTGTGCGGATTGCGTTGAGGATTGCAAGCACCGCCACGCCCACGTCGGCAAAGACGCCTATCCACATATTTGTAAGACCAAGTGCGGCAAGAATCAGCACTCCGAATTTTATTCCGAGGGCAAACGCCACGTTCTGACGGACGATTCTTCGGGTCTTTTTTGCAATTTTTACCGCCTCGGCACATTTTTCAAGGTTATCGTCCATTATAACGATATCTGCGGCTTCAATTGCGGCATCGCTGCCCACTCCGCCCATAGCAAAGCCCACGTCGGAAAGGGAGAGCACGGGGGCATCATTTATGCCGTCACCTGCGAAGGCTACGGTCTTGCCCTTTAGTCGGTTGTCGCAGAGGCTTTTTACAAAATCGGCCTTGTCGGCAGGCAGAAGCCCTGCGTGATACTCTGAAATTTCAAGCTTCTCCGAGGCTTCCCTTGCGGCGGCAGCATTGTCGCCCGTCAGCATTACGGTTTTTGTTACACCAAGCCCGTGAAGCCTTGAAAGAGCCGCTTTTGCATTTTCCTTGGGAAGGTCGCAAAGGGCAATAAAGCCTGCAAGGCTGCCGTCTATACAAAGAAATACGCCCGTTGACACGTCCTTATATTTTTCGGGGATGAAAATTCCCCTTGAGGTAATAAATCTGCGGTTGCCTGCAAGGATTTTTTTTCCGTCCCTTACTGCTTCCACACCGCCGCCTGCATGCTCGATGATGCTCTCGGCAGGTGCTACGTCCCCTGCGGCACGGACAATGCCCTGTGCTATGGGGTGCAGGGAGTAGTATTCACATTCTGCGGCAGCAGTTAAAATTTCCTTTTCGCTGAAGCCCTCCTGTGCCAAAATTTCCGTTACCGAAAACTGACCTGTGGTGAGTGTGCCTGTTTTGTCGAATACGAAGGTATTCACGTTTCCCAGTGCCTCAAGGAAGGATGCGCCCTTTATAAGTATACCCTTTTTCGACGCACCGCCTATTCCTCCGAAATAGGAAAGGGGCACGGAGATTACAAGGGCGCAGGGGCAGGATACCACAAGGAAAATAAGTCCTCTGTATACCCAGTCGCGCCAATCCCCTGTAATAATTGAGGGAATCACCGCAAGAATAAGGGCAGAGATTACCACCGCAGGGGTATAGTATGCCGAAAAGCGTGTAAGGAATTTTTCCGTTTTCGCTTTATTAAGGGTTGAGCTTTCCACAAGCTCAAGAATTTTTGCCGCCGTGCTTTCGGAAAATTCCTTTGTAACCTCAATTTCAATAGCTCCCGTAAGATTGATGCTTCCTGCCTTGACCTCTTTTCCCGTATATGCCTCAACGGGGGTGCTTTCACCTGTAAGCGCCTTCATATCAAGGGCGGTTTCACCCTTTGAAACTATGCCGTCAAGGGGGATTTTTTCACCTGCGCGGACAAGCACTCTTTCTCCGATTTCAACCTCCTCGGAAAAGACGACGTCCTCGGCACCGTCACGGATGACCGTTGCCTCGTCGGGTGCCAGCTCCATAAGGGCTGAAATGGATTTTCTGCTTTTTCCCACGGCTACGGACTGGAAAAGCTCACCTGTCTGATAAAATACCATAACGAAAACGCTTTCGGGGTATTCACCTATAATAACTGCGCCCACGGTAGCAACGGTCATAAGAAATTTTTCGTCAAACACCTTGCCCCGTGCCACGTTTTTTACGCAGCCTTCAAGCACGTCATAGCCCGTGATGAAATAGGGAATGAGATAGAGCAAAAGAAGCACTGCCCTGTGAGGGGCGAGTATATTTTCAATAAGCACCACTGCTAAAAACAGAATAAGTCCTGTGATTATTCTGTATAGCAGCCTTTTCTGTTTTTTTGTCATATAATTACCGTGCAGTCGGGGATGGTCTTTTTTGCAACTGAGGGGATTGCCGCAATTACCGCAGGCATATCGCTTTCCTCGGCTTCAACTATCATCTTGCCTGCAATAAAGCTGACGGAAGCGCGTGTTACGCCCTCGATACCTGCAATTGCCCTTTCAAGCTTTGCGGCGCAGTTGGGACAGTCAAGGTCTTCAATTTTAAATGTTTTTTTCATTTTAGTTACTCCTTATTCGTTGATGTGGTCTGTTCCCATTGACAGAATCGTGCTGATGTGGTCGTCTGCAAGGGAATAAATACTGTTTTTCCCGTCCTTTCTGAATTTCACAAGACGGGCATTTTTAAGAATTTTCAGCTGATGCGACACGGCGGAAACCGTTGACCCCACACCCGATGCAATATCGGACACGGGCAGCTCACAGCCGTACAGCAGGTAAAGAATTTTAAGCCGTGAGGGCTCCCCGAGCACCTTATAAAAATCGGCAAGGTCAGAAAGCTTTTCCTCCTGCAGGGGGGCTGACACAGTTGTTTCCTTTTTTTCCATAGTGTACTCCTTTGACACATTTGAACATTTGAACATTTATTCAACTGTTCAATAATAGTATATCCCGCCCTTTAGTTTCTGTCAATGCTAAATTTTGTTGACATAAATTATTTTGGTGCTATACTTTAATTATATTTTATGACCCCGTAAGGAGAGATATCTATGAGTGAAAAAATTATAAGAGTCGGTGTTGTTGGTCTTGGACGCGGTACTGCTATTGCACGCTGTCTTAAGGGCGTAAGGAATGCAAGGCTTGTTGCCTGCTGCGATCATAATCCCGCAATTCTTGAAAAGGGCTACAAGGAGCTTTCCGAGGTGCTTGAGGATAAGGATATTATTCAGTTTTCAGACCTTGACGAGATGCTGAAATTAGATATTGATGCGGTAATCGTGGCAACCGAGGCAGTTTACCACGTGCCGATTGTTACAAAGGTTATGAATTCGGGCAAGCACGTTTTAAGTGAGATTCCCGCAGTAAACTCCCTTGAGGAGGCTCGCGAGCTCAAGGCACTTGTAAAGTCACATCCCGAGCTTACGTATATGGCGGCTGAAAACTGCTGCTACTGGGCATTTATCCAGACCTGGAAGAAGATGCACCGCGACGGTCTTTTAGGTGAAATTGCCTATGCCGAGGCAGAGTATCTTCACGCACTCGACCCCGATGAGTTTGCTCCCGATTACTATCCCGAGGGTCATTGGAGAACCTATCAGCCTGCAATTCACTATCTTACACACGAGCTTGGTCCCCTGCTTTACGTTATGGATGACTACTGCACAAGCGTAACCTGTCTTGAGGCGGACGTTCACTACGACCCCTACACACCCCTTCGTAAGGAAACGGGCGTTGCGCTTTTCAAGACCGCAAAGGGTGCGGTTATCCGTCTTCTTGTTTCCTTCGGTGCATACACAAGCTATGACCACAACTACCGTATCTGCGGAACAAGAGGCACTCTGGAAACGGACCGCAGATGTGTTGTTGACAACGCACATACGCTTGCAAGCCTTTACAGTGTTCCCGGAACCTTCTCGGCAAATTCAAAAATCGATATACCCGTAACAACTGCTTACGAGGGTGAGGACAACAGCGGTCACGGCGGTGCCGACGGCAAGATGGTTAAGGATTTCATAAGCTGTATTGCCGAGGGAAGACGCCCTGAGCTTGACGTTGACTTTGCAATTCAGATGTCAATTCCCGGTATTCTTGCTCACCAGTCAGCAGAAAAGGGCGGTATCCCTGTTGAAATTCCCAGAGATTTTGAATGACTGATGCCTGCATCGCGGGGGGAGCAGACAATATTATAAAAAAGGAAAACCAATGAAAACAGCTTACACCTTAAAATCAAATAAAAAAGAGTTTGTGCAGGGACTCAAGGACGGGCTTCCTATCGGTCTTGGTTATTTTGCCGTAGCCTTTTCCCTTGGTGTGCTTGCAAAGGAGGCAGGTCTTACTGCCCTTCAGGGCTTTCTTGCAAGTGCCCTTTGCTCGGCATCTGCAGGTGAATACGTAGGCTTTACCCTTATTGCCGCAAATGCCACGTATATCGAAATGGCGGTGGCAACCTTTGTGGCAAACGCAAGATATCTTCTTATGTCCTGCGCCTTAAGTCAGAAGGCAGACCCGAAAATGCCCTTTATCCACAGACCTCTGTCATCAATGTATATTACCGACGAGCTTTTCGGTATATCGATTGCAAGGCGCGACTACTTTAACCCCTGGTATCACTACGGCGGCTGCGTAAGCGCGGTTCCGTTGTGGTGTATCGGCACGGCGGCAGGCGTTATTGCAGGCAATATTCTGCCGCTTTCTGTGGTAAGTGCCCTTTCAGTTGCGCTTTACGGTATGTTTATTGCAATTTTCATTCCCCCTGCAAAGGAAAACAGAATAATTGCCGCCCTTGTGGCAGTAAGCTTTGTTTTAAGCTTTATTGCAAGCTACCTTCCCGTTGTACGCGATATAGCCGAGGGCACAAGAACAATTATCCTTACCGTTATCATCGCAGGTGCGGCGGCGCTTTTATTCCCCGTAAAGGATGAAAAGGAGGGGGATGAAGCCAATGGATAAGAACATATATATCTATATACTTATTATGGGCGCGGTATCCTATGCTATAAGAGCAATTCCCATGACTCTTCTTCGCAAGCCCATAAAAAACCGCTTCGTAAGGTCATTTCTTTATTACGTGCCCTACGTTACGCTGGCGGTTATGACCTTCCCCGCAATAATCAACGCAACACAGTATCCCCTTGCAGGTGTACTGGCGCTCATAGTGGGCATAATTACCGCATATTTCGGCTTTAACCTTATAAAGGTTGCCGTATCCTGCTGTGCGACCGTATTTATTGCAGAGCTTATAGTTACATACTTTTTTGTATGATTTTAACGGAGAGAAAATAAAATGAAAGTTATCGAAAATAAGACCTTTGATGAAGAAAGAGCCCTCTACGGCTCAGACGGTGTAAGGGCGGTCGGCTGCCGCTTTGACGGTCCCGCCGACGGTGAGAGTGCCTTCAAGGAAAGCCGCAATATAAAGGTAAGCGGCTGCTATTTTAATCTTCGTTATCCCTTCTGGCATACCCATACACTCAGTATCTCGGACTGCGAAATGACCGGACTTTGCCGTGCCGCCTTATGGTACAGCGACGGCATTGAAATTGACGGCTCGAGGCTTCACGGCATTAAGGCGCTTCGTGAGTGTCGGGGAGTTGATATCCGTAATTCAAGCATAATTTCCCCCGAATTCGGTTGGTTTTCAAGGGATATTAAAATGGAGAATACCGCCTGCGAGGGTGAGTATTTTATGTTAAGAGCCGAAAATCTCAGCTTTAATAACGTAAGCTTAAAGGGTAAGTATTCCTTTCAGTACATAAAAAACTGCACCTTTGAAAACTGCGACTTCGACACAAAGGATGCCTTCTGGCACGCAGAGAATATTACCGTTAAGGGCTGCCGTGTGAAGGGTGAATACCTTGCCTGGTACGCAAAGGACATCACCTTTATCGACTGCGAGATTTCGGGCACACAGCCCCTTTGCTACTGCGAAAATCTTAAGATGATTAACTGCACAATGGAGGGTGCCGACCTTGCCTTTGAAAAAAGCTCGGTTGAGGCAGACATCACGTCACCCGTCATCAGTATTAAAAATCCCGTGTCGGGCTATATCAAGGCTAAGAGCTTCGATGAGCTTATTCTTACAGAGGACACAGCCTGTGAAATCATAAAGGAGAATTGATATGCTTATTCCCGTATTTTCTGAAAACAAGGACAAATCCATGCTTTTATACTTTGAGGCAGACGGAATGGACACCGCTAAGATGTATAACGAGCTTGAAAGAACCTACGTATGCTTCGAAACAATGAAGCAGACAATAAAGGACGGCAAGAAATACGTCGTGCTTGAAATCAAGGATGAAGAGTAAATTTTAAGCGGACAGGAAAAATGATGAAGAGCGGATAAGCGGGTAAAATCAAGGATTCGCCTTGGCTTTATTTGCCCGAAGGCGTACAAAGGTACGTCGGGAGGGCAGGCTTATTCGTAGTATAAAACATACAATTTTAACAGGTTGTTGAATTTTTTGCATATTTATGGGGTTCTACAGGCTCAGAAGCCTGCAGAACCCCTTGTGTTATATAGCTTTTACGGTCTTCGCTTTTTTGCATTCCCTTTTGTTGTTATATAAGAGTTCTTACCCATACCTTTTTACATACAAGGAAAAGTCCCAGCACCGCCTTTACGAGCATAAGCGCCTGCACAATGGGGAATACCCAGTAAATTGTAAGGCCTGCAAAATAAAGGATAAATGCGGCAGGCACTAAAACAAGCCACTGAACACCTGCATCAAACAGGAAGGTGATGAAGGTTTTTCCGCCTGAGCGCAGGGTGAAATATGCTGCGTTTGCAATTGAGTCAATCCACATAGCGCAGGAGAAAACCTTTATGAAATACACTGCAAGCTCCTTTGCTGCATCGTCTGTTTCGGCATAGAAGGAGGGGATTATTGAGCCTACGGTGAAAAGCAGCACGCCCATTACAATGCTCAGCACGAATGAAAAGGCAGTAAGCTTCTTTACCGCGTCAATTGCCTCACGGTGCTGCCGGGCACCTAAAAGCCTGCCTGCAATAATGCCTATTGCCGAGCCCATTGAAAGGAAGGCAATAATGAAAAGGTTGTTTACGGTGCTTGCAATTGAGTAGCCTGCAACAACCATAGGTCCGTGAAGAGAATAGGCAACGGAAAGAAGTGACATACCCGTTGACCATAAAACCTCGTTAAAGAATATGGGAAGAGCCTTCTTCGTAACGGAAACGGTAAGCTCACCGGGAATTTTAAGGCTGTCGAAAAGATAGCGCACGTAGGGGAATTTTGTTTTTCTTTTGAGCACGGCATACACCACAAGGATTATGAATTCCGTGTAACGGGAAATTACCGTTGCTACCGCCGCACCCCTTACGCCCGAAATTCCGGGAAGACCTACCTTATCGAAAATAAGCAGGTAGTTGAATATGCAGTTTACAATAACCGCAACAAGTCCCGTAAGCATAGGTGTGAGGGTGTCGCCTGTTTCACGAAGCGTGCCTGCAAAGGCGTTTGCAAGGGCAAAGGGCAGAAGCCCTATAAGAATAATGCTGAGATACTGCTTTGCATATTCTAAAGTTGCGGCAATATCAACACCGTCGCCGCTTTCATGCAGGAAAAGTGAGATAAGTGCTTCGTCAAAGGCAAGGAAAATGCCGAGTCCCACAAGGAAAAGCACTATGCAGATATAAATTTTATATCTGAGTGTATGTCTTATGCCGTCGTTGTCCCTCTTGCCGTAAAACTGAGCGGTAAAAATACCCACACCGCTTATAGCACCGAAAATGGCAAGATTGAATATAAATACAAGCTGGTTTACAACGGAAACACCCGTCATCTGCTCCGTGCCTACAGAGCCTACCATAAGGTTGTCCAGCATATTTACAAGGTTTGTTATAAAATTCTGCAGCATCATAGGTACTGCAACGGTGAAAGCCATTTTATAAAACGCCTTATCACCGACGAAGGATTTTAAGAAGCTCATGTGATTAATACCTCAAATAAAGTGAAATGCCTTTTAAAAGTTAATAATTAAGAATCCCGGATCCCTCTTTACGCTTTAGTGTAAAGAATATGCTTATACTTAAGTCCGTTTTCCTCGCCCTCGTCGAGGATTTCCTTTTTCCAGAGGCTTAAATCAACTTCGGGGAAATATACGTCGGCGTCCTTATCCTCGAATTCAACCTCGGTGATGTAAAGCTTATCTGCCATAGAAAAATATGCCTTATATATGCTTGCGCCGCCGATGATGAAGACCTCGTCGGTTTCGCTTTCACGAAGCGCTGCCTCAATATCCGTCACAACCGTAGCACCGGGTGCGTCGAAGCACGGGTCTGAGGAAATTACGATATTTTTTCTGCCGGGAAGCGCCTTGGGGAGTGACTGAAAGGTCTTTCTGCCCATAATGATGCTTCTGCCCATTGTGGTAGCCTTGAAAAATTTGAGGTCGCAGGGCAGATACCACAGAAGGTCGTTGTTTTTGCCGATTTCGTTATTTGAGCCTACGGCTACAATCATTGAAACTGTCATAATTTTGTCCTTTACTGAGCAATGGGGAATGAGATTTTACCCATATGCTGATAATCTATAAGCTTGATGTCCTTGATATCTCTTGAATTATCAAAATCAAAGAAATCCTTGATTTCGGGGTTGAGCCATAGCTTGGGTGCAGGAAGACTGCCGTTTTCGTCGAAGCGCTTTATCTGCTCCTTTATGCCGTCTATCTGATTTACGTAGATGTGAGCATCCTTTATGCTCCAGTCAAGGGTTCCGGGCTTCAGTCCCGTTACGTGGCAAAGCATCATAAGAAGCACGCTGTACTGAGTTACGTTGAAGGGAAGACCCAAGGGCACGTCGCAGCTTCTCTGATGCACCCAGGCATTGAGCCTGCCGTCGGTTACGTCCCACTCACTGCTCCATACGCAGGAGGGAAGCACCGCGGTATCAAGGTAATCGTTCTGAAGAAGACTCATAATCATTCTTCTGTCGCGGGGATTTGTTTTAATTGTATCAATAAGCCTTTCGGTAAGGTGGAACTTATTTATAATCCAGCCGTAGGCGGTGCCTATGGTGTGAGCCCACTGCTTACCGAATTCCTTTTTTATCTCTTTTTTAACGAGTCTGCCGTTTTCGTCCGGCACCATCTGAGTTGCGGTCCAGAAGCCGTCCTCGTCTATCTCCCATTCGTCCCAGATATGCACGTCCCTTTCCTGAAGCCAGCGCACGTCGTTTGACTGTGCCTGATAAAACCACAGAAGCTCAAGCACTGCCTGACGGATGAAGAGCTGCTTTGTGGTGAGAATGGGGAATTCCTCGCCTAAATCAAAATGAAAATGATGTGAGGGCACCTTTATGGTGTCGATGCCCGTTCTGTTTTCAACACGGACACCCTCGGACAGTATTCTTTTACATAAATCGAGATAATCCTTATCCCACTTTGACATAATTTTCTCTCCTTAAACCGTAAAGCCTAAAAGGCTCTCGGCATTTTTATATGCAATTTTTTCTCTTGCAGTATCGGATATTGCCATTTTCATAAGGTTTTCTTTTTCAATTTTCGGGTCGCCCAGGGGGAAGTCGCTTGCATAAAGCACTCTGTCCTCACCGAAAAGAGAAACAAGCCCCGCGCCCCTTGAAACGGGGATGTTATAGAAGGTGCTTGAAATATCAACAAAGCAGTTTTCCATATCGGCAAGATATTTCACACCCTCATCGGGCATAGACCAGCCTCCGAAATGAGCACCTATTGTAATAAGGGAGGGGAACGCTTTCATAACACGGCGCAGTCTTTCGGGATGGGAATAGGGGTAACGGTAGTCACCCGTGTGCACCATAAGAGGAATTTTTCCTGCAATCATTTCATATACGGGAAGCATTCTTTCATCGTCGATATTGAATAGCTGCGTATCGGGATGAAGCTTTATGCCGTGAAGCCCCATATCGAGAATACGCTGAGCCTCCGCTTCAATATTCTCCATTCCTGCGTGAATGGTGCCGAAGCAGTAAAATTCCTTGTGCTCATCCTGCATTTTTTTTGCAAAGTCGTTTATATTTGTAACTCCCGAGGGCTTCACCGCAACAGGCAGCACAACGCTGAGAGCGATGCCGGTTTCCCTTGATACGGCAAGAAGCCTTTCGGCAGTGCCCACGTTTTTTGCGTCAAGCTCGTAAAAAAGCTCTATGCTGTGGGTTGCCTTTTCGGCAATAGCGTCGGGATATATATGCGTGTGGAAATCTATAAGCTTCATTTGTTCTTAAGTCTTTTGTCCAGCTTTATTGAAAGCCTTGTGCCTGTTGTCTGGAAAATCTGTACCATAATAACCAGAAGTATAACCGCAAGCAGCATTACAACGTATTTGTAGCGGTAGTAGCCGTAGTTTATCGCAATTTTACCTAAGCCGCCGCCACCGATTATGCCGCTCATCGCACTGTAGCCTAAAATAGTGGTAATGGCAATTGTGAAATTGGAAATAAGAGAGGGTACGCTTTCGGGTATCATTACCTTTCTTATTATGTCGAAGGGGGAAGCACCCATGCTCTGTGCCGCCTCAATGATATTGGGGTTTACCTCACGAAGAGAGCCCTCAACAAGACGTGCCACAAAGGGGAAGGCAGCAATTACAAGGGGAACGATTGAAGCCACCGTACCGATAGTGGTGCCCACAATAAGTCGGGCAAGGGGGAATGCCATAATCATAAGAATAAGAAAGGGTACGGAGCGAAGAAGATTTATAATTATGTTGAGTGTGCTCATTACGGACTTCGGAAGGGGCATAATACCGCCCTTATCACCTACCACAAGAAGCACACCGAGGGGAAGACCGATTAATATTGCAATAGCGGTGGAAGCCACGGTTACGTAGAAGGTTTCCCATATACCCAGAAGAAATTCCGATTTTACAATTTCAAGGGCAAACTGCCAGGATTGGGCAGAAAAAATATTATCATACATCGCTTCTTACCTCCTCTGCAGTAATGTTTTCAAGACCTGAAAGATAGGAAAGAGCCTCGTCGAACTTTTCCCTGTCACCGGAAATGCCAAGTATCATACTGCCGTATGCCTTGTCACCTATCATTTTTGTGGATGCCGCCATAATGTTGGCAAAAATTCCTCTTTCGGCTGCCATTGTGGCAATAAGAGGCTTGTTTGCAGATACCGCTCCGTTGAAAACAAGGCGGATTCTGGGCTCCTCGGAGTATGCCTCCATCGACTTTTTGTCGAAGCCCTCGGGGAAAACAAGTCGCCTTGCCGCATCCGATCGGGGAGAAGCGAATATATCTGAAACCTCACCGTCCTCAACCACTACGCCGCCGTCAAGAATTGCAACACGGTTGCAGATTTCCTCAACAACGCTCATCTGATGGGTGATTACAATAACGGTGATGCCAAGCTTTCTGTTTATGTCCTTGATAAGCTCAAGAATTGAGTGTGTTGTTTTAGGGTCGAGAGCACTTGTTGCCTCGTCGCACAAAAGCACCTTGGGGTCTGTTGCAAGGGCACGGGCAATTGCAATTCTCTGCTGCTGACCGCCCGAAAGCTGTGCGGGATATGCGTTTTCCTTGTCGGGAAGCCCTACGATTTCAAGAAGCTCTCTTGCGCGCCTGACCGCATCTGCCTTTTTGACCCCTGCAAGCTCAAGGGGGAAGCAGATATTCTTAAGGCAGGTTCTCTGCATAAGCAGGTTGAAGCCCTGGAAAATCATAGTGATATCTCTTCTTTTTTCCCTGAGTGCCTTGGGTGAAAGGGAAGCCATATCAACACCGTCAATGATAACGGTGCCCTCGGTGGGACGCTCAAGCATATTTATACAGCGCACAAGAGTGCTTTTACCTGCACCGCTCATACCTATTATGCCGTAGATGTCACCGTTTTCTATGTTGATGTTGACGTTCTGCAGCGCCTGAACCTCACCGTCAGAGGTTGTGAAGGTTTTTGTGAGATTTTTAATTTCAATCATAGTCTTCTCCGATAAATTACGATTCAGCAAAACGGGTTCACTGAATCGTAGGGTTAAGTTAAATTGTAATGCCGGCGCTGCTATAGAGCGCAGCGGAGCAAGTCACGAAGTGACTTACGAAACATTTGCGGAGCAAATATATCACTCATTCCGCAGGAATGAATATCACTGCCCGAAGGGCAATATCACTCCTGCGCAGCAGGAATATCACTGCATAATTTTAATTATGCAAAAACATCAAGTGTTGTCTGCTTGCCGCCGTAGATGCCCAGGGGCTCAACGTGGATAGCGCCTACAGAAACAACCTTTGTGCCGTTCTGTGCGTTGAAGTCCTCAAGATAGGGAAGGTGCTGGAAATAGTTAGCGTCAACCTCTTCGGTGTCAACAACGTTGTTGGGCTGAACGTAGTCTGTGAATTCCTTGATATCAAGGGTAATATTCTTTTCTGCAAGAATTGTCTGTGCAATCTTGAGAATTTCTGCGTGGGGTGTGGGAGATGCAGCAACTGTGATTGTTTCACCTGCAAGTGCAGAGTAGTCTACTGTATCGTCATAGCCTGTGCCGGGATTTTCAACTGTTGAAACAACAGAGCCCGTGTAGGTGGTCTTGATGTAGTCGGCAACCTGCTGGCTTTCAAGAGCTGCCATAAGAGCCTTTGTCTTTGCTGCTTCCTCGTTGCCCTCCTTAACTGCTACGATGTTGCCGTATGCAGAAGCGGAGCCCTCCTGTCTGAGTGCCTTTTCAGCAGGGTTGATGCCTGCGGAAATAGCATAGTTTGAATTGATAACCGCAAAGTCAACGTCCTGAAGGATATTGGGAATCTGCGCTGCTTCAACCTCCTTGAACTGGATGTTGTGGGGATTTTCAACAATGTCAAGAATAGTTGCGGTGATGCCTGCACCCTCCTTGAGCTTGATAAGACCCATATCCTCTAAAAGAAGAAGAGCGCGGGCTTCATTTGTTGTATCGTTGGGAACTGCAATTGTGATTGTGTCTGACTTGTTATTTCCGCAGGCAGCAAATATGCCGAGAGAAAGAACAAGAACAAGTGCAAGAGCAATAATTTTTTTCATGGTAATTTCTCCTTATTATTTTTTCTTTTATTATATAACAAAGCTTTCTTTTTTGCAATAATTATTATATACCGCCGAAAAACAAAAAAATCACCCGAAAATAATCGGGTGATTTTCTATCTGCAGAGTATTTTTTTATGCCTGTGTTCTTTCGAAGTATGTTGAAATTGTTCCGAGAATCATAAGGAACCAGTCAACGAGAACCTTGAGTGTTGCGGGAAGTGCGTCCATAAAAAAGATCTCCTTTCAGTTTATGTCTGAATAAATTATATAATATGAAAATTTATTTGTCAATTTTATTGTGAAAAAATTTACTCCGCCGCCTGCACGGTGGCAGGTAGCGGAGAGAAAGGGGGCTTTGGCACGTCCCTGCGGGGGCGCGTCTTATTCGATTGTGAGCTGACGGGAGGGGGGAGCTACGGGCTCCTTTGAGGGCATTGAAAGGGTCAGCACGCCGTTTTCGTATTTTGCGCCTACCTTTTCGGTGTCGATGCCCGATACGTCGAAGCTTCTTTCGTATGAGCCGTAGCTTCTCTCAATACGCACGAAGCTGTCCTTTTTGTCGCTGTCCTCGCTTTCGCGGCGGCGCTGAGCCTTTATGGTAAGCACGTCACCGTCGATGCCTACGGAAATGTCCTTCTTGTCGAAGCCGGGCAGGTCTGCCTCAAGCACGAAGCCGTCCTCGGTCTTTCTTATATCAGTTCTGAAGGGTCTTATCTCTGCTTTTGCGGAGAAAAAAGGCTCGTCAAAAAATGCTCTTGCAAGGTTGTCGAAATCTGCAAAGGGGCTGCGAAGAGAACGGTTAAAATGAGTCATAGGGATAATTTCAAACATTGTTTTTTCCTCCTGTTTATGTTATAGTATTTTTTAAGCAATGTTTTTCGGGGAAGGCAGGTAAACAGTCGATTTTGCCGCCTCGGAGGTATTCCCCCGGGGAATCTCTGTTTCCTTCCCTGTGATTACAATATACACGGTGAATGTTATATCCACGTGATATTTCTGTGGCTAAACTGTAAATATTAGCACTCTATGCAACAGAGTGCTAAAAATGTAAAAAATCACGCTGCTACACCTGAAAAGCAGTCTGAAAGCTGCAGTCTGCACTTTATCGCACGAAAGTCCGCATTTAAAACGGCAGAAAATCGCACGAAAGCCGCACGAAAGCCGCACGATGCT
>JAZTWN010000055.1:0-74397 GCA_045635905.1 Acutalibacteraceae bacterium
GGCTTGAATTCATTTTCAATACAGTCCGTAACAAAGAAAAATGCTCTGAGTTGCATCTGATTCATCAGGTCGAGCTCGGTAAATTCTTCCGTATCCTTATAAAGTCGCTCAATAAGCGGAATATACAAATTCCACATATTCTTTGTATAGCCCCTGGACAGAGAATCGCCGACAACGCGGTTGTGATACAGATAATCATCACCGAGATAATAATAATTCTGCGCCACGAGTGTTGCTTCGTAGGTCAACTGCAAATCCTGACTTCTGCGAAAACCTCTGCCGAATCTTATATTATTTTTTCTTAAATTCTCAAGTTTATATATTCTTAAACAGTTTGACCAACGAATGGCTCTTTTTTCACCGGCTGAACCTACATAAGCAAGTGTTTTCGGAAGAATTTCACTGAGAATTCCGTCTCTGTCATATTCACCGTTTCTGATTTCGGGCTTGAAATAGTAATCGCTTTCGTTTTGAACACAATTGCAGAAAACCACATCCGAATCATTGGATTTTGCAGCAAGGTACATTTTTTCGTACGCATCAAGCTCCATCCAATCATCCGAGTCAACAAAACCGATATACTCACCTGTAGCTTTAAGCATTCCGTCATCACGGGCAGCAGCAAGACCTTCATTTTCTTTGTGATAGTAGCTCACTCTTACATCTGAAAGATAACGTTTGCAAATATCTGCACTGCCGTCAGTTGAACCGTCATCAATGAGAATTATTTCAATATCCTTTAGTGTCTGATTTACAATTGAATCAAGACACTCTTTCAGATATTTTTCAGCATTGTATATGGGAACAATTACGCTTACCTTAACCATTTATAATTTCCATCCACTTTTCAGTTATTTTTTCTAATGATTGAGCTTCCTTAATTTTTACCGCATTTGCTGACAGTTTGGCTGCAAGACCCTGTTCAACTATAATTCTTTTCATCGCTTTGGCGAGGGCATCAGCATCATTCACCGGCACAAGAAGTCCGTTTTCACCGTCTTTTATAACTGCTCTTGCACCCCCTGCTGGACAATCCGTACAAACACAAGGAAGTCCGACTGCCATTGCCTCAAGCATAGAGTTTGACATACCTTCAAAATCTGATGATGAAACAAACATTGAATAATCTCGAATAACATTATGAATATCCTTTCTTGCAGGATAAAAATGTATTTTCTTTGCGCAAGACAATGAATTTTTAATCTCAACAGACTTATTATAATACTCAGTATCAGATTCCGATGAAGCATCTCCGTATATGTGAAGCTCATAATCAGGAAAGCTTTCGGATAGCTTATCAAAAGCTGAAAGCAATAACGGAATATTTTTCTGAGGATTAATTCTACAAAAATTAACAATCGCTTTCTTTCTATCACCAAAAAAAGACTCAGGTAAATCTGCCTTTATAGGATTAAATATTACCGTACCTCTGACGCCAGTATTAGCCTCATACCATTTCTTAACATCGGGAGATTGAAAAACAAAAGCATCCGCTTTCTGAAATTCATTGTTTATGAAAGACATTGTTGTTTTCGAATTCAAAGACTGACAAGGATCTCCGCGTTCAGAAATAATCAGCTTGTTTTTTCTTGTAACAGACAGCAATGAATAAAATATTGCATCATATAAAAAAGCAACAACGGTAACACTTTTATTTCGCCTGAAATAAGCCTTAAGCCACTGTATTTCTCTATAATTATAAGCATAATATTTCAGCACCAAAGACTTACTGAACAGTTTATCGGATATCAGTTTACCCAATTTGCCGAGCACACGACTCGTAAGCATAAGATACTTTTTTCCGGTTATTGAAGACGGATTTTTTTGCACCTCGTCAACAACAGAAATAACGTTGATATGGGAATCAATATCTCTTAACAGTGCATCTCTTTTTTTCTGATGAGTAAGCAACAGCGTAACATCGAAATTACGCTTTACTGCAGCCGATGAAAGCAAAGAAATAACCCTCTCTGCACCACCGCCGCTCATAAGTTTCATTACAAATATCAGCTCTTTTTTGTTTTCCATAATTTTTCTCGCAAGAACTTCTTGATTAGTTTGTGATAGTTATTTTTTAAGTATAACAAATATAAAGCAACGTGTTTTTTCTCTTTAATAAGTCTGTATGTTTTCAGATTACTTGGAAAAATATATTTGTTACTAAATGAAATTTCAGGCAAAAAACTGTCCCAATCAAAATCAACAACAGATTTCCGCTGATTAATTTTTTTTGCTTCCTTATAATACTGATTGAAGATATATATTGCATACCCGAACCAGCTTGCCTGTAAACGTTCAATTGTTTCAGGAGTATTCATATCCCATTCAGGTAACATTTCCACAAAACGATTATATACATAAATAGTGTTCATTTTATTTAACCTTTCAATATCAAACGTACGAGTGATACTGTTGTTATCAGTTCGATAATTATAAAGTTCATTATTTATATATTTAATCTTTTTCGCGGCGGTAAGCAGATAAATAGATTGATACTGGTCTTCAGCCAACATTTTACCGTAAATTTTTGAATAATCAGTAGGATCATTTTTTAAAATATATGTTCGTGTCGCCTTAACGCACAATGAATTTATAAAAGGCGTAAACATTAAAGTTTCATAAATCTCTTTTTTTGAATCTTCTTCAAAAACTTCGCAACCCTTAAATATACAATTTTTTCTATTTGATTTAACTCCATTATTGCTATAGCAAAACGAAAAAATTATCATATCCAACGAAGCATCTTCAGTAAACTCTTTATTTACTTTTTCAAGAATATTGGATTCAACATAATCATCTGAATCGACAAACAAGCAAACATCACTTTCTGCTTTCATTATCGCAACCTGACGAGTTGCAGTATGCCCCTCATTCTGCTTATGTATAACCTTTATGCATTCAGGATACTTCTCTGCATAATCATCACAGATTTTTCCTGATGCATCAGTTGATCCGTCGTCAACGAGAATTATTTCAAAATTTTTATAGGTCTGTGAAAGCATGGATTCTAAGCATTGTCCGAGATATTTTTCAACATTGTACACAGGAACAAGAAAAGAATATTTCATACATTCACCCCTCTAATAAATTCTGCCACTGCTTTCTGAATTTCTGCAATTCATCAGAATCATCAATACTGTTAAGATTACAGAGAATCAGATTATTTAAATTTTTATCACTTAAAAGTTTTTCAATATTTTGTGCAAGAGACACAGCATCAATGTCTGCAATCAAGCCGGTCTTTCCGTCAGCAACAAGCTTTTTTCCGCCGACCGTAGAGGTTGTCACAACAGGCTTTTTCAATTTCAGTGACTCAATAATAGTAACAGGCATAGCTTCTTCGTAAGAAGGCTGTATATACACGTCACAAGCACTAATATAGGGATATGGATTTTCTTTCATCCCCGTAATAACAATACAGTCAGATAAGTTATATGCCTTAATTTTTTTCTCAAGCATCTCACGTTCGGGACCGTCACCTACAAAATACCATAAAAAGTCTATACCTCTGTCTTTAAGCATTTTTGCACTCTCGACAGCTATATCAAAGCCCTTTACGGGGGACAGTCGTCCACAAGAACAAAGAATCACCTTATTATCAGGCGTTGATACGGCATATTCCTTACTCTGATGTTCAATAGCCTGACGGCTTACAAAATTTTCTACTATAGCTACTTTGTCTGCAACATCAGGATACCATTCCTTTATAAGATCTGCCTGACTTTCGTGCAATGCGGCGATTCGTCTGAATTTTGGCAATGCTTTTTCGTGCACTGAATGTATTTCGTCTGTGCTCGTATGGTAAAACATATATTTTTCCATTGCATTGACATATTCATCAACAAACTGCACCTCATATCCCTGCACATAGGCAATCGCCTTATCAAAAACAACATCCTTGAAATATTTTTTATGTTCATATTCCATTGACTTGATTCGGATATAATCTGCAAGCTTTCTATCTGCACCTACGGACTTTTTCTTGCAACAAAATACAGAGAAAAACCACGAAACCATCTGCAAAAACACAGCATAAGGCTTTCTGTAATATTTGGTTTTATCATCATTTATTATGACGTTTACCCTTTTATCAACATAGGGAAGTAAAGTAGTTCTGTTTTTTCTGAGATAAAGCGTAATATCATATTTATCATAATCAAGTGTCGGTAAAGCAGAAATCAAAGATTTCTGAACACCACCAATTGTCAGATGATGTGCTACAATAAGAAGCTTTTTCTTCATTAAAATAACTCCATCCATTTTTTTGATATATTTTCAAGAGAAAGATCTTCTCTGATTTTTGCAGCATTGCGGGACAGTTTTTCAGATAGTTCACCGTCGGACAGAACAGCAATAATCTTTTCTGCGAAATCCTCACAGTCACCAACAGTCGATAGCATTCCGTTTTCACAGTGACTGATTACCGCTGATGCACCGCCGATGGGACAGTCAGTGCACACAACAGGCATACCGATAGCCATAGCCTCAAGCATTGCATTTGACATACCCTCGTAATCCGAAGAATTAACGTACAATGCGTCAGCAATAATTTCCTTATGTACCTCTGTGCTGAAAGGCAGAAACTCAATAAAGTCAGAAAGACCGTATTCAAAAATCAATGCCTTTGTATCATCAAGAGCTTCTTCATCATCCCTGTTGCTCGTCTGCCCTATTATTCTGAGAACATTTTGCGGAAATTTTCTATGGACAATATTAAAGGCATCAATCAGCATCGGAAGATTTTTCTGCTTTGAAATACGGCAGAAGGTGGTAATGTTTTTATTTCTTTCACCCAAATAAGGCTCAGGCAATTTGCCGTTAATGGGATTAAATATTACAGTTCCCTTTTCTGCTATGCTTTGAGGATATGTGTTTTTAGCATCATCCGTCTGAAAAACTGCCACATCTGCACGGGTATAGTATTTTTCAATAAATTTATAGCCGTATCTGCTTTTTATAAGTCTTTTCGGATCTCCGCGCTCAGAGATAATTATTCTGTTCGGCAGTCCCCTTGCAGCAAGAAGCACTATGGGGATACTTGGTTGTAAAAAAACAACAACGGTGGTATCGGGCTCTTTTTTCAGTTTTTCGCGCATAGCCTTTATTTCTCTTCTGTATTCTGAGATAAAGGACATGCATGCAAATATTGCAGGCACAGCTATATTTGCGGCTTCAAATAATTTGCAGAAAACAGAAGAAAGAATTCTCAAAAGCTTATAGAAATATCTTTTGATTATACTTTCTTTTACAAAGTGTTCACGAAGAACTGTAAGAGGAATGTTTTCATTAAGGTCACGGTTGGTTATACTTTCACGATCTGTTGAGGTTACGAGAAATTCTGCATCATGTCCGTTGTCATAAAACTCATTTTCAAGAAGCGATGCAACTCTTTCGGCTCCGCCTCCGCGAAGCACAGAAATAATCATCAGCACCTTCTTATTTTTTTCATCAAGCTTCATTTTAATTTTCCTATTGTTTTTTCAAAAACTTTATAAATAAACCATAACAAATTACTGTAGCATTTCATTTTAAGTGCTGTGTCACCATAAGCATTATCGTGAAGAATTTCTTTCTTCACCTTTAAAAGCTTATCCTTACAGAGCTTTTTATCCTGCCGATTCAGCTTATAGAAATTATTAAATACATTTGATGCATTTCTTGCTATATACTTTTTAGCAAAATTATATTCTGCAAACTTATTTTCAACTGAAAAATCACGGATATATTCATAAACAGCAACACTACTGTCAAAATATTTCTTTGATTTCATTGATGTCATTGTTGAATTCTCTCTGTATCTTCTTCTGTAAAGAACTTCATGACACTGAGAGACTGTCTGCGCACGGCATAAAACCTCATATGTGTATGCCATATCCTCATAATAAACTCCGGAAATAAATTTGATAGCATTATCAACAAGCAGGCTTTTTCTGAGCAACATTCCCCAAACAACACAATGATATTCGTTAAAAGTCTGCATTTGCTCAAAAGCTTTTATTCCGCTCTGCACAGGATATTTATGTTTACGCATATAAGTCTGTTTCATTTGCAAATCCGGTTTTTCATCAATAAAAGATTCAGCATCAAAAAACACCACATCAGATGAATCCGTCTCTGCGATAATACATAGCTGTTCTAAAGCCGTCGAAACAATTATGTCATCACTGTCAAGAAAATATATGTATTTTCCCCGTGCGACATCAAGCCCCATATTTCTGGCTGTTGACTGACCGCCATTCGATTTATGAAAAGACTTAATGTGGTTATGCTGTTCTGCAAAGCTATCACACATAGCACCTGAAGAATCAGTTGAGCCGTCATCAACAAGAATAATTTCGATATTCTTATATGTCTGCGCAAGAACGCTGTTCACGCATTCTTCAAGATACTTTTCAACGTTGTATACGGGGATTATTACACTAATGCGCGGTAAATTTTCCATAAATTAATCCTTTAATCTCTCTTTAACTACAATAAATATTGTAAACATAAGCTTTTTCATGTCAGATATAAAGCCGTATGAATAATGCTTTTTCATTATCTTCTGAATTCTCTTATCAGGCTTTTCGTCTTCAAAAACGGGATTTTCAATTGCCTTGCTGAGATCGACATACATTTTCTCGGCATCGTCATTTGTGCTGTGTACACCCGATTCATCGCAACCGATATTCTGAACGTAAGAATTCCGGGGATAAACGGTAAGCCAATCATTTTTTACAAGATGTGCACCGAATCTTACTGACCAGGAAGAACCATTCCCCTTTGTCTGCCTGTAAAGACGGATAAAACGGTCACTTCCGTTGGAATTAAGACGCTTTATAAGAGAGGGATTTTTATAGAAATCGGAAATATTTTTAAGCTCCCAGTCAACATTCTCCCATCTATCAACCCAAGTTGCCCAGGACCAACTACAGGAACGATATGCTGTAAAAACATCCTTTTTGTAGTCGGAAGGAAATTTAATCTGAGGTATATATCCTGCAATACTGCCAACTATTTTATTATCACAATAAAAATCAAGAGCATTGTTCATATATTTAAGGAAATGAGGTGATGGCATACAATCATCTTCAACAACAATTACCTTGCCGTATTTATTTATAATCTCTGTGACACCGGAAATAACAGATTTTGCAAGCCCCTTATTTACGGGACTTTCTGTTACGGTAACACTCTTAAAAAATCCGTCTGTCTGCACCTTTTTAAGTGATTCTCTTACTTCGATCACCCTTTGAGCGACTTCTTCATTTTTCGGTCCGTCCGAAAAAATGAAAAGCTCTGAGTACTTTGCTTCGGGACACTGAGAAAGGGCATTATACGTCTTATTAAAATGGTCTGCTCTGTTATAAACGAACATAACAATCGGTGCAAAGCTCATTTTATTTCTCCTTAATATTTTTCAGAATATCACTGTAGGCAAAAAGCAGGTCTTCCGCATTATTCTTTGCATTATGTGTAACTCGAGCTCTTATTTTTGCTTTTTCAGAAAGACTGAGCGCCAGTTCATCATTATCAAAAATCTGTTTTATCCTCCATGCAAGCAGCTTCGGATCATCATTTCTGTAAAACAAAGCCTCTTTTCCGTCCTCTGCCATATCCGAAGCACCACCCACATAAGCTGAAACACACGGGGTACCGACCATCATTGCTTCACCCAATGTATTGGGACTGTTTTCAATTGCTGAACACAAAACATAAGCATTAACCGTCGAAAGTCTTTGAGCAACCTCTGTCGCTTTAAGAGGGCCGGTAAACACAACGTGCTCGCCCACGTCGAGCTCGGAAATCAACTTTTTAAGATACGCACCGTATCCTTTTTTTATAAAAGAACGCCTATCATTATCACTGAAAGGCTTATAACCTGCAATATAGAGCTTGATATCCGGATATTCTCTTACTAACTGCGGAAGAGCCATAATTACAAAATGAACTCCCTTAAGTGCATAGTATCCGTTACCGACATATATTGAATGCCTTTCAGCATTATCAATTTTCCATTCCGCATCATAGAAAGGCTGACGGAGCACACGGTTACACGAATAATATTTCGCATCGGGATTTAATGCATATGAATGAGCTCTGTCCCATGTGGTTCTTCCGAGAATAAAATCTGCTTTTTCTATTATTTCTCTTTCGGGCTTCATTCTTGGCTTATACCAAAACACCTTTCTCAGATGTAAAAGCCACGCAGCCATAATATCTGTCAATGATTTTGAAAACATCATATCATCAATCTGCAGCTGACCGCACTGATAGCTGTACTGCCCATTCAAAATACCCTGCAGTGATACAATAACGGGAACGGATATTTCCTTACAATAATCTATCATTGCCTTTGCGTGCAAAAACTCAGTTCCTTCTATCTGCACGATATCAGGTGTAAAATCAGAGATTATATCTTTGCATCTTTCTTTAATGGCTTCTGTGGTCGATCCATCAGCATAGCCAAGACTGTAGTATGTTACACCTGCAATTGTTTCCTTGAAAAAAACATCAGAAGAGCATTTACAGGCAATGGCAAGCTCGATACCTTCAACCATTCTCAGCTGCGCTGCCATTGCTTCAACCCAGCCACCGAGAACCTCAGACTTTATTCCGAGCTTCACAGCCGGCTCCTCAGGTATTAAATTTACTGTCCAGAGAATTTTCATTTTTATTACCTGTCCATTCAATAATGTTCTCATAATATAACGGCAAAATCAGAAGAAGCATTCCTGTAAAAGCATACGAAAATGAATCAAGAATTGAAACTATCATGATTGATACAAGCGTAGCATTACAGGTACGCTGTATGATTGTGCTGCTATATTTTCTCTTATACTGATTCGGAATAAAATATATCATAAAACAATATATTGCTCCGCCCCAGAGCCCGTATCTTGCAAAAGTATCAAGCACGGCAGAATGTCCACCGCCGGCATCTCGCCATAATGCACCGACAACGGGATAGATAAATATTTTTCTGATACTTGAGAGATATCTGGTCAGTCGTGCAGCAATTGAACCTGACGCATCACCGCTTTCGGCGCTGGCAATCAAGTCATTGATCTTCTTATGAATTGCATTACTGTTAAATGTATTGAGTATCCAATTACGGAATTCTTCAACGTACAGAATAAGGTACATAATAGATACAAACAAAACAAATGCAACCAAAAATGCCTTGATACCACTTTTTCCTCTGTATAACAATAAAAGAAAACTGCCGACACAAACTGTAAAAATTGCAATTGAATAACCTGCATTAAAGACAACCAACAAAAAGGAAACAATATTCACGGCACCAATTGCAAAGAAAATTTTATTATTTTTCAACGCGCATATAGTCCATTGAAGAAGAGCCGGGAAGACACATACCTGCGGATAAATAAGACTGTATCCGCCAATTCCCTGTCTGAGATAGACATACATATTTTCATCATCCCGAACCAACTGTCTGGCAAGAGCCGGATCCTCCATAAGGGCGTAGAACGTTCTGAAATTGAAGATAATCAGTAGCACAAGCACAATTGGAACAATTGCTTTTAGCTCGTGCCATTGGTTTCTGTAATACTGACATATAATAAAGCATATACACATCATAAAATAACTAATCTGCTTTATTATTCCGCTTGCTTTTCCGGTTTCAATATAGGTAACGCCAACGACCGCAACAAGAAACACCAATGCGATTATAGTATTGGTTTCAATAACAAGCGGCTTCTGTCTTAAAATAAGCATAAACGCCCACAGACCGGCAAAAGCAACACCCAAAAGGCGGTATATCATATCGATTTCCATAAAAGGAGAAATTGTCCAGACAACAATATATAACACCGAAAACATCTGAATAGTTCCGTAATTTATTCCTTTTTTCAGCATATTATTCTCCTTTCATAAAAGATTTATTTCAGAAATTTTTTACACAACTCAACATAATTTCTGTAATCAAAGGTCGTTCTTATTTCAGAAGCATCAGAAGCATGACCCTTATTTAACTTTTCTTCCATTGCATTTTTTACTGAAACTGCTGAACAATCTGAAAGTAAAATATCTCTTTCAGAATCAAGATATTTTGCAATATCACTTATATCAGTAGTTATAACCGGTACATTCAGCGTATAGCCCTCTGCAAATTTTGTAGGAAATCCTGCATTATTACGTCTGTCAAAGGGTCTTATAAATATATAGCAGTCACAGCATGCAACATATTTCAGTGTATCCTTGTGGGAAAGCTTCCCCATAAATATAATCCGATTATCGCCCGCCGAAGCTTCAAGAGAAGGATACAGTGACACAAATTTTTCCATTGTAACACCGATAATACGCAGACGTGCGTTCTGATCCGCAAGCTTACTGAAAGCCACAACAATCGAGTCCAGACTTTCCTTGTTTCCGTCGGGTACACCTGCAAAACAGAATTCAAAAGTACCATCGTTTCTTGCACTTTTCTGATGCCATATTTCATCCTTTACGTCAACAAGCGGCGGAAGAAGAATCATATTTTTGCAATTTCTGTATTTTTCCTGCATCATTGAGCTGATAACAATTATGTTATCGCAAAGCTTATGAAGAAAATTACGAACAAAAAATTCATCAAGCCACTTAAAAATACGCTTCGGTAATCCACCGTCTGTGAACGCCGTCCATTCCGTACAATCATAAATAATTCTTACATTAGTATTTCTGAGGGCAAATTTTACCGACAATAAAGTTACAACCGGAAGATTATAAAGAATCACCGCGTCAGCATTATATTTTTTTACCAGCTCAAGAATACTTTCAGCACTGAATATATGCCGTGCCCACTGCAACGTAGTAGCAGGATGAGCTTCCTCATACATATTTTCCATTCCCGGAATTTTTCTTATTCCGTCAAAATGCTCTTCTGAAGCAGATGCTCCGAGAAACACGGTACAAAATCCTGCTTCACTGAAAGCTTTAGCATTTGAAACGACTCGGTTGGCGGAAGCCCCATTATCGGGGAGAATAAACTCACCTACGTAAATGACAGTACGATTCATCAAAGATTCACCTTATACCATTCTATAGCAGCAGCAATTCCCTTTTCAAAGCTCCAATCGGGCGAATAACCCAGCATTTCCTTTGCCTTTGAAATATCGGCATTACTGTGCTTTATATCGCCTGCTCTGTCGGGTCCGAAATTGGGTTCAACGTCAAGCTCAAGAGCTTTTGTAAGTCCGTAGTAAATATCAATCAGATATTCTCTGCCGCCGTAAGCTATATTGTAGGCTTCGCCTGCCGCATCGGAGGATGCAAGACAAGCCTTGAGATTAGCTTCAATTACATTTTCAATATAAGTGAAATCACGACTCTGCTTGCCGTCACCGTTAATAGTGGGAATCTCACCGTTCAGAAGCTGCTTGAGGAATTTCGGAATAACTGCAGCATATGCCCCGTCGGGATCCTGACGCCTTCCGAAAACATTGAAATATCTCAGTCCGTATGTATCCAGACCGTAATGTCTTGTATACTGCTTCGCCCATTCCTCATCGCACATTTTTGTAAGTGCATAAGGGGAAAGCAGATTACCCTCTCTTCCCTCTTTTTTTGGAAGATTAGGCTCGTCACCGTAAACAGAGGAGCTTGAGGCGTATACGAATTTTTTAACCTTATTCTGCCTTGCTGCTTCAAGCATATTAAGAGTTCCCTGAATATTATTTGCACAGTAGAAAAGAGGCATTTCTATGCTTCTGGGAACGCTGCCCCAGGCAGCCTGATTAAGCACGTAATCAACACCCTCACATGCCTTCATACACGTTTCGAAATCCTTAATGTCACCTTTTATAAATTCGTAACGGTCATTACCCTTAAACATTTCAACGTTTTTCATTTTACCAGTCGAAAGGTCATCAAGACAACGGACTCTGTAACCGAGCTTGAGAATGGCTTCACAGAGATTCGAACCTATAAAGCCTGCGCCGCCAGTTACAAGAAACAATGAATTTTCAGGGAATTTAATATCACAATAACCCATAATTATAATCTCCAATAAGTATATCCGGCTGTTTCAAAAGTCTTTTTGTCGCAAATACCCTTAATGTCAATAATAACCTTCTTACCGGCATCGAGAAGTGCGTCAACCTCATCAACTGACAGCTTGCTGAATTCATCGTGGGCCACTGCTACAATTACCGCGGACACATCTTTGATATCCTTCATATCGGTAAATTTAATTCCGTAGAATTTTTCTGCCTCCCACGCTTCTGCCTGAGGATCGGTAACAATAGCTTCAACACCGTACTCCTTAAGCTCGTTTACGATATCAATTACTCTTGTGTTTCTGATATCGGGACAATTTTCCTTGAAGGTAAAGCCGAGAATTGCAACTCTTGCGTCCTTTACAGGCTTACCGGCAGCAATAAGCTTTTTAACTGTCATTTCAGCAACATACTTACCCATGTCATCATTGATTCGTCTGCCGGCAAGAATTACCTGAGAATGATAACCGAATTTTTCAGCCTTGTACGTAAGGTAATAAGGGTCAACACCGATGCAGTGACCGCCGACAAGACCGGGGAAGAATTTAAGGAAATTCCACTTTGTGCCAGCTGCCTTAAGCACTGCCTGTGTATCTATTCCCATTTTGTTGAAAATAATAGACAGCTCGTTCATAAATGCAATATTTATATCTCTCTGGCTGTTTTCTATAACCTTTGCAGCCTCTGCAACCTTTATGCTTTCTGCCTTATAAACACCTGCCTCAACAACAAGCTCATAAACCTTTGCTGCAAGTTCAAGAGTTTCATCGTCCATGCCTGAAACGATTTTTACTATTGTTTCAAGACGGTGCACCTTATCGCCGGGATTGATTCTTTCCGGTGAATAGCCTACCTTGAAATCAACACCGCATTTAAGTCCTGATTCCTCTTCAAGAATGGGAACACAGGTTTCTTCTGTAACACCGGGATAAACGGTTGATTCAAACACAACAACGGAGCCTGCAGTAAGATTTCTTCCGAGAATATGGCAGGCACCCTCAACGGGTGAAAGATCAGGAGTGTGATCATCGTTTACGGGTGTGGGAACGGCAACGATGTGGAACTTTGCATCCTTAAGTCTTGTTGCATCCGCAGTAAAATCAACGGTAGTTTCTTTTATTGCTTCATCGCCGACTTCATTTGTAGGATCAATTCCGTTTTTGTAAAGCTCAATTTTCTTTTCATTAAGATCATAGCCTATTACGTCAATTTTTTTAGCAAATGCAACGGCTATAGGCATACCAACATAACCGAGACCTACGAGAGAGAGCTTTTCTGTTCTGTTAAGAAGTTTTTCGTAAAGATTTGCAAATTCCATAATATCAATCCTCTTATATAAGTTTTTTTATTGTTTCAAGATATGCTTCTATTACCCTTTGCCGCGAGAAGCTTTCTTCAATATGACGCCTGCCGGCAAGACCCATTTCCCTCTTTTGTTCATTTGAAAGAGAAATGAAGCTTTCGATTTTTTCACACAGAGCATCTACGTCGCCGCCGTGATACATATAACCGGACACGTTATCAATAAACGTTTCCATACATCCGGGATTATCGGTTGAGATTATAGGTCTTCCCGAGGATGCGCTTTCAAGAAGCACATTGCTCATACCTTCACCATAGGTGGACGGATGAATCGTTGCGTGCGAGGCTTCTATATACGGACGCACATCTGCACAGCTTCCGTGATATTTTATAATTCCCTGCTTTTCAAGCTCTGCAAGCAGCGCTTCGTAATGCATTTCCGTAGGCTCTATAAAGCCCAGCATATTGAATTTTGCCGAAGGGTACTTAGCCTTTATTCTTTTTGCGGCTTCAATATAGTCGTCTACACCCTTATCGTGAAGGATTCTGCCGATATAATTAAAGGAAATACCGTCTGACTCATCAGGATAAGGGAGCACGGGATATCTGTCGGTATTTACACCAGAGCCCGGAATCAGTCTGCACTCACCCTTTACCATTCCGCTTGCCTTTGCAAGCTTCATGTTGGTTTCATTCTGAAACATAACGCAACGTGAGCGTCTGAACGCAAACCTGAAAAGTCCCATAATAAATTTCTGGACAATGCCCTTCTGATTCAGCACACTGCCGAATCCCGTAACGTTGCTGATAACGGGAATTCGCAAAAGAAATGCTGCAAGTCCGCAATATACGTTTGGCTTTGCCGTATACGTAAGCACCGCATCGGGACGGTTTTTGGCAAGAAGGAAGAAATAGTGCACGAAAAGCTTCAGGTCAGACACAATATTCGTTCCTCTTCTGTCAATATCCGGATTATCATATATATAATCTATGTGCTGCATCAATTCAAATTTTTTGCCCCAGGGGCACGAAATAAGAATATCATAGCCGTTATCAATAATTGCCTCAATAAGCTCTTTACGGAAGCAATAGATATCGTCGTCATTATTTGTAAAAAGAGCAACCAGCTTATTATCTTTTTTCTTCATAAAAACTCCGCGTTATACGTTTACGGCTTCGTTTTCATCGTTTATGAAAACTGCAAGAACCGTTTTTATCATTATTTTAATATCACCGAAAAAGCTGAATTCCTTTATTGCCTTAAGGTTATAATGCATTTTATCGGGCAAAATACGGTTTACATACACCTCTTCGGGATTTTCTGCCATATCAAGAAGAGAGCTTTCATCTCTGTAACAAACGCTTGCCTCTGAGGTAATGCCTGCAGGAAGCAGAAGTGTAGCCATCATTTCTTCCGAATAAAGCTTCACATATTTTTCAACCTCGGGACGGGTTCCGACAAAGCTCATTTTTCCTCTAAAAACGTCAATGAGCTGACCGAGCTCGTCAAGCTTGTATTTTCTGAGTATTGCCCCGACACGGGTTATTCTTGAGTCATTTGCAACAGTAAGCTTTGAGCCCTTATCGGCATCACTAACCATAGTACGGAACTTAAAAATACGGAATTCCTCGCCATATCGGGTTATACGTGTCTGTCTGTAAAATACCTTGCCGGGAGAATCAAGCTTAATTGCAATTGCAATAAGAAGAAAAACAGGGAGCAAAACAAGAAGAAATGCACCTGAAACACAAACGTCAAAGACACGCTTGAAAAACAGACTCGCCTTTTTTTCAGAAAGCAAATTATAGTATTCCTTCACCTGCTCGTTTTTCATAGCTTCAGGCAAATTTTCCCACTTTCTCATTTTAATCTTCCTTTGTAATTTTTCTTACGGCTTCCTTAAAGGAACAGATTACGTATGCCACGTCCTCATCGCTTAATTTATTGTGAAGAGGAAGAGTAATTTCTTTGCTGAAATAATCGTAAGCACAAGGATAATCCGAAATGTCAAAGCCCATATTTTTATATGCAGTCATCATAGGAAGCGGCTTATAGTGCACGTTACAGGCAATTCCCTTCTCCGCCATTTCACAGATAATACCGTTTCTCTGCTCAGCTGTAATACCGGGAATATTTACAATATAAAGATGACCTGAGCTTCTGTAATTTTCACCTGAATGTCTTACGTAGCCTACCCCGATTTCATCGCAGCACGCCTCATACATTTTGATAATTTCATGGCGTCTTGCCATAATAGCTTCGTATCGGTCAAGCTGACGAAGGCCCATAGCTGCTGCAATATCAGTCATATTACATTTATACCAGGCACCTACAATATCATATTCCCAGGCGCCAAGCTTTGTTTTTGCAAGAGCATCCTTTGACTGACCGTGCAGACTGTAAAGCTGATACTGATGATAAAGCTCTTCGTTATCAATTCCTTCTATTGTTCGCCAGGTTGAAGCTCCGCCCTCAGCCGTTGTAAGATTCTTTACGGCATGGAACGAAAACGAAGAAAAATCAGCAATATTACCTGCTTTTATACCGTTTTTCTCAGCACCGAGAGAATGAGCACAGTCTGCTATGACTGCAATTCTTCCGATCGCCTTCTGCACATCGTTTGACGGTATGAAAAGAGCCTTTTTTTCCTCTGCTATACGGAATGCTGTATCATAATCTGCAATAACGCCTGCAAGGTCAACAAGAATTACAGCCTTGGTTTTATCTGTGATAGCCGCAGCCAGTTTTTCACTGTCAAGCTCTAGTGAATCATTTTTACAATCTGCCATCACAAGCTTTGCTCCCACGTGTGCTACGGGAGAAGCAGTTGCAGTATAGGTATATGCGGGAACAACTACCTCGTCACCCTCGCCGATTCCGAGAATACGGAGATTCAGCTCAAGAGCAGCTGTTGCCGAATTAAGGCAAACCGCCCTGTCAGTTCCGCAGTACTGTGCAATTCTTTTTTCAAGCTCCTTTGTTCTGGGACCGGTTGTTATCCAGCCCGAGCGAAGAGCATCGCAAACCTCATTGATTTCAGCCTCTGTAATATCAGGTGGGCTGAAGGGTATGTTTCTTTTTTTCATAATTTATCCTTAACGTCTTACAGTTTATTGTTGGGGGTATATGTAGGCACCATTTTCTTTACAAGCTCTACAATTTCATCGGAATTTTCATAAGCAGTATACATAAGCTCGGAAAGCTGCTTCTGAAAAACATCCGCATCAAGCGGAATCGGATTTCCGATAAAAATAAGGTCGTTGGGAGTTTTTCTGAGACCCTCCTCGGACTTAAGGAGCTCCTCATAAAGCTTCTCACCGGGACGAAGACCTGTATATTCAATTTTAATATCAATATCGGGCTTAAGACCTGAAAGTCTTATAAGATTTCTTGCAAGAGTGTCAATCTTCACAGGTGAACCCATGTCAAGCACGAAAATCTCGCCGCCCTTGGCATATGCACCTGCAAGAAGAACAAGAGAAACCGCCTCGGGAATTGTCATAAAATATCTGATAATATCAGGGTGAGTAACCTTGACGGGACCGCCCTCTGCAATCTGCTTTTTGAAGACAGGTACAACTGAGCCGTTTGAGCCGAGCACGTTACCGAATCTAACGGCAACAAACTCTGTTTCCGAGTGAACGTTTTGTGCAGGAGAATATTTTCTTGTAAGCTCCATATCCTCAAGGTGAGTGAATATTCTTGCGATTTCATCGCACTTGTTTTCCTTGATGCGTTTATCAAAAACGTTAACAATCATCTCACAAAGATGCTTGCTTGCACCCATTATATTTGTGGGATTAACTGCCTTATCCGTGCTGATAAGCACAAATCTCTTGCAGTTATAAACCATAGCGGCATAAGCTGTTTTGTAAGTACCTATTACGTTATTCTTAATAGCCTCACAGGGGCTGTCCTCCATAAGGGGAACGTGCTTATGTGCAGCTGCGTGGTATACGATGTCGGGACGGTATGTCCTGAAAACATCATCAAGACGTCTTGAGTCACGAACGGAGCCGATAAGAACATTAAGAGCAAGCTCTGGATATCTGCTTTTGAGCTCCTGTTCAATTGCATACGCGTTATTTTCATAAATATCAAAAATTACGAGTCTTGCAGGCTCCTGCTTTGCAACCTGACGGCAGAGCTCACTGCCGATTGATCCGCCACCGCCTGTAACAAGGATCGTTTTACCCTTTAGCTGACCGTACACCTCAGTCATATCCGCAACAATAGGCTCGCGTCCGAGAAGATCCTCAACGGAAACGTCCGCCATATTGCCGACAGTGATATTCGTATTGATATTCTGGAAGATGCTGGGGAGATTTTTAAGCTCACAGGAGGTTTCGCTGCAGATGTTTATAATCTCTCTGATTTCCTCCTTGGGAGCACTGGGAATTGCTATAAGGATTTTGTTTACGTGGTATTTGCTTACGTTGAAAAGAATATCATTTCTTCCGCCTGCTACGGGGATTCCCTCAATATATCTTCCCTGCTTATTGCTGTCGTCATCAATAAGACAGACAACCTTATCGGTATGATTGATATCCTTTTCTATGCTTCTTAAAATCTGCTGTCCTGCATTTCCCGCACCGATAATCATTACACGGCTGACAATTCTTCTCTCCTGGACATCCTTTATACGGTTAACCTCAAGAAGCAGGAAGCGGTATATAAATCTTGCAAAAACAAGAATGATGAGCTGAAGACAAGCACCCCATAAATAGTACGAAAGGGGCATTCTGCAGAAAAATACGGTAATGAGAATTGAGTGAATAACCGACGAAACTCCGCTTCCCAGCGCCGTTTTTACCATATCGTTGAAGCTGGCGTATTTCCATACGCTATGATACATACGCATAGCCCAGAAAAGTATAATGCTCAAAACGGAATAAAGAGGAACAAAGACGGTATATGCGTCAAGATATTCTGACGGTATAAGAGAAAACTCGCCGTCATGCCTGATCCATAAGGCAGCAAGATAAGAGAAATTTACGGCAAGAATATCGTAGAGGATAAGAAAGCCTGCTACAATATGCCACTGCTCGATATGTATTTTTCTTTTGGAAACACATTGTTTTTTCTTCATATTTTTCCTCAACATTCTGTCATTTCACCGTTGGAATTAATCTTAAAAATTCTGTTGCAATACTTGAGCATACTCTCTCTGTGAGTAGTGATTATGCAGATTTTTTCAGGATTGCTGATCATAATGTTATTAAGCACACGGGTTTCTGTTTCAACATCAAGAGCAGACGTTGCTTCATCCATAAGAATAATATGAGAATCCCTGAGAAGTGCACGTGCTATTGAAATTCTCTGAAGCTGGCCCTGTGAAAAATTACTGCCGTTTTCACTGATATCGGTATAAATACCGTCCGGCAGAGTTTCAATATGAGAATAAAGGTCTGTAGTTTTAAGAACCTCAATAAGCTCCTCGTCGGTTGCATCTTCCTTTACAAGGCGAAGATTATCGGCAATAGTGCCGGAAAAGATGCTGACCCCCTGAGGAACATACGAGCAGAATCTGCGTGTACTGTCTGACACAGTAAGCTTTTCTCCATCGCAGGATCTAAGGTAAAGACTGCCCCCCGAAGGCTTTATGATTCCGAGAATAAGCTTCAGAAGAGTGGTTTTTCCCTCACCGGAGGGACCGATAAAGGCTATTGTTTCACCCGAGCGGATATCTATTGAAATATTTTTAAGGATTTCAACAGAATCATCCTCATAAGCAAATGATACGTTATCAAACTCTACGGCAACTCCCTTGTCCTTAACGCACTCAAGAAGTCTTAACGCATCTTCCTTGTCAGCATCATTTTCAGCATCGAAGCTCGTGATTTCAATTATTCTGCCTGCAGCGGTCGCAATTGAAACCGCAGAGGGCACCATTGAAGCAAGAGAGCTGAAGGATGAGGTAAGGACACCTGAAAGCTGGAGGAACATCGTCATTGTACCGAAGGATATTGCCCCCTGCCACAGGCGGTAAATGCCAAGACCGTAGCACGAATAGGAAACGACAACACCGATAAGCGACAGACACAAGGTCATCACAATACTGAACTTATCGTATGATAATCTGAAGGATCGGTATTCACCGAGAAGCTTAGTGAAATTATTTATGTAATCTTTCGTAAGGTCAAAGGCCTTGATAAGCTGAATGTTCTGCACTGATTCCTGTGTATATGAAAGCACTTTACCGTTATATTCTCTCATCCGCTCATTGTATCTGCGCATTGAGCGAACAATAAATTTTGATGACAAAAACAAAAACGGTGCTGACATAAGAGCAAGAAGAGCCATTAATTTGTCATACCAGAGAACTATTGCCAATGCGCCCAAAAACTGAGTTATCTTGACAATCAGCCCGGGAATAAACGTCAGCGCTCCGCTTGAAACCGCTGACACATCACTTTCAAGGCGGTTAAGAAGCTCGCCTGAATGAAATCTGCTTACGTTTTTCCATTCGGCGCTTATTATCGATGAGTAAATCTGACTTCTGATTTCATTGTTTGCCTTTGTACTGACAACAGAAATAAGCCATGATGAAAGCGCCTGAAATACATGCTGAAAAATTGCAAGAGAAACAACAAGCACACCGAAGCTTATAAGCTTATCCGTCAACTGAGAAACAACGGCATCAATAAGATACTTAGAAGCAACCGAAACAGAAAGACTCATAACAGCAGACAGTATACCGATAAGCACGTATGCAACGGTTATAAGACGGTATTTTTTTATGTATCTGAAAAGCCATTTCCATTCAGAAAGCATTTTCTTCAGCAATACACTGAACTTTTCTGTCTGCGCCATTATTCTCCTGCCTTTCTTTTATTTGTTAAGTCCGAATTTTTTCTTTTTTTCTCCGTAGCCGTATTTTTTGTAGCCATACCCGTAACCGTATCCGTATCCGTATCCGTATCCATAGCCTCTGCCATAGCCGTACGAGGAAATGCCTGTGACCGTGCCGTTAAGAATACAGCCGAACACAGATACGTCTGTTGAAAGAAGGTTGTCTATACCCGAACGGATTTTTGATATTCTTACCGTATCCTGATGAATAACGTAAATTGCAGCATCGGCAGCGGCAGAAATATGCATCGCATCAGAAATAAGTCCGCAAGGCGGTGTATCAATAAAGATATAATCGTAGTTTGCTTTGATTCCGTCAATAACCTGGCTTATGGCCTTAATGCAGCCGAAGGGATTCTTCTCATTCTCAGGCTCAATAAGCATAACGTCAAGCCCGTATTTATCAAGCTTATTAAGGCTGAAAACTGCGTCGTCATAACGGAAGCTTTCACAAAAGGTAATTTCATCACTGTCCTTTTCGGTTAAGAGTGCCTCTATAACACTTGGATGATGAAGGTCTGCATCCACAAGAAGTACCTTTTTTCCGACAGGAACAAGGGACAATGCAAAATTAACAGCAGTGGTTGTCTTTCCCTCGCCGGGTGCGGTGCTTGTAACCATAAATACCTTCTTGTCCTTTGCCGTATTGATAAACACGTTTCTGATCACTCGGAAGGACTCAAGGAAATCAGAGGGGATTTTTTCATTTGTAAAAATTACATGCCTGTCCTCAGGCTTGGTATACTTTTTGAAAACAACTCCGGGAACAGCTCCCAGTGCATTGAGATTAAGCTCTCGCTGAATATCATCACCTGTTCTTATTGTTCTTCTCATAAATGCATATAGAAGAATAAAGAACACACCGATAATCACACCGATTGCTGCACCCTCGGTCGCGTTGCTCACATAATTTGCCTTGTTATATGCAGAGCTTGCAACAACAGGTGCTTCAATCATATCAAATCTTATATTTCCGACAACGTATTTTGCAGCATCGGGATAATTCTCGATAGCGCATACAAGCACGTCGTAAACCAACTGGGGATCGGTTCCGCTTGCAGACAGAGTGAAAAGATTCGTGCCTGCAACGGAGGATGCACTGAGGCTCGCAGGAAGATAACTCAGCTCAAGGTCATTTTTAATTGCATCCTGCAGAATATTACTCTGAAGAATATAAGGGAAGGTTTCTGTAAGCTGCGAGGTGGATGAAGCATCATAATAAAACGAGTATGATGAAATTCCGCTGATTGAAGACTGACTTGTCTGGGTGCTTATTGTAAACGTTGCAGAGGATCTGTAATAAGGCACGTATCCCTTGTAATCACTTACAAAGCGCATACCGCCGATGACAAGTGCAAGAGCCACGCAGATCCACCATAATTTTTTTGCACCCTTCAGAAAGTCTGTAAAGTATATAACAACGTGATTACCTGCAGCGTTTTTGTTTTTATTTTCTGAATTGCTCATCTGATTTTTCCGTTTCTGAATTTATTTTCTCTCTGTTCTGTTTTTAAGGTAGTTGTAGTAGGAGGACGCGTGAAAATATTTTGAATAATTTCCGTAACGTCCGTAGCTACCGTACTTTCCGTATCTGTCATATTTTCCGTACTTTGAATACTTGTGATGATAGTAAGAGCCTGTTTCGTCTGCACCGAAAAGATTGAAGGGCACGAGCTCCTGATAAAGATCGTTAAGGATACAGCCTGCAAGATTCACACCTGAATCCCTGAGTGTCATTAGAGCATTGTTTATAACGTCAACCTTTACTGTATCTGTTCTTACTATCATAAGAAGCTTATCTGCAAATTTAGCAATTGCAGAGGTTGAGGAGTCCGCAGAAACAGGAGCAGTATCAATAATAACGTAATCAACCATATCGGATACTGCAGCTACAAATTTTTCAAGCTTTCCGCTTTCAACCCATGATGTACTGTCGCTGTGTCTTTTTGTATTGAGAGCAAGATACAGGGACGTATCCTTATATTTTCTGAACTTGATTTTTTCATCAACCGGATTATTGAGATATTCGCCGACCTCATACTGACGAATATATTCGGCATCAAATATTTTGTAAAGCGCAGGCTTTTTGAAGTCAAAGTCAAGAAGAAGCACCTTCTTGCCCTTGCTTGCAAGTGAAAGCGCAATATTTGTAGCAACCGTAGACTTGCCTTCATTTTCAGCAATACTTGATATAACGAAGACCTTATCTCCGTTACGGCGGTTCATAAATTCAAGCTTTGCGGAGATCTTATGAAAATTCTCAACAAAAGAAAAGCTTACGAAGGCATTGGAATAAATACGCAACGACTGCTTCTTTCTTTTGAGAATATCCTTAATCGTTCTTCGTTTTCTTTCGTGCATAACAGTGCTTATGAGCCGTGCATCTATTTTTTCTCTGAAATCCTCTTCATCCTTAACGGTATCGCGGAGAACGGAAATAACAACAATAAGGAAGGCTGCAACTATAGCAGCACCGGAATACAAAAGACTCTTATCATCGGAATCAATACTGTTTGAAGGAGCAACAGGCACAGAGGGTGCCTTGAGCTGCATTACCGTTGCATTAGAGAAAATATACTCGGATACCGAAGGATAAACAGCAATTACCGCCTTTAAAAGCTCATATGAATTCTGAGGACTTTTGCTTGTTACGCTGATTGTTATAAAATTAGTTCCCGCCTTTACCGAGGAGCTGACGCTTCCGTTGAAGCTGCGACCAAGATATTCGCCTGCTTTCGTTTTTACGATGGGATCGGTAAAAACGTTGGCAAAAATCTTTGCAAGGTCTGAAGATACGGTATAATTTGCATAGGTGGATGTGCTTGAGCCCTTTGCGGAAACAACCATGGTTGCAGATGCGGTATACTCAGGCTCGTAAACGTACTCCTCAGCAATATAAACGCCCATACGGCAGCAAAGAAGCACAAGAACAACTATCCAGCAATTTTTTATAAGATCCTTGAGCACGGAATGTATCTCAAAGGAGATGCGCTTATTTTTCATCATATCATTTTCCCACAATCACAATCAGAATAGTGTGACCCTTTTCCCCTCTGTCATCGACTGCATAATAGTGAACAATATAAGTACCCTCTTTGTTAACGTTGAGATTTGTATCAACAGTAACGTCATCAGTAATATCGTCCTCGTTATAATCAACCGCACTGACAATAAACTGCTCGGGATCGGTTTCCTCGCCCTTATCGATATAAAGAATGTAATCTGACAACTCAATCTCGGGAGCAGAAAGACTTCTTTTTTCAACTATGAGAGGAAATGAGATATTCGCCGTATCGCCCTTTGAGTTTGTTGCGGTAGCATCAATCGTAAAAACACCCTCGGTGGCACTTGCATAATCGTTTGACGTAAGTATAAGATTACCGTCGATATTTCCGTCAAAGCAATCAGTTACACTTATTGCATTTTTAAGATTAACCGTTTCATAAATCGAATAACATAAAGATCTGTTGAGTACGTATTTCGGTGATTCATAATCTGTATATTTAACCTTTCTGACTGCCGTTGCCACATGGTTATCAGCGTCACAAACCGCATAAGTAACCTTGCAGATACCGGGCTTTATAAAAGTAGACACAGACTCAACAATTAACTTTGAGGTAAGGTCACCGTCCTTCTCATCAAATGCGGTTACACCGTCAAGAAAATCCGAATCCTTCGCCGAAACGCTAAGCTCAAGCACGTCATCCTCCAGAGTTATCACGGGAAGAGTGGTATCTGTTGACATCAGATTTGTAATATATGTATATCCGAACACAGCAGTCACAGCTATAAACACGACTATGACGGCTATTCTATAGATTTTCATCATAAAATTTTCTCTCCTCAAAAAATCAATAAGCTATTACATCCTTGTTTTCAATTACACACAGGGCATTTTTTTCAAAAAGCACCTCAGCGTAATCAAAGGAATAATTTTCAGCAACAAATTCAAACGCCTCACCAAGATACGGAGTTCTGCGATAAGGACTGTGTGCATCACTTGCAACAAAATCAGCATACGCTCTGTCAAGCACTCTTTTTGCAGCTTCATAAGCTGAACGCCCGAAGCTGCCCTGCAGACTGCCCTTATTCAGCTGAAGCAGACAGCCCATATTCCTGAGCTTTATTACAGCCTCCTCATCCTCACAGAAAAATGCATAGCGTTCAGGATGAGCAACTATTGGCTTGTAGCCCTCTGCAAGCAATCTTTTGAGCTTATGGTAAACAGATGACGAATGCTCATAAAAATCGAACTCAACAAGAGGATATAAGGACTTATTCAGAGTTATAAGCTTCCCCTCGGAAAGAAGACTCATAAAGCCCTCGTTACAGAAAATTTCCTGACCGGGATAAAGACTGACGTCACATCCACGCTGACTGAGCCTTTCGTTAAGCTGATTTATCATCAAATCGAATTCCGGCTCCCACATATTCCTATAAGTTCCGGGAACGTTACAGTGCGGAGTAGCTATAATTTTTTCAGTTCCGCCCTTGAAGGCAAGAAGAGCCATTTCAACGGATTCTTCAGCACTTACAGAGCCATCGTCAAGACCGTACAAAATATGACAATGAATATCAATCATCAGCTACACCTCCCCACACTATTCGACATTATTTTAAGTTTACACCCAAAATAATTAAAAGTCAATACGTATGCATATATATAATCCTATATAAATAAAAAAACTGACCCGAAGGCCAGCATTTTTACAAATTACATATAAAATTCCTTGTACCACTTACTGAATCTGCGAAGTCCTTCCCTGAGTGAGGTAGAGGGTCTGAAGCCGAAATCCTCCTCAAGTGGACTTGTATCAGCGAAGGTAACGGGTACGTCACCTGCCTGCATCGGAACAAGTTTTTTGTGGCTTTCAAAATCATAATCCTCGGGAAGCACACCAGCCGATACCAGTTCCTGCTGAAGAATATCAACAAAATCAAGCAGATTCTCGGGATTTGAATTGCCGATATTATAAACCCTGTAGGGCGGCACGGGCAGTCCGTCCTCTCCGTTTTTCTTTTCCGGAGCACACATCATTATGCGTTTTACACCTTCAACAATATCGTCAACGTAGGTAAAGTCGCGCTTGCAGTTACCGAAATTGAAAATTTCGATATCTTCATTCTTTATAAGCTTGTTAGTAAAGCCGAAATATGCCATATCGGGTCTTCCTGCAGGACCGTAAACGGTAAAAAAGCGAAGACCTGTAGAGGGAATATTATAAAGCTTGGAATACGAATGAGCAAAAAGCTCGTTGCTCTTTTTTGTTGCAGCATAAAGGCTTACGGGGTTATCTACCTTATCGTCAGTGCTGTAGGGAATTTTTTTGTTTGTTCCGTATACGCTTGAAGAGCTGGCATAAACAAGATGCTTCACAGGGAAATTCCTGCATGCTTCAAGAATATTGTAAAAGCCGATGATATTACTTCTGATATACGAATCGGGATTGGTGATTGAGTAACGAACACCTGCCTGCGCAGCAAGATTCACAACCACGTCAAAGCCGTATTTTGCAAACACGGAATCAACAAGCTCCTTATCAGCAATATCACCTCTGATAAAGGTCCACTCACAGGAGGCTTTTTCTGCCACCTTCTTCTCTATTTCAGAAAGACGGTATTCCTTTATGGAAACATCGTAGTAGTCATTCATATTGTCAAATCCGACTATTCTGATTCCCTCAACAGTTTCAAGAAGTTCAAGCACAAGGTGAGCACCGACAAAGCCTGCAGCACCGGTTACAAGAACAGTGGAATTCTCAAGAATAACGTTTCTTTCGAGCATAATACACCCCTAAAAAATTTACATTTTGTTAACATTATGATAATATGGCATCAATCACCATTTGTCAATAATATGAATAATTTTATGTAATTCCTGTCTGTCAGAATAGTGATTTTATACATTTTTAAATGTCACTTTTTTGTCATTGAGCAATTATCACAAATCAAGCATCACGCAAAATATATTGATACTGCTTTATTTTTTTTAATTACACCAGTATCACATTTTTGTTCTTCAGACCAACAGATTCAACTCTTTTAATTGTCCAATAAAAGCCGTAACGTCCTCACGTGCTTCATTTTCAGAAACAGAAAATTCTGACGTAATTTCGCGGACTATTTCATCAATATTTTTTTCAGTCTGAAGCGACTGCCATATAGCCGCACTGACAGAATTCAGCACAATAAGCTGAGAAGGATTTTCCGTATTGCTCACGGAAATCGCAAGATACTCCCCTGCGACCTCACGCAGAATGAAGCCGCTTCTGACTCTGAATTTTTCATCAGACATAATATCACCCCATAAGAATAATAGCACATTTATTTTTCACATACAACAAAATTTGCAAAAATACAAAAAAAGTCTGAATTTTACAAAATTTTAACAAATGTCGGGTTGACATAATATGATAGTAGTATTATAATATCAAATTATAATATATAGGATTGTGGGTTAATGGACAAATTTTATGATATCTGCAACAGAATAATTAAAATTGACTCTCCGTATTTCCCCGATGCGGCTATAACGCACGATGAATTTCTTGCCAATGTCGCAACACCCGATATATGTATTACAGTCAGAGCCGATGACTTTTTACCCGAAAAAGCCCGATTCGGTAGCACTGATAATATTTTCCGCTATCATCCGATGGGAACAGAGGAAGGCAGCCTCACGGTATATGACAAAAGTAATCACCGTAGTAGTGAAACGTTCGTCGTGAAGAAGAATATGAAGGTTACTCTTGATGAGCGCTATTTCTGGAGCAGCATTTCATTTGCATCAATAATGCTTCAGGAAAAAATTCTGTTTTTCCACGCATCATTCATTGAGATTAACGGTGAAGGCATTATTTTTACTGCTCCGTCAGGGACAGGGAAAAGCACTCAGGCAAGACTGTGGCAGGAGCACAAGGGCGCTAACGTCATAAACGGTGACAAGGCAGGAATTTTACTGCAAGACAAAAGGGCGATTGCATGCGGAGTTCCCTTCTGCGGAACAAGCGGAATATGCAAAAACAGAAGTGTTCCGCTGAAAGCAATTGTTCTGCTCAGTCAAGCAAAACAGAATACCGTGTGCGAAATAAACGGTGCGGCGGCAATAGCACCGCTGATGCAGAACGTTCACCTCGACCTCGCGGCAGCAGATGATCGGCTTGCTTGCATTGACCTGCTCATTGAGCTTCTCGGAAACACGGCTGTACTGCAGCTCGGATGCACGCCCGACAAATCGGCAGTTGACACACTTGCCGGATATCTCGGGATGTAAAAAGGAGGGGTGCTTATTGGAAATTAATTACGATTTACTGCTGAGCAGAATGTTTATTAATGCCGAAGCAAACGGAGTGCCTCTCGGAGCAACCTTTGAGCTGACGGCCGACTGTCCTCTTAACTGTAAGATGTGCTACATTCATCAGAAGAATTGCCGACAGGCGGATAAGCTTCGCGAGAAGGATACCGATTGGTGGCTCAATCTTATTGATAAGGCAAAGAAAAAAGGAGTTTTTCTTATTCTTCTTACAGGCGGTGAGCCGCTTATGAGGAAGGATTTCAAGGAAATATACGTTGCCTGTAAGCAAGCAGGCTTTATGGTTTCCGTAAACACAAACGGAGTGCTTATAGACGACGAAATAATTACACTTTTTACAAGCCTTCCGCCGCAAAGAGTCAACGTCACTCTGTACGGCACGTCGGCTGAAACGTATAAAAGCCTGTGCGGCAGCGCTGAAGCCTACAACAAGGTTATGACCGCAATAGCAAGGCTTAAGGAAGCGAAAATTAACGTCAAGCTGAATTATTCGGTAACACCGCATAACAGATGCGATTGCGAATCGGCTCTCAGCTTTGCAAAAAACGAGAGCTTGAAAATGCAACCCGTCACCTACATATATCCCCCTGTAAGAAGCACGGGTGAGGCAGTAAGACTCAGCGCGGAGGATGCAGCAATGGAGCATTTTCTGTGGCAAAGACGACTGCTTGGTGATGCGGATATGCTGGAATACGCAAAAGCTCAGCTATCTCCCGATAAAACGGAATCCGAGGATCCGGAATGCGGTGAAAAAATCAATTGCAGAGCGGGACTTTCAACCCTATGGGTGACCTTTGACGGTTATATGCTCCCCTGCGGTATGATGACAACACCAAAAATTGAAATTAAGGATTTTGACGAAGCGTGGCAGTATATACGCCGCGAACGTGAAAATATAATTCTTCCGAAGCAGTGTACCACCTGTGGAGACAGAAAAATCTGCGATATATGCGCAGCTGTGGCTTACGCTGAAGCAGGAGAATACGGCGGTGTTCCCCGTTACGCCTGTAAAAAGGCAAAGGAATACAAAAAGCTTTGTAAAAACTTCATTGAAGAAATGAATTCTATGTTTTCAGGAGGTTCAGAAAAATGAAAACTACAAAAAAACTTCTGGCATTTATGCTTTCTGCATTGATGATTTTCTCCGTGGCTATCGTCCCCGGAGCAGACCTTTCAATGTTTGCAGTTGAAGCAGATGCAGCAATTACCCTCGGCGGTATAACACAGCAGAGAGTTGTTTCAAATTATGAAAGCATCTACAGATCATACCAGGAAAGATTTTTTATGGGTGCAGAATCAAACGAACCCACAAATTTTGTTATTCCCGGTCTTTCATCAAGTAACGACTATACTCCTCAGGGTATGACGTACTGGGAGGAAAAAGAATGGATTCTTATATCTGCATACGATGCAAGCGGAAGCGGTAAGCACTCCGTTATTTATGCTCTCGACGCAGTTACAACAGATTTCGTTGCTCTTTTCAAGATTCTCAACGCTGACGGCAGTGTAAACACAAGCCACGGCGGCGGTATTGCTGCATCAAAATACAATTTCTACTATGCAGATACAGGCTCAAATATAAGTTATATTCCCCTTTCAGAAATGGACGTTGCAAAGGGCACTGTAAAGGAAATTAAACTCCGCGGCAGCATTAACTGCAGTGGTGAGCTTGGCGGCGCTGCAACATCATACTGTTGCTATGAAGACGGTGTTCTCTGGGCAGGTAACTTCTACTACAACGAAGATGACCGTTATGCTACAAGTGCTCATTCTGCAGCAAACAGTATGATTGTGGGGTATGAGCTTCACGGTAATTCCTCTGCAGAAGAGTGGTATTATCTTTCAACCAACTATAACGTTATCAATCTTAATATTGACTCATCTACTCAGCAGACATGGACCAACAATAGCGGTGTATCAATGAATTTTACCACAATGAATACAAACGGTGCTAACGTTGAAATCAGAGGTACAATCACAAACACCACCGGCAACACATTTGGCGAAGTTACCCAGAATTTCTGTTCCTTCAAGCTTACTGAAGGTGTAAAATATAAGCTTGAATTCATAACCGATAACTATCAGATGAGCGACCTTTATATGTTTGCTCCAAACGGTACTCACTGTGACGTAAAGCTTGCTCAAAGCACAACAATTACAGACCTCGGAAACGGTAAATATCACTATCAGATGATTTTTACCGCAGGTCTCAAGCCCAATGGTGCCGACAGCTCATGGCCCACTACACAGAGCACAAACGGCAGCTATACCGGTACATATACAATGCGTTTCGACCAGGATAGTGTAGCTGCAGGCGAGCGCAAATTTAATATGACTGACATTTCAATTTCGAAATTCGCTGAAGCTTCAGGCTTCACTCCTGATTCAAACTACGAAGGTGTAGGTTGCGCTGGTAATCCCACCTATGTTATCTTATTCCCCGGCATAGATAAAATTCAGTATGCAATGGTTTTCAAGGGCAAGATCTATATCAGCCGTTCCTGGAAGCGCACATCAGGCACTAACCATACAAGAGAGCTTATGATCGGTGATATTGATATATATTCGCCCGGAGCAGAAAGCTATTCAATCAACGGAAGAACACGTCCCTGCACTGTTCTTAACGTCAATAATATGACCCGTTTCGGCGGCGACAACGGCGCATCAAATCTTAACCAGATGTTCTATATGGGCGAGGCTCTTTGCGTTATAGAAGACTATCTTTACATGTTCGGCGAAGGCGCAGCATGGGCTTACAACGGCAAGGAAAGTAACAACAAGTGTGATGAGCCCATTGACGTAATCTGGAAAATTGACCAGCATTTTCTTTTGGACGAGAAGCGTCTTATTGAAGATACAAAAGCCATTTACTATGAAAAGGTTACAGATATATCAGGTATCAATTCAGAAGACGAATATATCATTGTTCATAAATCCCCTGAAAAGGATCCCATAACACAGAAAAACATTTTGTATGCAATTGATGCATTCGGCGGTTATGGTGGACACAAGCTTCCCAAGCAGGATGCAGGCTCTCAGCCAAACACCGGTGACTCTATGGGTATCGTTGGCTATCCTATAACCAACTACTCTATCGACGAAGAAAATGAAAATATCATTTATCTTTCAGAAGAGGATGCATCAAAGCTTTCCATACGTTGGGAAATCGAGCCCTCAAATGCAACACACGATAAAGCACAGGTAAAGATCACAAACAAGGACCTTTATTATTCCACCAATGAATATCTCTATTTCGGAAGCCGTCTTTTTGCAATGACAACCACAGCAAGAAAAAACCTTGACAGAATATATCTTGAAGAATTTGCAGCAAGTGAAGGTAATTTTGTTCTTTACTATTTAGGCGGCACAACTGAAGAGGCAAAACCATATTATCTCTGGTGTAATGACGGACGCGATCAGGATTTTATTGCCGCATATACAGAATATTATTCCAATCACGGCAAAACCGGCTATGTGCCTAAATATCACGGTCTTGAAGAGGTTCCCGGCACCTTCCACAGTGACGCATTCCACTATCAGACTGACCAAAATACCGGAACATTAATAGGCTCAGTTACTGATGTTGAAATGGGCTCAATAAGTATTTATAAGCGTGTAAATGATGAGTATTCAACAACATCCGGCAGTCGAGTTTATACTGATATGTTTGCTGAGCTTCAGGCAGACGGAACATACACAATTGACATTGAATCCTATGCAATCAGTAACCTTCAGTACCAGAAGGTTAACGAAAGACCTACCGACTTTATTTTTGTTCTTGACGCATCAGGCTCTATGACCAACAACACTGATGCACGTGGATACCACACAGAAATAAACAATTGGTCAGCTCTGAAAATGAAACAAGCAGCTAATAGCAACGATATTTCAGAAAACGGCAACTACAACAGGGAATGGACAAGTAATTTCTATTACAAATTACCCGATGGTGAATTTGCCCGTATTTCTGTTGCTGTCAATAAAGGTTCAGACGGAACTTACTCAAGAGATATCTGGCTTTGGTGTAAGCATCCCGTAACAGGCAGATGCTATAAAATCTCTCAGAATGGATACCTTGTTGTGAACAACTGTACCGGAAATCCTTCAACAGACAGTTCAAGTAGACTTACAGAGGCAATGTATCTTGCGAACCCATCTGCTTATGGCTATGCAAGTTCATCAGAAATCCTTGCAGAGGCCTCATCTGATAAAAACAGAACGGACTATCATAGTTCAAGAAACTCCCAAGATAAAAGACGTGACTATGAGGTTTTAAACTACAAGTATACTGATGGCTACGGTTTTACAAGAGCAACATATTACTCTTATGGTGAGTGCTACAGACTCTTAGCTATGCAGCAGGCTGTTGAAAAACTTACCTACAAAATTGAAAATGAAGTTAAAAACACCGGTTTGCAACACAGAATAGCTATCGTACAGTTTGGTTCAGATGGAAATGAAAGCTATAGCAATACCGGCATGTACAAAAACACAAGCACGGCAATGGTTCAGTACAGTAAAGAAAATCCAATTTCCGCGACAAATTATCAAAATGCATTCTTTACATCAAGTCAATTTGCAACTGTAAGAAGCATCATCAATAATATTAAGACATGGGACAGAGACCATGACACTTATTCAAACTTTGGATTTGAAATGGCAAATAATATTGTAAAAAATTCTGATGCTGACTATCTTGCAGACGGCAATAGAAGTGCTTGTATCATTATGATCACAGACGGTGTTCCTGGTCTTGGCAATAATAACCCAAGCTCAGCAATAAGTACAGCAAATGCAGCAATAGATATGTCCCATCAGTCAAAAGAAAGTGGCGCATACGTTTATAGTGTTCTTATGGGTAGTGACTCCTGTTCCGGTTTCAGCATGGATAACTATATGGACTATGTTTCCTCTGAATTCATTGACTCAACAAGCCTTTCTTCTTCAGGTGACAGAAACGTTGCTGACATCGATTATCGAATTAACGTTCCCACCGGCAGCACCTTCAATATCACAAATCTCGTTAATGATATGTTCAATTCAATCACAAAGAACAGCACTAATGCTATGGTAAGGCTTACTGCTGATTCCGTGCTTCGTGAACACGTTACTGATGCCTTTGATATCAGCAATGCAACAATAGAGGCTTATACAGCAGATTGCGAATATGACGGCATCGGAAGACTCGGATTTGCACAAGAAACCCTTGACTCATCTATAACCGTACTTACAGATGAATTAGACGTTAATATAGTTAAATCGACCGGATTTGACTATACAGAAAAGTATATCAGCAAAAATCACCCGGGCAAAAAGCTCATCATAAGACTTACCGGTGTTGAAGCAAATGAAAACGCTGAGCTTCTTAATACATCCATCAACGAGCACGACACAACTGCCATCTATGAAAACATTTCAAATATGACAGCCAACAAACCGTTTAAGAAGTTCCCGACGGAAAGCTTTACTATTCCCGAGTATACGTACGTGCTCGACTACGGAATTAATATGTATGACTCTGATATCAACGGTACTCTCGTTTCCGTTGACAGTGAGCCGAGAAAGCAGAATTCTTATTCAACCGTACTTGATACCGACAACATCGGAATTACATTTACAAATGCTCAGCAGGATATGCTTTATTCACTCAAGCCTCAATCTGACGGTGCTGAAGAAGATTCAAGAGGCTACTGTCTGATTCAGCGTGATAACGGAACATACGACTGGTTCAGAATCAACATTCTTCCTGCATCAAACGTTTACTTTGAAGAATTCACCGGAACAAAGCAGACAACAACAGAAAATGCAAATTATGCTAATTGGCACCAGGATGGAACCAAAGAAAGCTTCACTCAGAATCTTACCAATGAAAATGATGTATACGGCTTTGACAAGGAATATTCAAAAAGCACTTCTGCTTTTTCGTATGGTTCTGCATACAAGGCTGAGGTAAATTCTGACATTATAAGAAGTGAAACTATTTCCTTCAGCTACACAGGCACAGCAGTAGATATCGTTGCTTCCTGCGGCAGCAAAACCGGTATTTATATCGTAACAATTAAAAACAGTAATGGTGTTGAAAAAGCATACATTGTTGACACATACTTTACCGACAACGGATATCTCAGCAGCACAAATCAGCTTAATCAGGTACCCATTGTTCACCATGAAAATTCAGGCGGCTACGACACATACACTGTTGAGGTCACATCAGTTTACCTTGCATACATTGTAGGTGGAAGAAGCTCAACATATGCACTGGACCGTTTCGGCAACGAGAATGTTTCTTTCTTCTCAACAGACATTTCCGATGAAGCAAAGGAAGCAGTTCTTTCATTTGCAGATATGGATTACCTTCTTGACGAAAACGTTGAGGTTATCTTCTGCGACGAAAATTCAATCTTCAACGGCGGTACAGGTGCTGAAGGCACAAATGGCGGAATGTCAACATTTGCACTTGGCTCATCAAGCACAGAAACATCAACAGGTCTTGTAAACTATTTTGACGGTTACAGAATATATAATCCTCTCGGTGATAACGAAGGCGAATATCCTCAGTCAGAACAGGGGTCTGTGTATTACAACATTATAAATTCGCTCGCAACACCAGATTCAATACTTAACGGAACCAGTGATAAGTTTGTCGGATACATTGTCGGTTCCGGCAGCACTAACGAAATAAGCTTTTCTGACTACGAAAGCAAGGGTCCTGCTAATGAGGTTTATCTCACAAAAGGCAACGCTATTGCTTTCACCGCACCTGAAGGCTATGAAAGAGTTATGGTAAGCCTTCGAGCAGTCAACGGTGCAACAAAAGCAAAAATCGGTAGCAAGGAATTTACAGTAAGCAGCACAACTGAAATGTATTATGATATTACTCCTTACATTGAGGATAACACCGTAGCAATTCTTAATAGCGGCTCAGGCATACTTGCAGTAAATAACATCAAGCTTGTCAGCGGTCACGTAGTTGAACCTATGGCAGTATTCAACATGTCCAGAATCAGAATGATGATGGCTGCACCTGCAACAGAGGTTGAACCCAATGTTCCCGAGGAAACAACAAACGAAAATATTTCCTGGCCCGAGGTTGATCCCGTTCCCGAAGGCACTGCTCCGGAAGATGACGGTGTTGAAGATAATGTATCAGAAGATACAGATTCAACAGATGGCATTATCGATACACTCAAGTCAGTGCTCAATAAGATTATTGCATTCTTTAACAAGGTATTTACCTTGTTAAAATCACTTGCTGCGTAAGGAGGTATAAGTATGAAAACATATCAGAAGCCTACAATTATGCTGTCATCAACAGCATCTACAGCAAGTACTTTAGGAAGCTGCATGGAAAAGGTTGATGCAGAGCTTATTCAGCAGATTACCGGCCTTCCTATCACTAACGATTCTTTTGGCATGAATGAAGCATGCAAGAAACCTGTACCGATTGAGTTTTATTGCAAATTCACATCTGGTGAATTAGGTGCTCTTCAGGCATTCATTTCCTAAAAAATCAAACAAAAAAAGCAGAGGGGCAAATGCTCCTCTGTTTTGTTTTATGCAAAAAAATCGGAGGGGTTTGAGCCCTCCGTTTTTTATTCAGAAAAACAGGATTTTTATAAGATAAATCACTGCAAGATGCAAGGGATAGAAAACGTAGAAAAGATATTTCAGCTTCAGCCTTCCTCGTTTTCCGTTATACAGAGCAATCGGCACAAGGGAAAGCAGAGAATACCACTGTATGCCGCCAAGGTCAATGGAAAGAAATACAAGCATAACAAAGGCTGCAACAAGCTTTAACGGCTTTTTCGGTGCAAAATATACTATTACAGGCAACAAAAGGCCCGAAAAACCGTAATCAATCTGAAAGCCCTTTACAAGCACCGGCATTCCCAGACATAGAAAAATTACCGCTGACGCATCAATTGCCACAAGCAGTGCGGATGAAAGATTTTTCTTTTTAATGAAATTATCTATTGCAAAAATCGTCAGAATAGAAAGAGAAAAGGTCACAAGCACATTCTGATAATATGATTTTTCCGCAATAAAATATACGAGCTGACAGCCCACTGCAAGACCTGCAATTTTCAGGAAATATTGCCGTTTTTTACGGGTATAAAAGCAGCCCTCGGCAATCATAAAAGCAAATATGGGGAAAGCAAGTCTGCCGAAAATCTGAAGAAATTCAAGCTGCGGAAAAAGCTCCTTGCCAACGTGGTCGGCAAGCATTGAAAGCACCGCAAGAATTTTAAGCTGATTGTTTGAAAGTCTTAAATATTTCATAGTGATTTTATGTTATTTTCAAATTCTGCGAAGAACTTTTCAAGAATAGCGCTGTCATTTTCGTTGCCGCGTACACATATTGACGCTGAAAGTGCGCCGCCGATTGAAAGGGCGGTCATAACTGCACAGGGCTTGTTTTTTGCCGCTCCTGCAGTAAAGGCGTCAAAGGGACCCGATTGCCCCAGCACAAAGTCTGCAGGCTCAAGTTTTCCAACGTTGCTGACAGACATCTGAGGGTTATTGTAAAAAAGCTTTACAAGGCTCTCTGCCTGAATATACGTCATCGCTTTGTATGCAAAATTCAGAAGCGGCAGCCCGTGAAGACCTAAAAACTCGTCATTCTTAAGCGCCTTCATTGCATCACGCACAAGAAGCAGAGTTTCCTTAAGGTCACTCCCCTTCTTATCAAGCACACAATACATAAACGACACGTGATTCGTATAGCCTATGGTTGACAAATCCTTGATATGACGTCTGAGGTCAGTAGCACAGGCAACACTTAAACGGTCAGTTGTCCTCACGTCTGCAATTTTACCAAACGCATCAATATAGGAGGCAATCAGCAGGTCCGTCACCGTTGCACCTACCGATTTTGCATATAAGCAGGCTCGTGAAAAGGAATCCGCATCAACACGGCAGGAGGAAATTACTACCTTTTCCTCACCGTTTACGGGGGTAAACGGGAATTTTATCTTTGAACGGGGTGAGGCATTGGCTATCTGCATTTTAGCCTTTTTTGCAGTCTTTTTATCAAAGCCCTTATACACCTCGGAATATTTACGGGAGCCGACAGAGAAATTTACGGGAGAAATACCGCAAAGAAGAAAATCCGTGTAATTTTTACAGAAATCACTCCAGAACATTTTAAATCCGCCACCGTCAAAGCACATATGATTCCATATAAAAAGCACGTAGGTTCTGCCCTCGTAAAAGTAAACACCTATATTCATCTGAACGTTACTTTTCAAGGGAATTTCACGCGAGAAGAACTCTTCCTTAGCCTTTTTTATATCATCCACCTGACGGATATCGAGAAAATCCGTTATAGCATAATCGGCAACCTTCCAATAGGGTGCAACAGGGTTATTTATAACCTCAGAGCGCAGAATTGTTACGGTTTCAAGGCAACAAACAGCAACAGTCTTAAAGGCTTCGGTATCAACAATAAAATCGTAATCCATTTCAAAGCGCGCAAGACGGTCCATATAATTTCTGCACATAAGGTTTACCTTGTCGTACATTTCAGTGGGAAGCATACGCTTTCCGGTAACGGGATGTGCATTACGATATGCCTGCAGGTCTGCAATCACCTTTTCGGAGGTTATCCCCTTACTGCGGATATATTCATTATAATCCATACAAATTCACCGTTATTCTGCAATATGTGAGAAAAAGAAGTCCCTCTTCTCGTCATTATCGATAACCTTAATGGGCTTTACCTGATTAAGATTTGCACCGCGCTTTCTGAGAACCTCTCGGTAGTCGTCATAGGTTCCGTGACGCAAAAACTTAACCTCGGGATGTCCCAGCGCACCGCTCTTTATAAGAGGCTCTACGGAAACATTACCCTTGCAGAGCATTTCTTCAAACACCTGGGCATACCTTGCTTTTTTGTCTTCGGCTACAGGCTGCGCAGTTTCAAGAAGTAAAACGTAGTGTCCGGGAGAGGTGGAGCGATCGGGATAAATACTGTATCCGATATACAAATCGTCCATTTCATTGGAAAGATTTTCTACCATTTCATCAAATGCCATCTGACTTATCTTTTCGCCACTTATATTTGCAATCTGATTAAGGCGGTAACAGAAGGTAATTTTAGGCACCTGATGATAATATCCCGTGCATTTTACAACATCTTCAATTCTGTAGCGGTAGAAGCCGCTCATATTGGTAAGAATAAGCTCATATTCCTTACCGGGCTCAAGATCCTTGATTGTAAGAAGGTTATCGTAGCCCTCCTGCTCAACGGGTCGGAATTCATAGAAGCCGTTCTGAGGAAGCATAACGTATTCAAAGGAGTTAAGCTCCATAGGAACTGCCATAAAAGCCTCGGTTGCGGTATAGCCAAGATAATGAATGGGCATATCCTCACCTATATATCTGCGAAGCTTTTTTGCATAAAGTGAAAGAGCGCCCGTTCCCATACCGTAAAGCCATTCAACCCTGGGAAGAATTCTCGGAACGATGGGAGATTCGTCAAAGCCCTTTCTGAACTCATTACGAAGCTCCTCAGCTCTCTTGGGCATAGGCTTTAATTTTCTTTCCAATTTCTTTCTTATATGCGCGGGAACGTTTACGCTTTCGTTGATAATCCCCTTTTCGATATCATCGCAGAGCATTTCCCAGTTTTCCTCCATATAGAAAAACATTGATTCGAGCGTTGTGATGAATATTGTACCGAGATAGCTTGTTTTCGTGTTGATAAGCGCAAATCTCAGTTTAAGATAATGCATATCCATATCAGAGCCGTCGGGGAAAAGCACCTCCTTCGGGGAGGTAGCAAAAATAGGAACAAGGGGACGGATATTAAGAAGCGGAATTGAAGAAAGACAGCTTATTGTGCCGCCCTTCATCTTACGCCACGATGTTTCTGCAGTAAGAAGTCCCTTCTGAGGAGGAAGTGGTCTTCCCTTTCTTATAAACCATTTTACGGCGCAGCCTATGGGTGCGGAAAAGCCAAAGCACTGTGCAACCCACTCTGCCCAGAATGAAAGAGGAACAAGCTTTGATTTACCGGTGCTTCCCGAGCTTTCTGTAAAGCGTCTGACTGGAAGATTTGTGATAAGCCCTCTTTCCCCCTCTGCCATTCGCCATACATATTCGTCATAGTCGGCATAGGTGGAAAGGGGAACTATTTTCTGATAGTCCTCTATTGATTTTACCTTGTTGAAATTATGAATCCGTCCGTACTCGGTGGACTTATTCCAGCGCATAAGTCTTTTTACGGTTTTCTCCTGTAATTTAAGACCTCTGCGAGAATATATATTGAGCTTTATGTGCTCACAGGTACCGACTAAGCCGCCGTATGAGGAAAGTATGTATCCTAATATATTAAGCATTAATTTTCACCCTATATTTTTTATCAGAAATTTTCAATAAAGCGTGTGGGACGGTAAGGAAATGCGCGGAAGAAATCCCTGGAACTTTCTTTTATTTCCGCACCGTATATGAACGCTGCAGTTTCCATTGTGTGGCCCTCACCTGCAAGCATAAGCCTTGCTGCGGCAGTTTCGGAAAGAGCAAGGTCATATTCACCCTCTGCTCTTCTCGTAACAGTAGCTCTGCCGTTTTCATATTCAACGTCAAATATACCGCTGTTCTGCGGAAGACGGTCACGACTCATAAGACTGAAGCGGCCGTATTCCTCAGGGTATTCATTGATTTCAAGAAGCTTCTGCAGATTATATATTCTGCCCGCACAGCCGCTGTTATAATCATAAAAGGTTCCTGGGATTCTGTCTGCAAGTAAGGAGAACGGTGAGCCCGGATACTGATTGCGGACAACAAGATTTTTTACAATACCGTCGTAATTACGCAAGAAGCCGATCAGCGCATACAATGCTGAAGGAGTAAGGCAGTAAAGGTCATTTACAAAAAGTGTTTCGGGACGGGTAACGGTAAAACGGACATAACCGTCAGCAACACCGTTTTCATCGCGGTGAAAATACGTATAATCGGCATTTTCAAGAGGCTTACCGCAGAAAAACTTCTTATCATTGTGAAGCGTCATAAGATTTTCCTTAAGAGCACACTTGCCGTGAAGCTCACTTATTTCTTCAAAATACTCATCAGAATAAGGAATAACCTCCGTACATCTGGGAATATGATTCATATTCTCAAATGGCACTCTTATTGCAAAAAGGCGGTTAAGATTTGCATAGCCGAATTTTTCGTAATATGAAATTGAAAACGGGAAAAGAAGACCTATTGTCCAGTCCTTTTCAAGAGCAAGCTCTTCAATTTTTTCAAAAATGGCTCTTACGCCGCCAAGACGCCTTGCCTCGGGAAGACTGCAAACACCGCTTGCAACCACTGCGTTGATAAACGTACCGCAATAGTTTGTGCTGAAGGGTAATACCTCGGAGCCTGCAATCATTCTGTCACCGTCAAAGGCACACATAACAGGCATATCAACGTGGTCATCCACGGCTGCATCAAATTTCCATATAAATGAGGCTGATGATATTTTAAGGTAATCAATTTCTTCCTGTTGAGTTGAAACATATCTTACGTCCATAAAGACCTCCGTTATTTTGCTTTTCTGCTTTCAATAAGCTTCTTTACGCGCTTATCATTTTTAATTCCGTCTATAACCTTGTTGTTGATGATGTAATAAAGGTCACCCAAGGAATTTTTGTTATAGCAGCCCTCCATAACAAAATGGACACAGAAATCTCTGTCGAAGAGCTTATCAAGCACTCTTTCAATTGCATTTCTGCGGGAATGCTTTACAGCATAATCTGAGAAGGTATAGTCAAATTCTCTCTTTTCAAGGGTATCAAAATGCTCGTCACCCTTAATAAAGTAAGTATCGTTTTTAATTGCCGTAGCGGCAAAAACAACAATATCCTTGTTTACGGGAAGCTTCACAGCGGCTACTCCCCTTACAGGTATTGCGATACTGTAAAGATAAAGCTGCTTCGCAATCATATCCCCGTCAGGAGAATGTGTATGAGTTACGGTGAGCGCCTGAGGACAGGGTTTTATATAGCCTGTAATTTTTTCGCGCATAAGGTCCCACGTGCCGGGAGCCTCATCGTGACTCTGCACAGAAGCGATAAATTTATTTTCATCACACAAAAATTCTGCCTTAACATCACCGCCAAGGGACGTAAGGAGAAGATGCAGGGTATCTGCGCCATCGGGTACGCTGATATTCTGTCCGTCACAAGCAATACAGTTCTTTTCTTCCTTTGAAAGGCTATAATCAATTCCTGCAAAATTGAATTTTTCGGGAAGCATTTCGCAGGGTGCGGAAATTCCGTTTTTAAGTGTTGAATCCTTTCGGCTTTCATTTCTTGTTATACCGCAGTCTGTAAACCTGAGAGCAACACTCTCCTGCAGAATACCGTCAGCGGATGAATTTTTTTCGAATACCAGCATAAAGCTGTTAATGGAATTAGCATCAGCATCAAACACAAGTCTGCCGTCAGTAACTTCAATTTCCTTAATAAGCTTTTCGTCACCTGTAACAGCATAAGCCTTGCTTACGGGCACTGAAAATTCAACGGAAACGTTTTCCTGTCTTTTCCCCGATGCTTCAACGAGTCTTATTACGGTATTATCGTTTTCCTGCGCCTTTTTAAGTGCTGAAATTCTTACCCTTTCATTACTTACTTTTACAAATGAGAAGCCGTCGGCAACACCACCGCTATGCTTATCGGCAACAAAGCTGTGCATAGGCTGGCAGAAGCGTTCTGCATAAGCCGAAGCCATTGCAGGCTCACCGCTATGACCGAAAACTGCATAGGAATAACGGTTAAGTCCCATATCCATTACATGCTGCGAGCATTCGTGACGGTAATTTGCAAAGGGAGTATGAACGCAGGTAAGGCGAAGAGTGGAATTGTCGGGCTTATCCCAGCCTGTACGGGAATCACTGAAAACAGAAACACCGAAGCTTCCGTCCTTATCTGTGATATCTGCCCATTTCTGTGCAGGCACCTCGTAAAGCCTTTCTGTATTATTACCGCGCTTTGTGTAGCCGAGTCCTATATCATAATTTGCATTTTCGTTCTCTGAAGAAAGCCTGAATTCTGTTTTGAGAAGAGATGCCTCCTCTCTCCAATCTGTTTCGTTATATACGGTAACGAATTCACTTTCGGCATCAAGTGAAATTACGCTTGTAAACGTAGATTTATTTGCCTTTCTTATAATTTCAACAGAGCATAAGGCAGGTCCGTTATCTTTAATTTTAATTTCGGGAGCAGAAGGATACATATAGGGGGCTTCCTTTATATCCTCATACTTTACCTCCCATGCGGGCCAGTCAAAGCTGTGAACGTTATTAAGAATTGCGTTTTTTATAGGAGCTGAAAGAAGCTCCTTATCAAGCTTTTTATTGTAAACGGAGGAAATATCTCCGTTTTCGTCAATAGTAACCTTGATGAATTTATTTTCAAGAGAGCCGGTGCTTACTGAAATTTCAGATGTTATTTTTTCTGTTCTTTCACAGGGCACAACGTCATATACGGCAAGACCGCAGGAGGGCACTTCCGCAATAAAGGTTACCCTTCTTTTTCCATTTTCGGATTTTGTCTGTGCTGCAACTGCATTTCCCTTTCTGTCATAAACAGCAAAGTCAGCAGCATCGGAATCAAGAAGCACACTTACGGCTTCCCTTCTTGATGAAGCACTCTCCACAGGGTTTGATACTACAACAGGTATCCCCTTTACAAAGGAGGTATCAAGCATCCTTGAAAGTGCCTTACATGATGCAGTGTATTCAGCTGAAAACGTATTCATTGACTGAACGTAGTCACTATAGCTTCTTTTGTAGCACTCTTCAAATGAGGTGCCTGTAATATCATCGTGGAAATGATGAGTAATTACCCTTTTCCACGCAGCATCAAAGCCGTACTGAGGATAATCACGAAGACCGTAAACAGCTGCAGCAGAGGTAAATCTTTCAGCCGCATCCGCAAGAAGCTCGTTTCGTCTGTTCCAACGCTTTGTGGGTGTTCTTGAGGTATAGCTTCCTGTGCCGTGGCGAGTCATAAGAAATTCTGATTCCCATACGGGAAGAGCATTTTTCTGCTCTTCGGACATAGCACAGATATCGTCGAAAAATTCCTTTGTTGTAGCAGATAAAACCTCGGTATCACTGCTTTCATTCTGTCTTGCAGAATCTACAACAACCTTAATAGAGCTTTCCTTAGGCGCACCGCCTCTGTCACCGTTTCCGTGATAAACAAAGGTTTTATCGAGCCCGTATTTCTTTTTATTGCTGTCAAGCTTATCTGTAATTCTCTCGTTATTTCTTACATCCTTCATTATTGTGGTGTAGGAAAAGGGATTGATCGCACTCCATACACCCTTACCGTCAGGTCCTTTCCAGAAGCCGATATCAAAGGGAATGTCTACTGCCGCACCCCAGGGCAACTTACAGGTTGAAAAGCCCGTAAGTCCCGAATGAGCCGCAACGGAGGGCAGAGCACGTCCGAAACCGAAGCAGTCGGGAATAAATATATCGTTTGATTCCTTTCCGAATTCAGCACGGAAAAAGCCGTTACCGTAAAGAATATTTCTTGTAAGTGCTTCGGGGGAAGGAATATTCACGTCACCGTTTTCAAAGCAGGAGCCGCAGGGATTCCATCTGCCGTCTGCAATATATTTCTTTAATCTTTCATACAAATCGGGGTAGTATTCCTTGAGAAGCTCATAGCGGAGGCTTCCCTCGAAATTGAATTTATACTCGGGATATTTATCAAGTAAATCAAGATTTTTCACAAAAGTATCGGGAATGTATTCTTTAACAGACCTTTCATAGGTCCAAAGCCACGAGGTATCAAGATGAGCTGTTGCAATTGTGTAAATTCTGTCGCGTTGCTTCTTCATAATGGATTTCTCCCCCGTTAATTATAGATGGTACAATTATATCAAATTATTTATTATAAATAAAGCACTTTATTATAAATTTTCTTATATTTCAACATATTATAAAAAAATTTACCACCGCCTGACAGCACGTCATGCGGTGGTAATGATATTTATTTAAGCTTTTCAAGTCCGACAGAGGCACGAAGAATAAGTCTTGCATCAGCTGCACTTATTGCGCCGTCCTTATCGGCATCAGCAGCCTGCTTCTGAGCATCATTGAGCTTTTCAAGTCCGACAGACGCTCTGAGAGCAAGTCTTGCATCGGATGCACTGACAGTGCCGTCATCATCGACGTCACCGACAGTAGCAACAGGCTTGGGAACAGGATTGATTACAAAGGTTAAGGTCTTCTCGCCGGCGTATTTGCCAATGAAGCTTACCTTAACGTTATACTCCCCTGCTTCAATACACTTACCGCTGTAGGTAAGCTTATAATCGGTACCTTCAACAAGCACCTTTCCCTGTGAATCCGTCACCTTTACTAAAGGCTGCTGCACACTACCGTTATAAGTAAAGTTATCCTCAGAGAGGGCAATTGTTTTGGGTCTGTAAATTACAGTGGATTCACCCTTTGAGCACTCGACACATACGGATGAAACTGAACCGTCTGCAGTAAGCGTTGCGGGCTGAATTACCTCCTTGTACTCGTGAGTATGGTCATAAAGACCTATGGTGAACTGACTGAGCACTGAGCCGTAGCAATCCTTTTCTACGGAATAGTAGCGGACTGTAAGAGTTTTGCCGTCATTGGAGAAATAGAACATTGCAACCATACCTGTTGAACCGATGTTTTTATCAACGTACTGTGCGTCAATAAGCATCTGGGTTACAACGTTTCCGTGTCTGCCCTTGTCCTGACGGTAAACAACGTGCTGCCAGGGGTCGTGACCAGATAATACCATAAGAACGTTTTCGTGCTTTGAAATACACTTATCCCACATATCGTTACCGTTCTGAGCATTATCGTAGCCCTGATAGTATGTGGGAGGATAGCAATCCTCTTCAGAGATTGTTGTTCCGTCACGGTACATATATGCGTGAGTTACAACTATAACCTTATGCTCGGGATGTGCGGTAATAATCTTGTCTGCCCACTTAAGAGTTTCTTCATTGGGAGCAAAATCAAGTGTAATAATAAGGTAATCAGTACCCTGAACACTGAAGGTTCTGTATGAGTTTGTAAGGTCGCCCTTTACATCGCCGCCCTCGGGAATATCCTCCTCTCGGGTCATATAGATTATGCTTCCGTCCTCCTGCTCAACAGGAATAAGTCCGGGCTGATCGGGGTCAGTAAGTGAAACAGTGCCCTCATTCATCATACCCTCTACGTTTTTTTCATAGAAGCCGTTGTGGAGATTTCTGTTGAAATCATCCCAGTCATCGTGATTTCCTCGTGCAAGAGAATAAGGAATAATGCCGTTAAGCTTGCTAATGCTGTTTATTGCAGTTACCCATTCACCGTCAGTACTGTCGTCGGTTATGTCACCAAGACCGATAACGTATTCTATCTTCTGTGAGGTCTTATTTTCAACAAGCCAGTCATATATTGCCTCCATAGCCTCGGGATCTTTTTCACACATGGTCTGTGTATCACCGATAACGGCAAAGGAATAATCGAAGTCACCTACAGGTGCAACATCTTCCTTATCCTGCCATAAAAGAATATGCTCAAGGTCATTATTATTAGCGGAAAGGTCTTCTACAAAATGCTCGGGGCATTTTGTAAAGTCGTATGCAGCAAGAAGCTTATCATCCTTCACATCAATGCCGTTTTTGTAGTCAGCTGCAATTTCAGCCGCACTACGCATGTCAGACCATACTGCAACAGAATAGATTTCACCTGTGAAATATGTTGCGTTACCGTTTCTGTGATCACCGCCGATAACTGCATTATGCTTTTCCTCAAAGGTAACGGGTACCTTTACGTTCTTTTTGGTCTGCATAAGCTCACCGTTAACGTAACAATGAATTTCCTTCTTATTGAAATCCATTGTAAATGCAAGATGTACCTTTTCACCTGTTGCAACGTTTACGTTTGAGAAGGTATATACGCTTGTTCCCGAATATGCCGCAACGTCTCTTATAGCAAGTCGGGGCTGACCGCTTTTATTGAGAGAAAATACTATACAGGGATCATACATACCGTCGCTTCCGAGGATTGTTGTTGTACCAGTAAGAGTATCTGCGTCAACCGAGAATTCTGCCTCAAAGGTAAGAGGCATTGAGCTGTACTTCTTTGTAAGCACGTACTGCTCATCTGTATTACAGGTAAGTGAGCCCTCGTTGTAGCATTCAATACATTCTACAACTGTTACCTTTACGGTATCCTTTGTCTTACCGTCAGAAACGGTAATTGTAGCAGTACCTGTATTCTTACCTGTAATTTTTCCGTTAACAACACCTGCAACCGAACTGTTGCTTGTGGACCAGGTAAGAGCTGCAGAGCCGTAGTTTGCAGGCTCAACCTCATAGGTCTGCCCTACCTCAAGGGTAAGAGTCTGGGGATTTACCTCAAAGGACTTTCCGACACCGCCGTAAGAAAATCTGCTTGCAAATATTTCATAGAAGCCGGGGGTATCCTCGTTATCAATTTCGTTGATAACAAGCATTGAGTTTGTTCTGTACCAGAATGCAGCCATACCGTAGTTACAGGATGTAAGAATAGATACATTATGACGAACTCCATTTTCGGAATAGCTCATTATCATATCCTTTGCATGAATACCGCTGTTGGACTTTGTTATGTTTCTGTAGCCTATTTCAGAACCAAGCTTCAGCTGCTCAATACCCTCAGTATCAAATGAAGACAGATGTATTGAAAACTTATTGTTTGCATTGGGTCTGTTGCAGAAAACATCGTTAACCTTTGCCATAAGCGTCTGCTTGATATTACAGTTGCCGGCAGAATATGAATTCCACGTAAATTCAACATAATCGTCAGATGCCTGAAGCTTATCAATATATTTACAGGTGGGATTAAAATCGGGCTCCCATACATCAGTTGCACCACCGAAGGGAGTGAAATAAAGCTCAAACACAGGATCTGTTTCCGAGCCGGGATAAATAATAATCTCATCATCGGGAATTTTGTCACGCTGTCCGTTTTTAATAAGCTCAAACTGCTCCATATTCAGGCGTCGTACAAGCTCACGAAGCTGATATAAGCCATCCTGATCACTGTACTTAACCATAAGCTGCGTATAGTTATAGGTTACCCTCCAGAGCTCATCGTGGTCTGAAACAATAACACCGGACTGTGAGCCGTTCTGACCGTTTGCACCGTTATAAAAGATATCGTCATAGTTAGCACTTGCAAAAAATACGGATTTTCCGTGCTCGGTACCATCTGTTGCAATATAGTTTGTAACAGAAAGGCTCTTAAGATGCTGCATTTCGTAGCCGTTGTCATTAACAGTCCAGCCTACCTTAACACAGGTAAAGAAATCTGATACCTTTTTACCCTTTGCATAATTATCATAGCAAGCTACATTGCCTACATTTTTGAAATATGTTTCATAATTAAGGTGAGATCTTGTTGTAAGCTTTCCTGTATCGGGGTCATACTGCTTACGTCCATAAGACTGAAGCTGGTTAACCATTGTTACCTCAATACCCATTCGTGCTGCCTCAACAAGCATATATGAAACACGAACAAAGCCCTGCTCATCATAGTTTGTTGTGTAAAGAGTACGCATATATCCGTAGTATTTACTTCCGGGAATTACGCACACCGCAGCACCTGCTGATGTACGGTATGAGGAAAAAGTGATTTTTACATCCTCCTCGGGATGGGCTCTCTTATAAAGAATACACTGATACAAAAGAATACCGAGACCGCAGTTCGGATCGTGAAGTGCCTCATTTGATAATCTGTAGAATGCTTCCGATGTTACGGTTTTGCCGTTGATATTTGCATATGTTGCATGACCCAAGCCCTGGAAATTTTCGGGATTGTTGGCAAGGGGAAACTTGTCATAATAGGGGCTTACCGTATGAGTATTGCTCTCTTTAATATTCTTCTCAATTTCGGGAAGAATTTCATCAAAGAAGCATTCTTCTGTTGCTTTATAGTATACTGTTGTGCCGAAGGGGTTGGTCTCCGACGGAAGCTGTGTAGCTTCCGCCGCAAAAACCGCAGAATCAAAAGGTATAACTCCTAAAAGCATAACAGCAACAAGAATTGTTGATATTATTTTTTTCATTTCTTCCACCTCTTATGCATCAAGGTATATCTGTAACATTGTAAGTCATTGATACGAGACCACCGCGTCCCGCTACATCACTTACCCAGGATGCTGAGTCATTATGAGTTGTATATATTCTGGGAGGATTACTGTAATTATCATTATAAAGGTAAGCAAAAGCTCCGTTTGAAGCAATATTTCCGCTTTGAGTTACAGTTCCTGTAAGATAAATTCTTGAATGATTGGAGGTGATATAGAACACACCACCGTTATTGCGCTTTGAAGAGCCTGCAATATTTCCTGTTGCCTCAATACCGTCAAATTTTGCACAGCAGCTTGATCTTAATTCAACTGCTCCACCTGTGGATTTTGCGGTATTTGATGTAAATTTACAGTTTGTGAAAACTATAGTATTAACATCAGGTCCGTCTACTGTTTTACAGTTGCCGTTCTGGATTTCAACAGCACCGCCGCCGGCACCCAGTGCCTTATTTTCATTGAATACACATGATGTTGCATTTATAACAAGATTTGCACTTGAGGTATCTGTTGAAATTGCACCGCCCTTAAGAGCTGCCTCATTACCGTTAAATGTAACAGTGTTGAGAGTAATGCTTGTTGCAAGAGTGCCATCCGTTGAAGAATCAGCTATAAGAATTGCACCGCCGTCACCGGAAATAAGCTTATCGTCTTTACCTATTTCACCGATAGATGTGTTTTCTTCAAATACGGAGGAAGAAATTTCGGCTGCTGCACCGGTATCAAGGAATAATGCACCGGCTACCTTTGCAGAGTTGCCCTTAAATAAGGTATTTTCACTTACGAATGCCTTACCGCTTCCTGCAACATGCATTGCACCACCTGCTGTTGCCGCAGTGTTGGAATCAAGAGTAACACCCTTAAGAGTCAGGGTTGTTCCGGCTGTTCCCTCCTCGGAGGTATCAACAACCGATATCGCACCGCCGTTTCCTTCTGTTGCAGAGTTGCTCTCAAAGGAGGATGCTGTAATTTCTGCTTTTGCACCTGAATCAAGGTATACTGCACCTGCATTAGGAGCAGTATTTCCCTTGAATACTGTATCGTCGCTTATATCCACCTTACCGCTGCCGGTGATATTCAATGCACCGCCTGTTACTGTTGCTGAGTTATTTTCAAAGCTGCAGCCCTTGATTGTAACGGCACCCTTACCTGCAAGATTCATAGCACCGCCATTCTTTGCGGTATTTCCGATGAATTCTGAATCGGAAACTGAAAGTGTACCGCTTGAGCGGAAATCAATCGCACCTGCATTGGTGCTTGCAGTATTATTTGTGAATACAGAATCTGCAATTGTAAGATTTACCGATCCGCTGACATAGAACACACCGCCATTGGTGTTATTATTTCCTGTTGCAGTAAGTCCTGAAACGTCAACACTGCCTGAGCCGGTAGCATAGATAATTCCGTTGCCGCCTGTAGCAGAATTTTCGATTAACTGTGTATTGCTGATTTCAACAACAGAGCTTCCTCTTAAATTGAATGCATGGCCGGTTTTTGCAATATTTCCGCTGAATTTGCTGTTTTCAACAATTACGCTTGAGCTAACACTTGTAAGAACGCCACCATAGAAGCCTGTTGAGCTGCCTGTAGCCTCTACGCCTGACAGAGTAACAGAGCCTGCGCCCACGTAAGCGACACCGCCGCCGCCTTCCTGGTCACTGCTTGAAGCAGCATTATTCTTGAATACAGTACCGTTAAATACTGCTTCACAGCCATCTCTTACGGAAGCTGCACCGCCTATGGATGCGGAGTTATTTTCATATAAGCCGCCTGTAATTGTAAAGGTGGATGTAGTTCTTGTATTATCTGAATTTGTTGTATATGAAACGTATGTTGCACCGCCGTGGCCTTCTGCACTGTTCTTTACGAAGGTATTATTACCTGTAGCAGTAAGAGTTGAACCTGCAAGTGCTACAGCACCGCCGTTACCGTTCTTGCCGGCATCGGTAAGAACGGCACTGTTTTCAGTAAAGACATTGTCAATCATTGTAACAACACCCTTAATGCTGTAAATCGCACCACCGACATTTGCAGTATTTTTGCTGAAGGTATTACCGCTGATATCAACTGTTGCAGAATTTATATAAATTGCAGCACCATAGCTTGCTTTGTTTTCACTGAAGCTGCTGCCTGAAACTGAGCCTGTTGTGCTTGCATCACCGAAATAAAGCACACTGCCGTTCTTGCCCTCGTTACCGCTTGCAGTCATATTTTCTACAGTGCATGTACCGCCCTGTGTATAAATAGCACTGTTTCCGGTAGCCTTGTTACCATTAACGGTAACATCCTTAATAGTCACATCACATGCATTACGAAGGTATAATGCAACACCGTGTGTACCAGAATGATTAAGTATCTGTGAATTACCGTCAATTGTAATTTCAGAGTCGAATGCATGTAAGGCAGCACCGTAATAATTGGTCTTGTTGCCATCAAGAGTAACACCTGTAAGGATTATTGAGCCACCTGATGCTCTTATAGCACCGCCACCTACCGCACTGTCTGTAGAGCCGGTCAAATTACCGAGAGATTCGTTCGCGGTAAAGCTTACACCCTCTGCAACAAGAGTTGAATTTGTAATAAGATTTATAGCACCACCGGAGGTTGCCTTGTTTCCGTCAAAGCTTCCGCCGCTGATTGTAACGGTTGAAGAAACACTGTCAACTGCGCCGCCGTAGTTCTTATTTACAGTACTGTCAGCTTCATTAACTGTTTCATTTGCGATGTTTCCTGTAAATACTGTATCTGTAAGGTCGAGACTGCCGTAGCCAACATAGATAGCACCGCCGCCTTCGCCGTTGCCGTCTGCCTTATCGCTGAAGCCCTCTACTGTATTTCCGGTAAAGACAGTACCGTTAAAGCTTGCTTCGCAGGCACTTCTGATACTTACTGCACCGCCGCCGAGAGCAGTGTTTCCAGTAAACTCACCGTTTTCCATTGTAAGGACAGACGGAATTCTCGTTTTTGTTGTTGTACCGTCCGGGCCTTCTTCTTCAAGGTCAAGGTAGCAAACATAGATAGCACCGCCGTGGTTCTTTGATGAATTATTTGTAAATACATTATTGCCGGTTACAGAAGCTTCTGTACCGCTGAGATAAATTCCCGCACCGTGATTACCTGATGAGTTGCCGGTAAAGGTATTATCGGTAAAGACAGCCGTGCTCTGCTTGAGATATACGCCACCGCCGTAGCTTTTTGAGGTATTTTCCGAAACTGTTGCACCACTAAAGCTTACGTCTGCAAGCTCTGCATAAACAGCACCTGCAGTGCTTGTGGAGGTATTTTCTGTAATTTCAGTTCCGTTTACGGTAACAACGCCACCGACAGCATACACAACACCGCCGCCCTTTGCAGTATTTTCTGAAGCCTTGCCGCCAGAAAGTGTTACCTGTGATGCAGAAGAATAAATCGCACCGCCGCTTGCTGTTGAAGCGTTTCCTGAAATTTCAGTATCGGTAAGGCTGATATTTGCAGCATCAGCATAAACCGCACCGCCGCTTTCGCTTGCAGTGTTTTCGGAAATAACTGTACCGTTAAAGCTTATGTTTGCAGCATCTGAATAAGCGACACCGCCGTTTTTAGCAGTATTTCCTGTGATAGCACCGCCTGTGAATGTAACTGTTGACTTTTCAGCATAAACAACACCACCGGAAGCAGCTGCTGTATTATTGCTGAATGTAGAGTTATTCGCCTCTACCGTTGTGCTCTTTCCGCTTACATAAATCACACCGCCGTTTTTGGACTTATTGCCCGTTGCCTCAAGACCGTTTGCTGTAATTGTGCAGCCGTTTGCGTAAATTGCACCGTTATTTGTGCCGGTATTGTCGGTAATCTTTGAATTTTCAATTGCTACTGCACAGCCTGATTTGAAGTATAATGCTGAGCCTGTGCCGCCCTCGGATTTTGTGATTACACTGCCGTTTGTAACAGTAACCGTTGTTCCTGTTGCAAGCACCGCACCACCGTAATATTTTGACTTGTTGCCGGAAAGTGTAGTGTTATCAAGAACAATTGAACTGCTGTTTGCCTTGATTGCACCGCCACCGATATTACCCGAATATTCCTTATCCTGTAAATCAGATTCATTATTTTCGATAAGCGCACCTGTCACTGTAAGGCTTGTTGCGGATATAGCATTGAACACACCGCCGACACTTGCCTTGTTGCCGCTGAAGGTACCGCCTGTTACGATAATATCTGCAGACATACCTGCAACAGCACCGCCAAAGCCCGGATTAATTACGTCTTTACCTTCAACTACTGTAGTGGTAGCTGATGCAATATTATCTGTTGCAGTTACATTGGTCAGATTAAGCACACCGTAGCCAACATAGATAGCACCGCCACCTTCGCCGTTGCCTTCTGCCGCCTTATCATTGAAGCCCTCTACGGTATTACCTGTAAATACAGTACCGTTGAAGCTTGCTTCACATGCACTTCTGATGCTTACCGCACCGCCGCCCATAGCAGAGTTTCCGTTAAACTTACCTTTTTCCATAGTAAGACTTGAAGGAACTCTTGTTTCGGTTGTTGTACCGTCAGCACCTTCTTCTTCAACGTCATCATAAACAACATATATCGCACCGCCGTGATACTTTGTGCTGTTTGAATCAAAGAGGTTGCTGCCTGTTGCTGTCATTTCAGAAGCACAGATATACATAGCACCGCCGTGATAATCAGTGCTGTTGCTTACAAAGCTGTTATCCGATAATGCTGCAACAGAATGTGTAGCATATACTGCACCGCCGAAGTTCTTTGCACTATTAGAGGTAAATTCGGAGTTATTAACTGTCAATACCGTATTCTCTGAACAATATACTGCACCGCCGGTTACAGCACTGTTTTCAGAAGCAGTTGTATCTGTAACGGTAACTGTACCGCCTACTGCATATACAGCACCACCGTTTGCGCTTGCCGTATTTTCGGAAACCACAGTGCCGGTAGCGGAGATATTACCCTTTTCAGTGTAAACCGCACCGCCGTTTTTAGCAGTATTAGCGGAAACACTACCGCCGTTAAATATTATTGTTGAGTTTTCGGTATAAACCACACCGCCGCTTGCTGATGCGGAATTTTTTGCAATTGCACAGTCGTTCATTTTTACAACCGTGCTCTTACCGCTTGAATAGATAACACCGCCGTTTTTAGCAGTATTTCCTGTCATTGTAAGCTTATCAAGGGTAACATTACTTGCATTTGCATATAACACACCGTTATTTGAAGCAGTGTTATTTACAATTTCACTTTCAAATACAGATACATCGCAGCTATTCTTGAAATGTAAGGCTGCACCTGTTGAGCCCGCAGAATTTGTGAATCTGCTGTTGATAATATCAACCTTGACACCGGATGCCAGAAGAGCACCGCCGTAGTAGCCAGACTTGTTACCGTCGAAAATAACAGTATCCATTGCAAGGCTGCCGCCGACTGCAGTTACCGCACCGCCGCCTATGGTGTTATCAAAGTCACTGTTTTTATAATCGGATTCGTTACCGATAAATGAGGTATTACTTATAGAAACTATGGATGAGGTCAAAGTATTGATTGCACCGCCGACGCTTGCCTTGTTGCCGCTGAAGCTACTGCCTGTTACGGTAATATCAGCCTTTGCACCGTCAACAGCACCGCCAAAGCCCTTGATAATGGTATTTGTGCCTTCCTCTGTATATGCTGCTGCTACATTGTTTTCGGCTGTAACATTATTGAGAGTAAGCTTACCGTAGCCAACATAAATAGCACCGCCGCCCTCTGCGTTGCCGTCGGGAGTGCCTGCGCCCTCTGCATTTATTTCATAGCCGGATACTGTATTTTCTGTAAATACTGTTCCGTCAAAGCTTGCCTCACAGTCACTTCTTATACTTACTGCACCGCCGGCTGTAGAGCTGTTATGGGTGAAGCTGCCGCCTGTTACAGTAAGAGTTCCGGGAATTTCGGGAGTAAGTCCGTCTGCGCTTGCGTGGATATAGCTTACATAAACTGCACCGCCGTGCTTTGCAGAGCTATTGTCTGTAAATACGCTTGTGCCTGAAACTGTTACGTCTGCACCAACGATATCAATAGCACCGCCGTTGCCTGCAGCAGTATTGCCGCTGAAGCTTACATCAGCAAGTGAAGCAGTTGTATTTGTAAGATAAACCGCACCGCCGTTGCCTGCAGCACCCTCTGTGAAGGTGGTGTTGCTTATGGTTGCAGCACCCTCGGTCTGATATACAGAACCACCGGAGCCGGTTGCAGTGTTTCTTTCAAATACGCAATTGCTGATTACTGTGTTGCTGTTTTCACAGGTGTAAATTGCACCACCTGTTTTTGCTGAATTTTCAGTAAAGCTTACATTGTCAAAGGTAGCCTCACCTGCAGCATGATATAGCACACCGCCTGTGCCGCCGGAAACGGAGTTTCCTGTGAAGGAGGAGTTCTTAACATTGAGATTTGATTTACCGCTTGTGTAAATAACACCGCCGGCTGCAGCAGAGCTATTGCCGCTTGCAGACATATTTTCAATATTGAATTCCTTGCCGTTAAAATAGAAAATACCGTTTTTCTTTGAGTAGTTATTTGTTACGGTTATATCCTTTGCATCAAGTGAGCTTGAGCTTGTAAGATAAAGAGCCGCACCTGTGCCGCCGTTATTGCCGTCAATAAGAGTGTTATCCTTGATTGATACTGCGGTTTTTTCAGTATAAACCGCACCGCCGTAATAGCCTGAAGAGTTCTTTGTGATATCACAGTCAGAAATATTTATCTCGGAATCGTTTGCGAAAATTGCACCGCCGCCTGCCTTATTTGTAAGGTTAGCTTCAGGAGTGGAGTTTTCGGTAAGAACCACGCGTGTAAGATTAATTGTGCTGTTGGTTCTGCCGCTTATTGCACCGCCGTAAAGAGCGGTATTTCCGTTAAGCTTTGTGTCGGTAATATTAAGAGTACCGCCGATTTTCTGTCCTTCTGCGTCTGTGAAATATGAAAGGTATATCGCACCGCCGTAATTTACAGCCTTATTTCCGCTGATTTCGGTATTTGCACCTGAAATATTTGCTGTTGCACCCGAAACATAGAAGGCACCGCCGTTGTTTGCTGCTTCATTGTTTGTGGCAACTACACCGGAAACATCAAAGACTGTGGGAATGATAGCATAAACGGCACCGCCGTTATTAGCCTTATTTCCGGAAAGAGTGATATTGTTATCTACAAAATTAACCTTACAGCCGTTTACATAAAATGCACCGCCGTTACTTGTAGCAGAGTTATCGCTTGCAGTAATATTTGAAAATTCAATATCACTGTTTGTGTAAATTGCAACCGCACCACCGTTTTTAGCTGTGTTACCGGTAAATACAACGTTATCTACAGTACCTGTAGCACCTGTGTTATACATAGCACCGCCACCGTAGCTTGTTGATGTTGCAATATTGTTTGTAAGAGTAGCATCTGCTACCGAATACTGTGAATCATTGAAATATAACGCACCGCCGCGATCAGCAGTATTTTCAGCAAATGAACACTTTTCAATACTTACCACAGAGGATATTTTTTCTTTAGTTGTTTCATCCTGTGCATCAAATACGCCTATGGCACCACCGTGACCGGAGGATGTATTCTTCTCGAATACAGTTTCACCTTCAGCGTTAAAGGAAGCACCGTAAACATAAACGGCACCGCCGTCACCACTCGGAGCATTGTTGGAGATAAACTTATTATTTATTGAATTAACAGTTGAGGATTCTGTAACAAAAACAGCACCGCCGTCACCTGTTGTAACACTGTTGCCTGAAATATTATTATCTCTTAATTCAACAACAGAAGCTGAAGCCGCATAAATCACACCGCCGTTCTTTGCAGTGTTTGAGGAAAGCTCGGAGTTTGCTATTATAACAGCAGATTTGCCGCTTGAATAAAGCACACCTCCGCTTGTACCTGTATTTTCTGTTGCGGTAAGATTATTGAATATTGCTTCACGGCTCTTAACATATAAAATACCGTTAAGTCTGGAGGAATTTCCCTTAAGAACAAGATTTTCTGCCTGAAGAGAATCACCTGAGGCATAAACAGCACCGCCTGTGCCGCCTGAGCTGTTTGTAATTTCAGTATTCTTCAGTATAACATCACAGGCATCAAAACGGATAGCACCACCGTAATAGCCGGAGAAGTTACCGTCAAAAGCTGAATCTGTTATTGTTACGGTTGAATTGTTTGCATAGACAGCACCGCCGCCTGTGGTTGTGCTTACCTTTGCATCGGGAGTTGAATTTTCCTTGAAGCTTACCTTTTTAAGGGTAAGTGTGGATGCACTTCTTACACTGACAGCACCGCCTGCAAGAGCAGAGTTACCCTTGAATTCGGTATTTTCAACATTAAGAACAGAGCCGTTCTTTGTTCCGTCAGCGTTTGTTGAATATGTAAGATAAAATGCACCGCCGTGTGCTGCGGCCTTATTACCTGTGAAGCTACAGGTCTTATCAAGCGTAAGAGAGGAAGCATACTGATAAATAGCACCTGCATTATTGTCTGCAGAGTTATTATTAAAGGTTGCATTTTTAAGTGTAAGCTTTGCATTTGAATAGTAAACGGCACCACCGTTACCGCCTGAGCCTGTTTCAGTCATTACAGCAGCATTTTCGGTAAAATCAACACCGTTCATTTTTACAACCGTATCGGTTGAAAGATATACCGCACCACCTGAAACAGCAGTATTCTTATTAAATGAGCTATCGGTCAGCTGAACTGTTGCACCGTTATAAATACCGATTGCACCGGCATTTTTTACAGCTGAATTTTCGCTGAATGTGCAGCCGCTGATTATTGCATCACTTTTGCTTGAAATATAAATTGCACCGCCGTTGCTGCCTGACGATGTTGTATTCATCGCTTTATTATTGCTGAAGGTAGAGTTTGTTATTTCTGCATAGGTTCCTTCTGTACCTTTTTCAGCAGCAGTGGAGCTTGAGCTGAGAACAATTGCACCGCCCTGTCTTGATGTATTTCCGTCAAAGGTACAATCAGAAACCTGAAGCTGCTTACGATTAACGTCAGCAGATGCGTAATGATGATAAACTGCACCGCCGTTACCGTTACATGTATTGCCGATAAATTTTACACCCTTCATAACAAGAGCACTTGCGGTATATATTGCACCACCGCTTGTGTCGGTGTGGTTACCGATAAACTCTGTATTGGGATAAAGAATAATTGCGCTGAGTGTGCTTGAATATACAGCACCGCCTGCCCTCAAAGCACGGTTATTTTTGATAACCATCTTTTCAGTGCCGTATTCAGAGCCTGTATAAAGAGTTGATGAAACAGCCAATGAAGAAGCAACCGCACCACCATGAGTATGCGCCATATTGTCGGAAACCTCACCGGCTACAAGATAACAGTTCTTGTCGTTGTAAATAGCACCGCCGCGCAAAGCCTCGTTTGAGCTTATCTTACCGCCATACATAGTAAAGGATCCACGGTTATAAACAGCACCGCCGCATGCATCTTTTTCAACATTAGATACAGTGCCGTCCTCCTTGGGAATTTCGGTAGTCGCAATCATAACTGCATTATTTTCAATCACACCGCCATACATATTGACAACGGATGAAAGATTCATAATAGCCGCGCCACCCATACGTCTTATGGCAGATTCGGAATAGATATGACCGTATTCATAAGCTCTGACATTGTCGGTTTTGTTATTATTTATAAGCCTTGCACCGTCATAAAGGTTAAAATGGGCACTGTCGGCAACAAAAACAAGAGAGCCGTTTACTGTTACGGTAACATTATCTCTGTTACCGTCAACTGTAAGAGTACCCTTGCCCTTACCGAGAGTAAGAACAGACTTCAATCCTTTTTTAACGGATTTATTACCATACTTATCAGAACCGACAACAAATATGTCACCCTCATATTCGGGAGCTCTTGTAATAGAAAAATCACCGTCGGAATAAATATGTGTTTCAGAGGGAACGAAAATAGGACCGGTAACAACAATATCCTTTGTGATAAGAATCTGATCCACACCTGCATTGGCACGAGCCGCAAGCTTCTCATAGGTATCAGTTCCGTCTATTGCCCAGCTTGCCTTAACGGTAATATTTTTGTTGATAGTACCGCTTGAGGCAAATGTCTTACCGTTGGAATCGACCCATCCCTTGAAGACATATCCCTCTTTTACAGGATCGGATAAGGTATACTTACCGTCTGCGGCAACACCCTTCTTTTCGGTTTTGCCCGTTCCTGTTTCAAGAGTTATGTAATAAGCAGCAGCCTTCTTTGCTATAGCTCTGTCCTTATAGTATTCACAAACAGAGCACTTGCTGCGCTCATAGCCTTCTGCATCTACTGTTGAATCAAGCACAACTGTCCACGCACCAAGCTTATGACCGGTTGCCTTGATAACCTCAATCTTTTTGTATGAGCAACCGCTGCAGGTTATTTTCTGCTCGCCCTGCTTTGTGCAGGTGGGCTGCTTTGTAACAGTAGTAACGTAGCTGTGAGTATGCTCCGCACCGGGGTCCTGTAATTCCTCAAGACCTACGGATGCTCGAAGCACAAGTCTTGCATCAGCCGCAGTAACGGTACCGTCAAAGTCAGCATCAGCAACCTTTATAGCCGCAGCTGAAAGCTTCTCAAGTCCGACAGAGGCCCTGAGAACAAGTCTTGCATCAGCCGCAGTCACACTGCCGTCACCGTCAACGTCACCTGGTATTGCAGCAAAAGCAGTAGTCGCCATCAAAATAGCAACAAGCACTGAAATTACTGCAATCAGTTTTCTCTTTCCTGAATTTTTCATACAGTTATCTCCTTTTTGTAAGTTCTGTATTTTCCCGGACAAGCAAAGAAAAGCTGTTATCAGAATTTTTCTCTTACTTTCAAGGGGTAGGATGATATAAAATCACTATTTTATATTAACATATACGCGTAATAAATACAATAACAATTTTTCTCCGGCAAAATATACCTTGTACGGCAAAAAAATACCTCAGTCCGCAGCACGCAGATTGAGGTATGTATTTATTATCAGCCTATCTGAATTCTGAAGCACACGGGAAGATCTCCTGCAGGCTCGTCGGCAAGTCTGATTTCAAAGTAATCTTCCGTTCTTGTAAAGCCCTCTATTGTGTTTTCCCCAAGCACGTCAACACCGTCAATAAGGAAATCACCGTATGTTTTCTGTTTGAGGCATTCAATTCTTACAACCCTTGAAGGACGCATCTGGAAGGCGTAAAGATATCCGTTTTTATAGGTAAATCTGAAGTCACAGTTTGTAAACTGCTTCTCGTCGCCGTCCTTGAAGAAGCCCTCCTCGGCATTGACCTTACCCTCACCGAACTGCTTCCAATGAGTTGTTCCGTAAATGCCCTCACCGTTTATTTCAAGCCATTTACCCATATTAAGAAGAACCTCTGTTTCCTCGTCGGTAAAGGTACCGTCTGCCTTGGGGCCGATATTTATAAGAAGATTTCCGTTTTTGGAAACAATATCAACAAGGTCGCAGATAACCTGACGGGCACTCTTATACTGATTGTCCATTCTGTAGCCCCATGAGCACTTTCCTATGGCAGTATCCGTCTGCCAGTAAATAGGCGAAATACCGGAAAGAGCGCCTCTTTCAACGTCAAAGGTAGCAACTGTGGGAGGGAATGCCTGATGCTTGTAATTTATGGTTACCTCTCTGCCCCACTCTTCGGCGCGGTTATAATAGTATGCCGCAAGCTTTTTAAGATAAGGCTTGAAGGAATGATTGTGAATCCACCAGTCAAAATAAAGAACCGAGGGCTGATATCTGTCAATAAGCTCACAGGTTCTTACAAGCCAATCCTCAAGCCATTCACGACTTGCGCCTATGGTGTGAGGATTTTCGGTGGTGATACCGAGCACGGAGGAATCAAGCTCCTCACAATAGAAGGCAGGACCGTAAAAATCTCTGTAAGCCTCATCGGTAACGTCGCTTTCAACAGTGCGGCCCATATTCATAAAGAAATAATGCTCTGCTCTGTGAGTGGAGGCGCAGAAGGTAAGCCCCTGCTTTTCACACTCAGCCTTCAACTCTCCTACCACGTTACGGCAGGGCCCCATCTGTGTTGCATTCCAACGGTTGAATTCAGTTTCATACATAGCAAAGCCGTCGTGATGCTCGGCTACGGGCATCACGTATTTTATACCTGATCTTCTGAAAATATCAACCCAACGGGCTGCATCAAAGTCTTCAGCCTTAAACATAGGAATAAAATCCTTATAGCCGAAATCCTTATGAGCACCGTAGGTTTTTACGTGATGCTCAAACTCAGGGGAATTTTTATCGTACATATTTCTTGAGTACCATTCGTTACCGTAGCCCGGAACGGAATAAATCCCCCAATGAATAAAGACACCAACCTTGTCGTGCTTATACCAGTCGGGCACCTTATGATGGGCAAGGCTTGCCCAGTCTGCCTTATATTTACCGTTTTCAATAACACTGTCAATCAAAGAAAGATATTCGTTTACTGTCATTTAATTCTCTCCTGTCAAGGGTAAAATCTGTTATTTTTTATAATACCACAAAATTTCCGTAATTGCACTATTTTTTATAAGAAAAACACAACAAGCCTTCAGGTTGATTTTTGTGCAGAATTAAGCTATAATAGATCTCAACATAAGAAGGAAGGGATAACGTGAATAACGGCAATATTGAATTTTTTCTCGGCATTGACGGAGGCGGCACAAAAACAGAATTTCTGCTGACAGACAAGGGCGGAAACGAAATAAGGCGACTGCTTCTCGGACCGTCAAATCCCGTTAACGTCGGAATTGAAAATACGCTGAGCCTTCTGAATTCAGGTTTTGCAGCAATAATACGGGATTTTCCCTGTGAGAAAATATCCGTTTTTGCAGGTATTGCAGGCTGCAAAAGCCCTGAAACACAAAAAGAAATTACAAATACCCTTTCCCGATACGGTTTCGGGGCATTTTCCTGCGCAAGCGACGTCGATAATGCCATCAGCACTGCTCTCGGCAGAAAAAACGGTATTGCGGTTATTATGGGCACGGGAATAGTAGCCTACGCAAGATACAATAACGTACTGCACCGCGTCGGCGGATGGGGATATATGATAGACAAGGGCGGAAGCGCATACTGCTACGGCGCTGACGCACTTGAGTGTGCACTCTCCTTTTCTGACGGAAGAGGCGGAAGTGAAATAATAAAAAATCTTGTAGAAAAAAGGCTTTCACAGTCTGTTGAGGATGCCATTCCGCAGATTTACAAAAACGGACCGTCCTTTGTTGCTTCATTTGCTCCCGCAGTTTTTGAAGCTTATGAAATGGATGATAAAAAAGCAGAGGAAATAATTAAAAGAAACTGCAAGCAGGCAGCTGAAATAATCATCGCCGCAGGCAAAAGCATCCCCGAAGAAAGAGTAAGCACAGTTATTCTCGGTGGACTTTGCAGACAAAGCGGAATCATTGAAAAATATCTCAAGGAATATCTTGATGAAAAATATAGCCTGTCGTTTTCACAGGAGCCTATGGTAAACGGCGCTGTGCTTATGGCTATGACAATAAATGAGGGAAGAATATGCTGAAAACAGAAATGAGAAATCCCGATACTTACAACATCGGGAATATGAGCGCTTCGGAAATCGTTAAAATTATAAACAACGAAAATAAGAACGTGTATAAAGCAATTGAAGCAGCCTCGGATGATATTGCCGCTGCCTGCGAGTGTGTTGCAGATATAATTTCCGCAGGCGGAAGAGTATTTTATATCGGAAGCGGCACCTCGGGCAGGCTTGCAGTATGCGACGCAGCAGAGTGTCCGCCAACCTTCGGTGTTCCCTACGGGCTTTTCAACGGAATAATTGCAGGCGGTGAAAAATGTATGTTCAAGGCTGCAGAAAATGCCGAGGACAATGCCGAAGCAGCGATAAAAGACCTCAATAATCACGGCATTTCAAAAACTGATATTCTTATCGGAATTTCAGCCTCGGGCTCTGCCTCATACGTTACGTCTGCTATCAGCTATGCAAAAAGCATCGGTGCAAAAACCGTTTCAATCGTCAACAATCCCGACACTGAAATGGGACGTATGGCAGATATCAACATATGCGCCGACACGGGTCCCGAGGTAATAACGGGCTCTACACGAATGAAGGCAGGTACGGCACAGAAGATTATTCTCAATATGATTTCGACAGCATCAATGGTAAAATGCGGCTACGTCTATGAAAATCTTATGATAAATCTTAAGCCCACAAACAAGAAGCTGCGTCAGCGAATGATAGGCATCACAACTGAAATTCTCGGCTGTGATGCAGAAATGGCTGAAGACCTTCTTGAAGAAAATCAATGGAGCATCCGCAGTGCCGTTGAAAACTTTGGAAAGTAAAAAAAAGAGCAGACATCTGTCTGCTCTTTTTTATTTTTACAGATCATCAATATTGATACTGTATTCCTTATCTATCACAATATACTTACAGTTGTATCCTTCAGAAAATTCAAGATAATTTTTGTTTTCTTTTATCAGCCAGTCCTTTGTTACCTCATCCGCAAAACGGCTTTCAATTATGTTCGCGTACGTCATAATGTCTTCTGAATGATTTTCAATATAATTTTCCGTCATAACAATGCATATCAGCTTAATATTTTCAAGATACTCTTCAGAAAAGCTGTCTGCCCAGTCAGCGGGCACATAGCAGCCTTCAACGATGAGATTCTGCTTGTTTTCAACGGCTGTTTTTATCATTTCAGCCACAATCGGCCACAGATACTGAGTAAGTGAGGCAGTATCAGAAAGCGGTGTAAGATGCGTCTGACCGCTTCTTATAAGCCCCATTTTAAGGTGGTCAATTGAAAGACAGGAATATTTATATTTTTCAACAAGCCATTGTGCAAGCAGGGTTTTTCCGGCATGACCGGCACCCGTTATAATAAATATCACAAAGCACACCCCTTATAAATTCTGATACCGTACAACGTAAAAAAACGGGAGCTGAGGCTCCCGTTCATTTTTTATTACTCCGCAATCTGCTGTGCAAATGCGTCTTCTTCCTTCTTGCCGATATTGTAGATAAATTTCATTGAAAGGAATGCAACAAGTGAGCCTGCTGCAAGAAGAATAAAGTAGAGTGATTTTACCTTGTCACCGAAATCTGCTGCCTGTACGGCATTTTCACCCTCGATAAAGCCGATTGCTGAAAGACCGAGTGCAACAACTGCCTGACCGATACCCTGAGCAAGCTTACGGAAGAATGAATAAAGCGCATAAAGCGAGCCTTCCTCACTCTTGCCTGTCTGTCTGTAGGAAACCTCAATACAGTCGGCAATAATAGCCCACACGGAAATCTGGAAGCCTGCATTACCAAGGTTAAGTCCCATAAGGCATACAACGTAAAGAATCATACCTGTTGAATCGGGGGCAATGGGAAGCACAAGGGAAACAACACCTGAAATTGCACCAACAAGCATAGCCCCTACAATAACTGCCTTCTTGCCGAATTTCTTTGTAAGCTTACCCATAAATGCCATAAAGATAACCATGGGAGCATAGCTTCCTACCATCGCAAGACCCATTTTTTCAGTATCGTGGAAGAAATACTGGAATACCATATTGTTAAGTGACATAGTTGAGTTGAAAAGCGCAACGGATGCAACAGATGCAATAGTAGCGCCGATCATAGCACGGTTTGTGAAGAAGGACTTTACAGAGGACATAATAGCCTTGAAGCCTACTGCATTATCCTCGGACTTGTGATTTACTCTCTCCTTAACAAGCTTTGTTGTGGCAAAGAATGCAACAAGTGCAACAATACCGAACACAAGAGCTACGGGAAGAAGTGAGGGTCCCTTGAGAACGTCAACAGGCTCACCAAGCTCGTTTGTCTTTGTTTCATATACAAGCTTGGGAAGCACAATCATAACGATGATACCGGGAAGAGCCGCACCGAGGCTTCTGAAGGTTGAAAGTGAAACCTTCTGCTGAGGGTCGTCTGTAATAACAGAATGAAGAGAGCCGTAGGGCACGTTTACCATTGTATAGGCAATTGACCAAAGGCAATATGCACCAAGACACCAGATGTATTTACCCCACCGTGAAAAGCCCTGTACGGGGGCAAAAAGCATAACGTTGAAGATAATAAGAGTAACGCCGCCCAGAAGTATCCAGGGCATATACTTACTCTTTTTACCGATTCTCTTTGTATCAACAAGATTACCGATAACAATATCGTTTATTGCGTCGAAAATTTTGGAAAGAAGAATAATAATTGCATAAGCGCCTTCTTCAATGCCGATATACTGCATATAGAAAAGCTGCATATATGTTGATACGAGCTGGAAGGAAAAATTACAACCCATATCACCCATTGAGTAACCGATTTTGTCAGCCCAGCCGAAGGGGCGGATGCTGCCTTGCTTTTTCTGTAAATCGCTCATTTTTTCAACTCCTGCAATATAAAAATAGTATAACCGACGGAAAATCAACTGCTTCCGACTCCGATTATTTACATTCTACAATAGATATCAGTAAAAGGCAATAGAAAAAATATGCCGTTTAAAGTATTATTAAAAAATATGATACTTAATCACCGTAGATAATTTTTCCAGCGTGAAGCAATACGGGCAGCTCTCTTCTGTAAATAAGTCTTCCGAGCCTTGTTTGTGAGCAGCGCTCATATTCCCGTACGGCATCCTCATACTTAAGCTTCAGTGTCGAAAGATGAAAGCTTTCCTTCTCATCCCACGTAAGGCTTCTTTCTCCGAAGGAAACCACCCTGCAAAGGAAATAGTTATTCAGATTGTGCCTGTGAATAAGATTATAATAATCACTAACAACACCTATTTTACAAAGCACCTCAACCTCTGCACCTAGCTCCTCCTGAAGCTCACGCACAATGGCAGAATAAAGCTCCTCCCCTGCTTCAACTCCGCCGCCTGCGGTTTCAATAAGCACTGCTCTGCCGAAATCATCGTCGCGGTCCACACGGACAAAATAGAAATATCCCTCATCGTCAAAAACAATCGCTCTTACTATTTCACGGTCGTGGTCAATATATTCATTTTCCCATTGATCATCCTGAAATGACAGCATCAGCTCCTGAAAATTTTCGGTCATCATAAAGCTCCTTAATAGAATTTGTATAAATTGTAGCATATTATTATAAAAATTTCTACACCACTTGCAGAGATAACGGAGATATTTATATTGATTAATTTTTTTACCTGATGCATAATTAACCTATAACAGCTTTCTGAAGAGAGGATAAAAAATGAAAATTGATATAAAGGCATTTACCTCCAAAATAATCTGCGAAAACGAGGTTACCGATGCCGTAATTGAGGCTGAGGCTAAAGAAAAGGAGCTTGAGCTTTATATACAGGCCTCTGCCGATAAGCCCGAATTCATCGAGCTTCACTGGCAGGCTGATACAGATGACGGTATTTTTGTTCTTGGTGACGCGTGGGAAAGAAGCTACGGTGAGCTTGAATTCAGAAAAATCTCAGACAACGAAAGATTTATGCCCTGGTATTTTATTGCGTCAGACAAATGCACCTCCTTCTGCTTCGGCGTAAAAACCGGTACCGGCTCATTCGTAAGCTTCCGCTATGACAAAAACGGAATTACCGCTCTCGTTGACATAAGAAACGGCGGCAGCGGCGTTCATCTTGAAGGCAGAAGGCTTCTTGCGGCTACCTTTATTTACGAGGAATACTCCACTGCGGATATAATGGTAAATCTGCACGATTTCTGCAAAAAAATGTGTCCCTCTCCCCGTCTTCCCAAGGAAAAAATCTACGGCGGCAACAACTGGTATTATGCCTACGGCGACAGCTGCTATGAACAGATCGTTTCCGACGCGAGGCTTCAGGCAAAGCTTTCAGAGGGCATTGACAACAAGCCCTTCGAGGTGGTTGACGACTGCTGGTCAGTAAACGATACCGAAGGTCCCTGGCTTCCTAATGAAAAATTCAGAGATATGAAAAAGCTCGCTTCGGAAATAAAGTCACTCGGCGTCCGTCCCGGAATATGGCTTCGTCCCCTGCACAACAAGGATGAGGCTATTACCGCTGATATGAGAATTCTCCGTGAGGATGAAAGGCTTTATCTTGACCCTACCCACCCCGATGTGCAGACATATCTCAGAGCTGATATTGAAAGAATCAGAGAATGGGGCTACGAGCTTATAAAGCACGATTTTTCAACGGTTGACCTCTTCGGTGATTACGGTGCAAGCCTCGATGCCACAATCACAAACATAAAGGACTGGCATTTTTACGACAAGACAAAAACAAATGCCGAAATCGTACTTGATTTCTACAGATTGCTAAGGGACGCTGCAAGTGATATGCTTATTATAGGCTGCAACACCGTTTCTCATCTCGGTGCAGGTATATTCGAGCTTTCAAGAACAGGTGACGATACAAGTGCACGAGAATGGGAAAGAACACCTAAAATGGGGGTAAATACACTTGCCTTCAGACTGCCTCAGCACAACGCCTTCTACCACGTGGATGCTGACTGCGTAGGTATTCTCAATCACATCACTCCCTGGGAGAAAAACAAACAGTGGCTTGAGCTTTTATCCTACTCCGATACTCCCCTTTTCGTATCCTGTACGGATGAAATCAGCGACAAGTGCAAAGAGGATATCCGCAAGGCATACAAGACCTTCCACGAGCCTCACGAATTTGAACCTCTTGATATTTATACCACCAAGATTCCCACTCGCTGGGCAATAGACGGAAAAATCATTGAATACGACTGGAAATAAGCTATGGGAGCACCCTCAGGTGCTCCCACAATTTTTATTTAAGATCATTATAAAAAACAGTTTCAGGCAACGGTCTTTTGTTGAAGTGTCTTTCATTGGGCGTTACGTCTTCTGCGGCATAGCCCATAACAAGAAGAGCAACAGGCTCAATATTTTCAGGAACATCAAAAGCTTCACACATTCTGACAGGATCAAAATGCATAACCCAGGTAGAGCCGATGCCAAGCTCCCACGCCTGAAGCATAAGATGAGTGGCAACTATTGATGCGTCTGTTATTCCGCTTTGTGCACCGTCATAGGGGCGTGTCCAGCATTCATTTTTATCGTAACACACAAGCATCGCAAGGGGCGCGCCGAAATGACAGCGCGTGCATTCTCTGAGTTTTCCGAGCGATTCGGCACTGTTTATCACAAGAATTTTCTGAGGCTGGAAATTGCAGCCTGTAGGCGCTTTATGTCCTGCCGCAAGAATTTTATCAATTATTTCCTGTTCAACGCTTTTTTCAAGAAATTTTCTCACCGAAAATCTTTCGGCTGCAAGCTCACAAAAATTCATACTATACTCCAATCAATTTATAATTACGGCAGACAATGACCTGCGGCGCGGTAAATTTCATACCAGTCAGAGCGTGTAAGAGTAACGTCAGAAGCCTTACAGATTTCAGAAAGATGCTCAGGCTTCATAGTACCTGCAATAACCTGAATTCCTGCAGGGTGGCGCATTATCCAGGCAGCAGCCGCACCTGTTTTTGAAAGAGAATATTTTTCACAGATTTCCGAAAGCTTTTCATTAAGCTCGGGGAATTTTTCATTATCAACGAAGTTGCCCTCGAAAAAGCCGTACATAAACGGTGACCACGCCTGTATACGCATGTTTTTTATTCTGCTGTATTCAAGTAAGCCGCCGTCGTGCATAACAGAATCTGCATTCTTCATATTAACGTTCATTCCCGACGTTACCATTCCCGCCTCGGTTACGGAAAACTGCAATTGATTGACTGAAATATGCTGTTTTACGGCAGTTTTAAGAAGCTCTATCTGCATAAGATTATGATTAGAAACGCCGAAATTACGCACTTTTCCGCTTAAACTGAGCTCTTCAAAGGCCTCAGCCACATCTTGGGGCTCCATAAGGGTGTCAGGACGGTGCAGAAGAAGAAAATCCACGTAATCAACACCAAGACGCTTCAGGCTTCCGTCCACACTTTTAAGAATATGATCTTTTGAAAAATCGTACTGTCCGTCGTGAATGGCACACTTTGTCTGAATAAAAATATTTTCCCTTACTCCGCTGTGTCTTTTAAGGTAGTCACCGAAAAGCCTTTCGGACTCTCCCCCTCCGTAAATATCTGCGTGGTCAAAAAAATTTATCCCGTTTTCAAGTGCACAGTCAACTATGGCGTCTACTCTTTTTTCATCAAGCCCTGCCATTCTCATACATCCCAGTGCAACCTGAGATGCCGATATATCCTTTCCTGTATTAACGTATTTCATATTTTTTCTCCCTTCTCACCAAGCAATATTAAATTTCAGTAAAGATTTCCTTCATTTTTTCAACAAAATATGGAAATTCCTCCTCGGGGCCGCGAAGACACTGATGCCAGCGCTTTTCCCATTCAAAGCTGAAATAACCGTTGTATCCGTCACCGAGCAGAAGCTTCACTACCTCCTTAACAGGCAGCTCACCATCGCCTAAACTGCAAAGCTCACCGTTTCTGCAATCCTTAAGGTGTACGTGGCGCACAAGCGGCTTTGTTTTTTTCCAGAAGGTCTTTATATCCTCACGACTGTGCCAGATATCCCATATTATACCGAAGCTTTCACAATTCACCGCCTGCGCAAGTCTCAGAATTCTGTCACCCGTATTGAAATCTCCGTGTACCTCAAGAAGAATTTCAACCCCCAGCTCCTGTGCACTGAGGCAAAGAGGGCGGATAGCCGCACCTATATCAGCAATTTCCTCTTCCTCATTTTTTGTAACAAGATTATTTCCGAAGATTCTGACGTACGGTACGTTACATTCGGCAGCAAGCCTTACCGTTGCAAGTGCCTCCTCCATATTGCTTTCTCTTTTTTCCTTTTCGTGAAATGAAGCAGAAGCATTAAGACCGCATATGGTGATACCGTTTTCCTTTGCATACCGTAAGCTCTCCCCACGGTTTTCGGGCAACAGCTCTTCAATTGTGTCCGCACGCATACAATCCTTTATTCCGCGTATTTCAATAGCCTGAAAGCCAAGACTACTTGCCTGCTCAATGGCATATTTCAAGGACCAGTCGGGACAACCCAGCGTAGAAAATGCAAGCTTCATTTTTTTCTCCTGTTTTGTAAGCTTCACGGATAACGGAAAGCAGTTTTTTATATTATATCATAAGTCCGGATTATAAATCAAACAAAAAAATCGGGAGCAGTCATATTACCGACCGCTCCCGGAATTTATATCTGTTGAAGGTTTTATTTTTTTACATAGGAATCCCAACCGGCTGAAACCGTAATTTCGCCTTTTTCACTTACCCACATAGCCTCTGTTCCGTCAATTGAGTCAACAAGACGCTGACCGTCCTCTACCGACATACAAAAAAGTGCAGTAGATAAGGCATCTGCCATTCCCGAATCTGCAGTCACAACGGAAACCGACAAAAAGCCTTCGGCAGGCATAAGAGTGTCGGGATGAATAATATGGTGATATTTCTTTCCGTCAACAACGTAATAGCGCTGATATGAGCCGCTTGTTACAACAGACTGACCTGAAAGCTCAAGATATGCCAGGTAATCTCCGCCGTTTCCGTTTTCAATACCTGCAACCCATTTTGTGCCGTCACCTCTGATTCCGATGGTGCGCACGTTGCCGCCGATATTAAGCACGTATCCGCTTATACCTCTTTCTTCAAGAGAACGCGCAATACATTCGGTAGCATAGCCCTTTGCAATAGCACCGACATCAATCTTCATTTCAGGGTCAAGAAGCGTTACGGTTGAATTTTCCTCGTCAATGACAATTTTTGAAATATCAGTGTGCTCAGATGCCTCAAGAAGCTTATCCATAGGGGGAAGCGAAGCCTCCGAAGGGTCATCCTTACCTACGGTACGGTAATCGTGCCACAGGGAAAGAACACTGCCCATCGCAATATTGAGCATTCCGTCAGTTACAGAATACATCTCTATTGCATATTTCAGCATATCAATAATTTTCTTATCAACTGTAACAGTTCTGTGCTGCCCGTCAACAAGCTCATTGATTGTACAGAGATTTTCCAGTCCCTCAAAACGGTGATATATGGAATAAAGCTTATGATACTCCGAAAGCTCGGAAAGTATATCCTGAGCTACAGCATCAAACTGCTCCTTTGTTACCTCATATCCCGTTATAACCGAAACGGTATCAAAATAGTCAAAGGATTGGATTGAATATTTATTTTTCTGCTCTGACGGTACTGCACAGGACGAAAGAATAACGACGGACAGTAACAAAACCGACAGAATTACACAAATAATTTTTCTTTTCATTTTTTCAAGGCAAACAAAAAAGGGAGAAGACTCTCCCTTTCGTTGTTTTTATTTCTTAGCCAATCTTGGAAGCAGCCTTTACAAGACCTGTTACATAGATTGTACAGCCTGCAGTCTGAACGTCTTCAACGCCCTTGCCGTCTTCAGCAACGAGTGTTGCGATTTCAGTAGCTGTCTTGCCGATGCAAAGAGCATCAAAAGCAGCAACCTGCTCGTTCCATTCCTTTGTTGCGCCGCCGTAAGCAACCATGCCATAGTCAGCACCCTGAGTCTTCTTGGAAACGATAGCCTTTGTTGTATCGAGAGTGGAAACACCCTTTGTGTCGAATGTGAAGGTAACCTCTACACAGTCAGAAGCAGCAGCAACTACCTTGCCCTCTGCATTAACAGCTGCAGCAAAGAATGTTGTGGAAACCTTGTTGCTTCCGTCCTTATCCTCTGTTGCGTCTGCAATTGTCTGCTCTGTAGCAGCAGTAACTTTAAGAGTGTCAGCAGCTGTTACGTTTGAATCTGCAGCAGCATTGTAAGCATTTTCAATAGCCTTGATGAATGCATCAATTGTGATTGTGCAGCCGGCAGCAATAACATCATCGTTACCCTTGTTTTCTTCAGTCATAAGAGCCTTAACCTCGTCAAGAGTCTTACCAACTACAAGAGTTTCGAGAGCATCTACCTGCTCGAACCATTCCTTTGTTGCACCGCCGTAAGCTACCATGTTGTAGTCGTTGCCGAGCTCATACTTTGTCTTGAACTCTTCGTTAGCAACAGCCTTACCGTCAGCTGTGAACTTTACTGTGTTGCTTGCAGTATCGAGAGCACAAGCAACGATCTTGCCTTCAGCGTCAACTGTAACAGCAGCATAAGTAGCATCAATCTTACCTGTGCCTTCCTTGTCCTCAGTTGCGTCTGTTGTTGCAGGAGCGTCAACACTTACGCCTGCACCGAACTTAAGAGTTGTTTCTGTTGCGGGAGCAGTTGTTTCATCTGTTGTTGCATCATTTGAGCAGCCTGCTACAAGGAAAGTAGCGAGCACTAAAAGTGCTACCATTACGAGAGAAATAACCTTTTTCATTTTGAGTTTCCCCTTTTTTTAATTTTTTTCTTTACGCATTGTTGCGCAAGCCCGTACATATTACTACACTTTTAACAAAAAGTCAATTAAAAATTTGTTAAATTTAAATTTTTTCCGGAATCTTTTTTATCAGGAATGAACCGCAAAGGCCGATGAACACACCTGCAATAACACCGGAAAAGGTAAGAACTACAAGATAGTATGCAAGCTGTGTGGTTTCAAGAACAAGCATCGCAATTATAATCTGACCCACGTTATGTGAAACACCGCCTGCAATACTTACACCTACCGTTGAAAGAATATTGAATTTTTTCAGAAGAATCATAACAAGAATACTGAGCATTCCGCCTGCAAGACTATAAAGCATAGCCATAGCATTTCCGAAAAGAGCAGTAACGAGCACAATTCTTATAAGCGATACCGCAACAGCAGTTTTAGGTCCGAAGCGATAAAGTAGGAATATGATTATTATATTGGGAAGACCCATTTTTACGCCGGGAAGCGACGGAAACAGAGGCGGAATAAGAGCCTCAAGATAGGCAAACACAAGAGCCAACGAGGTACAAAGTCCGATAAAGGCGATTGTTTTTGTTTTTTTATTCATAAGCAATCTCCTTATGCTACAACGTCTGGGGAATTTTCCGCATTTCCGGCAATAACGGTAATAACAACCTTATTGGGAAGACAGACTATGCTTTCTCCGTCTCGGTACACGGGAGTGTGGTCGGAGCATATTCCGTCCGGACAGGACGCCTTTTCAACGTAGGCCTTGCCTCCGCTTATGATAAGTCGGTTAAACTGCACGTTATTTTCACCCGTATATATATCCTCTTCCCTGTCCTCGGCAAGAGAATACACACCGTAAAGCTCACCGTCAATTGTAACGGTCACACTGCTTCCCTCTTCACGGAAAAAGAAAAGATATATTCCGCCGATTGAAGCAAGAAGAAAGAGAACGGCAACAAGGATAACGTCGTTGCGGAGGTGGCGTTTTTTTATATTATCGGTTTTACTCATATCAATCGAGTAATTCTTCAGCGTCAACACCTGCAGGGATGTCGGGGAAGAATACAGTCTTAAGACAGCCTGTGGGACAAGCATTTACGCACTCACCGCAGTTTGTGCACTTTTCATAATCAATGACAGCAAGGTCATTTTTAACTGTAATTGCACCGTTAGGACAGGTCTTTTCACACTTTTTACAAGCAATACAAGCATTCTTACAGGCCTTACGTGCATCAGCACCCTTCTGCCTGTTGCTGCAAAGCACCGCAGTTTTCGTGTGCTGTGAAACCATAGAGATAATACTTTTCGGACAGGTGTCCTTACATAAGCCGCAGCCAAGACAACGGCTTGTGTTTACACAGGCAACACCATCGATAACACAGATAGCATCAGCAGGACAGGCTGCTGCACAGTCGCCGTAGCCGAGGCAGCCGAAGCGGCAGGAATTGGGACCGCCGTAAATCATAGCCGCAGCCTTACAGGTTTCAACACCCTCGTACTCTGCAATTTCAGAAACTGCACCACAGGTACCGTTACAGGCAACAAAAGCAACCATATCATTGAAAGCGGTAGCCTCAACGCCGAGGATTTCACCGATTTCATCAGCAACCTTCTGCGCACCGGGAATACAAAGGCTGGGGCTTACACCGCCTGAGGCAAGTGCCTCTGCATAGTCATCGCAGCCCTTATAGCCGCAGGCACCACAGTTGATGCCGGGAAGGCATTCCCTTACCTGCTTCTTGACAGGATTTTCGGGAACAGAAAAGAAATGAGAAAACACTGAAAGCAGAATGCCTGCAACCAGCGCGATAGAGAACATTACACCAAATGCTATTAAAATATCCATGCCATGCTCCCCCTATCAAGCGAAAATATTTTCTACGATACCGCCAAATCCCATAAACGCAAGAGAAATGAAGGATGCAGCGATAAGTGTAACGGCAAGCCCCTTGAAGGGCTCAGGTACGTTGCTTTCGTCGATACGTGAGCGAAGGCCTGAGAAAAGCACCATAGCAAGCAGGAAGCCAAGTCCGGAGACAAGAGAGCTTACCATTGATTCGATAAAGCCGTAGCCGTCGATTATATTGTTGATTGTAACACCTAAAACGGCACAGTTTGTTGTGATAAGAGGAAGATATACGCCAAGTCCCTTATAAAGTGAGGGAGAGAACTTCTTGATAATAAGCTCGGTTATCTGCACAAGGCTTGCGATGATGAGAATAAATACGATATTCTGAAGGTAGCCGAGATTGAGTGTGTCAAGAACGAATTTCTGGATGGGCCAGGTTGCAGCAGTTGCAAGAAGCATAACGATTGTAACGGCAAAGCCCATACCTACTGCCTGATTGAGCTTCTTTGATACACCGAGGAAGGGACAGATGCCCAGGAAACGGCTGAGAACGTAGTTATCTACAAGTACAGATGAAAGCAGAATTACAATAAGACCCTTGAACATATCCATTAGGCTTCAGCTCCTTTCTCAGCACAGCTGCCTGATTTGCAGTTTTCTGCATTGGGACATCCTTCACAGGAGAAGGATTTTTTCTTGGGGAACTTACCCTTTGTGATAACGTGGATAAGTGCAATAAGAAGACCGTACACAAGAAGTCCGCCGGGAGCCTTTGTAAGGAATTCAATCTTGAAGCTTTCCATAAAGGGAATTGCAATACCTGCGAAGGAGGCAGCACCGAAGATTTCACGGATTGTAGCCATTACGCAGAGTGCGATTGTAAAGCCGAGTCCCATACCGATACCGTCAAGTGCGGATTTTATTACAGGATTCTTGTTTGCAAACATTTCGGCACGGCCGAGAATAATACAGTTAACGGTGATAAGATCAAGATAAACACCGAGTGTAGCAAAAAGATCGGGTAAAAATGCCTGCACAAGAAGCTTAACTATTGTAACAAAGCCTGCAATAATAACAATATAGCAAGGAATTCGCATTGAATCGGGAACAATTTTTCTTGTAAGAGAAATAAAGATGTTTGAGCACACAAGAACTGCAAGTGCGGCAATACCCATACCGAAGGCACCGTCTACAGTATTTGTGGTTGCAAGCGTGGGACAAGTACCGAGAATGAGAACAAGCACGGGGTTTTCCTTGAGAATACCGTTAAGAAGAACGGAAACGCTGTTATCCTTTTTCATTATCAGTTGCCCCCTTTCATTGTATTTACTGCGGTGAATGCACGCTGAATTGCCTGCACGTAGCCGTTTGTTGTGAGTGTAGCACCGCTGATTGCATCAATTTCGGTGTAGTTTTCTTCTGTTTTGCCGTCAAACTGACCGTAGAACTTTTCGTCTGAGCAGGCATCGCCGAGTCCGTCTGTTTCAGCCTCGGAAACTGTGATACAGTCGAGAATTCTGCCGTCAGCAGAAATTGCAACACGCACTACTATATATTCGCCTGATGCGGGATGATATTCGTCGCCGCCCTTGATACCGTAGCCTGCGCCCCTTGTTACAACAACGTAGGTGCCTGTTGCGGTCTACTTTGCTGAAAGAACGTAAGTAAGCTCTACATAT
>JAZTWN010000056.1:0-21863 GCA_045635905.1 Acutalibacteraceae bacterium
TTTAGCAAGTATTGCAGCCTGCAACTCCTCAACCGTCATTTCCTCATATGGCTTGTCGGTAACTGCTGCAGCAGGCTCTTTTATGCATGCTTCTTTTTTTATTTCGGGCTTTGCTTCAGCCTTTATTTCAGGCTTTTCTTCTACAGACTTTTCAATTTTTATTTCTGCTTCAACAGGAGTGAAATTGATTTTACCGTTATCGTCGGGGATAAAAATATCACCCGAATTTGCCTTTATTGTAACGGTGATGCTGCCGCCGCTTACCGCTATATTCTCACCTGATAATGCACCCTTATATTCTTTTACTGCAGAGCAGGGGAGTGAAAGCGTGCAGTCGTTTTCATCGTTATTTACCGCAATAATTACCGATTTTCCGTCAATTTCTCTTGAAAATGCATACTGCCTGTTTGTAAGACGAAGCTCCTTATAGTCACCGTAGGAAAGCTGAGGAACAGCTCTTCTTACTTTGCACAGAGCCTTGATAATTTTAGTGCAGGGATTATCGCTTGCTGCATTTTTATGGTCACCGTAATTCAGCGCAGGGCGCAGTGAAGCATCACTGTGGCGCTCCTTTCTGCCTTCAATTCCAAGCTCCGAGCCGTAGTAAACCGAGGGAAGACCGGGAAGCGTGAAAAGAAGTATATGACAGGGCACAAAATGCCTTTTGTCGGAAAGCTTTGTGTATATTCTTTCAACGTCGTGATTATCGGTGAAATTATAAAGTCGAAGAGCCTTGCTCATATCGTAAAGGCGCTTTACGGTGTGGGCAATTTCAAAATAATTTCTGTCGTTATGTCCCGAATACAAGGCCTTATGAAGATGATAGTTGGTAACGCTGTGAAGGGTATTTTCGTTTGCCCAACGGTTATAGTCACCGTGAATTACCTCACCCATAAGCCAGAAGTCGCTTTTAACCTCGTTTGCGGTAGCGCGAAGAGCCTTCATAAAGTTAAAATCAAGCACGTCTGCCGCATCAAGACGGATGCCGTCAATGTCAAATTCGCTTACCCAATATCTTATAACGTCGCAGATATAATTTATAACTGCGGGATTTCTCTGATTGAGCTTCACGAGCAAGTCATAGCCGCCCCAGTTTTCATAGGAAAAGCCGTCGTTATATGAATTGTTCCCCCAAAAATTTATGTTGTACCAATCTTTATACTGAGAATTTTCTCTGTTTTTCTGAACGTCCTTAAAGGCGAAGAAATCTCTGCCCGTATGGTTGAAAACACCGTCGAAAATAACTCTTATTCCGTTTTCGTGACAGTGACAAACGAATTTTTTAAGGTCCTCGTTTGTGCCAAGTCGTGAGTCGCATTTTCTGTAATCGGTGGTTTCGTAGCCGTGACCTATCGATTCGCACAAGGGACCGATATATAAGGCGGTGAATCCGATTTCTCTGATGTGCTTTACCCAATCGTAAAGCTCGTTTATTCTTGAAACGGGCGTGCGGTATTCATTGATTTTTTCAGCCCCCGTAAGCCCTAAGGGATATATGTGATAAAAAATTGCTTCGTCGTACCAAGCCATAAAAATTCTCCGTTTTATTTGTTGAAAAGCTTCGCTGCCTTAAGTAAATTTTCCTGTGAAAAAGAGGGGATTCTGCCAAGCCCGTCAGGACCTACGTTAAGAAGATAGTTTATGCCCATATCGTTAAGCTTTTTTCTTCTTTTTGCAATTTCCTCAGGTGAAATCCACTCCCCGTCATAATACTTATATCCCCAGGAGGAGTTGAGTGTGCCTGCGGTTTCATAAAGCCCGTAGGGGGAATATTTTATACCGTCAAGGCTGTTGGGGTCACTGCCTTCTTCAACTGCAAAGCTTGTGGGATATTCGTTGTCGCCGAGGGATACGTAATCGTATGCACCGTTGCCGATTCTTGAGTTTATAAGGCAGTCGGGCTGATATTTTTTTACAAGGCTGTTCAGCTCAAGGCTCTGCTCCTTTGTAATTGTGTGGGGCACGTCAAACCACATAAGAAGAAGGTCGCCGTAGCCTTTTATAAGCTCTTCAACCTGCGGCTTGATTTTCTCCTCAAAGCAGATTGAAAAGTTCTTTTTTTCTCTTTCAGGGAAATCCCAGCTGTTGTCCCAGCTTACTCCCGAGCAGCCTGAAAATTTATCGTAGCCGCCACCGTGGAAATGGTGCCAGTCAAGCTCCTGTGAATAGTAAAGACCGAATTTCAGTCCGTGCTTATAGCAGGCTTCTGAAAGCTGAGCCACAACGTCTTTCCCGAAGGGAGTGGCGTCAACCACGTTGTATTTATCGACTTTTGAATGCCATAAAGCAAAGCCGTCGTGGTGTTTCGAGGTGAATACGAAATATTTCATTCCCGCATCCTTTGCAAGACGAATCCATTCGTCGGCATTGAAATAAACGGGATTGAAGCTTTTTGCAAGAAGCTCATATTCCGCATTCGGAATAGCCATAAAGCTCTGAATCCATTCTGCATAATCGTGCACTCTTCTGCCCTTATATTCACCGCCGAGCAACGAATAAAGCCCCCAGTGAGCCATCATTCCGTAGCCTGCTTCCTTAAACCATTGTCTGTTGTCCATTTCGTCACACCTCGCATATTGGCAATTATTGCATAAAAAATCTGTGCCGTCAATAGCCGCTGATTTTTGTGTTGCTTTTTTGTTAGGAAAAGTTGAACAAGCTGTTGCGAAAATTGTATAAAAACGTAAAAATGCGTTGGTTTTACTATTTTTTTGTTTGACTTGAAAGGGGGCTTTTGCTATAATTATTATGTAAATTTGCGTTTATTTTTATTATCTTTATTATAGATGTTCCCCGGAGGCGGTCTTATGAAAATTCTGAAAAAATCATTGGTTGTTGTGCTTTGCCTTATGATGCTTGCATCAGCTATGGTAAACGATGGCTGGCTTATTCTTATTGAGCCTGTAATATCGTCTGCCCTTGCAGGTCACGAGCAGGCGTATAACGACACCCGAATAGAGCTCGACTTCAATAAGGACTGGCGCTTCAGCTTTACTGATGACGATGCAGCTTATCTTAAGGGCTTTGATGATTCGGATTGGGAAACCGTTAATCTGCCTCACGACTTCAGTATGAGTCAGGAATTTACCACCGAAGGTGAAACAGAGGCTGAAAACGGTCAGCTTCCCGGCGGTACGGGCTGGTACAGAAAATGGTTCAATTTATACGAGTATTATTCGGGTGACCGAGTAATTCTTAATTTCGACGGAGCGTATCAGCACACCTACGTTTACGTAAACGGTCAGTATGTTGGTGAAAACCACTATGGCTATAACAGCTTCTCGTTTGAGATTTCCGACTACCTCATTACAACAAACACCGTTCAGAATCTTATTGCAGTTAAGGTTGTGAACGAGCTTCCTTCAAGCCGCTGGTACTCAGGCTCGGGTATCAACAGGGACGTTACACTTACAATTGCGGGTCCCGTACACGTTTCTCTTTACGGTCCGAGAATTACAACTCCTGACCTTCACACTGCAGAAAAAGCGCATGCTAATGCAAAAATAAAAATGCATAACGATACTGCAATTTCAAAAATCGTTAATGTTGAGGCGACCGTTCTTGACAAGGACCATAACCCTGTCAGTGAAACTGTATCATCAGGTCCCGTTATAATACCTGCAAATACAGAAAAAGAGGTAACGCTTGCGCCCGAAGTCAAAGCCCCGGAAGAGTGGTCACCTGAAAATCCGGCGCTGTATAAGCTGCGTACTGTTGTAAAGGATAATGAAACAGGGGAAATCATTGATGAATACCACACGACCTTCGGCTTCCGTTGTATAGAATGGGATGCCGACAGCGGATTTATGATCAATCACAAGCCTGTAAAGCTCAAGGGCGTATGTCTTCACCACGACCAGGGTGCTTTGGGTGCGGCACAGGAATATGATGCAATTTACCGCCAGCTTAAAATTCTTAAGGATATGGGCTGTAATGCTATCCGTACCTCCCATAACACCGCTTCAAGAGTTTTCCTTGAGCTTTGCAATGAAATGGGCTTTCTTGTCATCGAGGAATTCTTTGACGGATGGGATGCCCCGAAGAACGGTAACACTCACGATTTCAGTGAATATTTCAACGAAAATCTTACCGAGGACAATACCGCCATCGGTGCAAACGGTCAGAAATGGTATGAGTACGTTATCGAGCATACCATTTACCGCGATGAGCACGACCCCTGTATTATTGCATGGAGTGTTGGTAACGAGCTTACCACCGGTATTTACGGTGACGATGCAACTGCCGACTATGCTGAAATCCTCAGCGGCATTATCGATACTGTAAAGGACATTGATACCTCAAGACCTGTTCTTCAGGGAAGCAACGCTCCTAACGATTCAGTGCTCAAGATGATTGACGAGGAAATGGACGTAATCGGCGGTAACTATAATCCCTATACGTGGGAGCAGGTTATGGAGAATACCTCCGACTCACGCTACGGCAAGCCCTTTGTTGCAACGGAAGCCGCTTCCGCAACCTCTACACGCGGTGTTTATAACACAATGGGTCATTATGATTTCGCTTGCAGTGCATACGATACCGACGCCGTAAGCTGGGGCGGTACCGCCGCACAGGCATGGTATTACGTTGCTACCAACGACTGGTTCTCGGGTGAATTCGTATGGACAGGCTTCGACTATATCGGCGAGCCTACTCATTGGAATCTGGGTGCTGGTGATAATGCGGATGCCGTGCCCAATTCATCATACTTCGGTATTGTTGATACCGCAGGCTTTGAAAAGGACACCTACTATCTTTACAGAAGCCTCTGGAACGAAAAGGATACAACCCTTCATCTTGTTCCCGGCTCCTGGAATTTGGACAGTCTTTACAATGAAAACGGCTTTGTAAACGTTGCAGTTTACAGTAATGCCGCAAAAATAGAGCTGCTTCTTGACGGTATCGTTATAGGTACTGCATACTCAGAGGCTGTAACAACCCCTGCAGGCTATACCTACAGAACGTGGTCTGAGGCATCAGCTAATACCTCAGTCTGCAGAACTGATGAATTTTACACAAAAGAGGGCAGTAATTTCTATGCTCAGTTCAGAGTGAAGTATGCTTCAGCTACACTTTCCGTTAAGGCATACGATGAAAACAACAATGAAATTACCGATACCGTAGGCTCAAACAAATCCGTGCCGGGCACAGCCACTCAGATTGTGGCAAGCACCTGGATGGGTAAGAATACCTTTGTTGCCGACTCGGCGGATTATATCTACGTTGAATTTGAAGCCAGGGATGACGACGGCAATTTTATGAGCGACTATAACGGAGTTCTTTCCTTTAAGGTTGACGATTCATCCGCAAGATATGCAAAAATTGTGGGTGTGGATAACGGTAATCCTGCCACAACCGAAAAATATCAGCAGGATTCTGTTCTTATTTCCGATTCCGAGGCTGAAATTCAGATGTTCAACGGCAGAGCCCTTGTTATCCTCAGAACAACCGATGAGGAGGGTACAATCAACTTTACCGCATCTGCAGTTGAAAACGGCACCTCAATTTCAGTTGACGGTGTTACGGTAACCTCCGTAAGCCAGTCCGGTACAGACCTTACCGACGAGCTTGACGAGGTTATCACTCAGAACACTGCTCCCTATGCACCCACCCTCTACGACGAGTTCGAGGTTGTAAAGCATCACATAAATAAGCTTGAAAAGCCCGCGGGCGGTTCAACGTCACAGCCCGATAACGATGATCCCGCGGCTGTTCCCGAAAAGTATGATATTTATCTTGCCGAGTCCAAGGCAGAAGGCTGTGTGCCGGACGGTAAGTATGTTATTTTCAATCAGAACTGGGTTATGTCCGCAAATCAGCATTATGAATATGCCGTTGCAGGTGACTATCAGTTTACAGAGCAGGTCAGTGCATCGGGCAAGGCATATCCGTATGAAAGCTTTGATACAAGTGCAACAAATGTTTTCAAGTTCACACATGTAGGAAATAACGAATATTACATTCAGAATGTTTCCACAGGTAAATACCTTTACAAGGGCGGATATACTCCGTACGGACTTAATTCCATTATCTACAGTGATACACCTCACGGAATATATATAAGTGCAAACGCAGACGGCTCGGTGCTTATGTATCTTTCCGATAACTACCTTGTTCACTACTACAATACAAACCATTTTTACGGTGAAGGCGGAATAATCTCACCTGAAACAAATGCAAATTTCAAAATGTGGCTTTATGAGCCTACAGGACAGTCCGACTCATCATCCGCTCCCGTTGAGCCTGATGAAAATGTGAACTACGAGATACTTGATGCAGCTGCTTTGTCCTTACAGAGTATTCCTGACGGTGACTATGTCGTATATAACGATGAGTATGTCCTTGCAGGCAGAATGCATCAGACATGGAGTATGGCAACAGATAAGCAGATAACTGATAAGGTTGCTGCTGAAGCAGGCAAGGCTTATACCTACGCAAGCTTCAATGTTTCGGCAGAGCATATATATACATTCACTTATCAGGGTAACAATACCTACTATATTATGCACAAAAACAGCGGAAAATACCTTTATATAGCAAGGGACTATGCTGATCTGCGTACTACTCCGCAGGCATTACAGATACACATAAACGATGACGGCTCCGTTCTCATTTACTGTGGCAGTGAGTTCCTTGTGCATTACTATCAGGAAGTTTATATGTACGGTGCACAATCCTATGTGGACAGCGCAAAGCTTTATGATATCTTCAAAATGTGGCTGTATACCGCACCTGTCAAGCAGGTGGAGGATGCCTTTGTCCGCTATTCAGCTACAACCGATACCGCTGCACCTGTAGCAGACGGCAGATATGTTATCTGTAATATAAACACAAACGGAACAAATACAGTAAGCAGCATCAAGCTTGTCGGCGGCTCTGCTGCACAGAGTGATTCTACCTACGGTCTCGGAACAGAAGATATTGCAGAGGTGATTTCCGATGATTACGGTGTAATTTCCTCTGCCTCGGCGGAAAATATATATACCTTCACATCCCGAGGAAACGGAAGATACTATATTCAGAATCACGAAGGAAAATATATTTCAATAAACAGCAGAAACAATGTTACGCTTGTTGATACTCCCGTGGAGCTGTGTGTGGCCCGTGTCAATAACGACGGTGATATTGCAATATATAATCCCTCGAATATGATGTTCCTTGATTTCTTTATCTCAAATGTAAAGTTTTTCAGTGCATGGGAGGGCTCTCTTTCCGATGTGAGTGAAAACAGACGCTTCCGTCTTTATTCCGCTTCCGCCGGTGACAATACCGGCAGTGGCGGCAATACCTCAGGCGGTGTCACAGGCGGAACTGACTCCTATGAAAAATTAGAGCTTTATAATGCTCTTCACACAGGTATTTCTGAGGACTACACCATTTATACGCGAGAAAGCTTTGAGAATCTTCTTCGTTGTCTTGAGGACGGCGTTCAGATTTTCCTTGATGAAAGCGCAGACTCTTCAGATTATGCAGCAGCAACCGCTACCATAAATGCCGCAATAGCTGCACTTAAAATTGATATTAAGAAAATCAACGGTACTCTCTTCAAGTATGGCTACGACAATACAACCGGCACTGCAGATTACTCCGACGGCGGTATTCTTATGAATACTATTGCAGTTAAGCAGATGAAGGAAGCAATCCTTGCCGACGCTAATCTTGTAAATCAGATAAAGCAGGTTATCGCGTATGATGATACTGCCTTCTGGGGTGAGGGCGGAGCAGATGAGGCTCTTGACAAGGTTGCTGAAGCCTATGCAAAAATTTACACCCTGCAGTTTACAGGAACACCCTATAACGGCTCTTCTGTTACAAATCAGGCAAACAAGACAGAGGATATGTCATATCAGGGTGCAACCGACGTTCCGCTTTCCTTATGGAATCTCTGGACAAAGGACGGCACACACGGTGAAAAAGACCCGGAAGGTCTTCACGACGGTGCTTCTGTTCAGGGTCTTGCAAGTGCAACTCTTGAAAAGGACGTTATAGTATCACATTCCGCATACAATAATGCGCTGCCTTATTCCAATAACGGTCCTGACAATTCGCACGATATCGATAAATACAGCTACAGCTTTACTGTCGGACAGACGTGGAGAAGCTTTACGCTTGAGCCTCTTGAGGGTATCAGCGTATATTTCCCCGACTACTTTACACGTGAAAACATAGATGCAGACGGTAACGTTACCGATGCAACATCAGGACGCTTTGCAAAGTATTACTGGGATGCAGAATTCCCCATCTTCATAAGCACCGACGAATACGGTGTAAATACCTATCACTTCGACAGTAAGGATACAACTTATCTTGTTCAGTCTGAGTTCAATGACGCGGATCAGACTGTTGAAATGGAGCTTAATGAGGTAGGCAGCTGGGCGGCAAGCGGTTCTCACTCAGGCTCAGGCTTCTTCCCCTTTAACTACAAGCAGGGAACTACCACCTATACAGGTGAGAACGCTATTTACCACTACGGCTTTACCTTCGAGCACAATTTCTATATCCCCAAGGGCGGTAAGCACATAAACGGCGATGACGTTATCTTCAACTTCTCAGGTGACGACGACGTTTACGTATATATCGACGGTGTGCTTGTGCTTGATAACGGCGGTCTTCACGGTGCGCGTGAGGTTACAGTCAACTTCACTGACTGTACAATCAACTATCAGTACGCTATGGACGTTACCGACGGTATTCTCAAGGGCGATGAATATGAGGTTACCTATTCCTACAATGCAATTGTTGAAGATCGTGAGGAGGCAGCCTCTTATAATGCAGATACAGTAGCCGCTCTCAATAAGCTTCACGAGGTTATTAATGACGGTCAGGTGCACACTCTTAATTTCTTCTATCTTGAACGAGGCGCATCCGACTCAAACTGCCGCATATCCTTCAATCTTTCCGAAACCTCAGAAGAGGTAAGAATTATCGACCAGGTGCTTACCCTCGACTACGCTCTTCCTGTGGAATATAACATCACAGAAAACAACGATATTTCTCAGGCTGCAATTGATAACGGTGTTACTATTGAATATCTCGGTCTTTGCGCAGTAAACGAAGACGTTGACAATACCTACACCTTCGAGCTTCCGAAAATTGAGGTCCCCTTTGAGGAGGGGGTGACGTATACCGTTGACGGTATGAAATACGGTATATGTACCATAGATAAGTCAGGTAATGCAACGTATACGCTTACCTCGACGAATATGAGCGAATCCGAGCATTTCTACGTGTGCGCAAAAATTACGGGTGACCCCACGTATTCTGACGACGTTGTTTACTACCAGATAGAAAAGACAACCTTTGTTCCTGCAACTGCCATATACTATGAGGACAGCTTTGAAACTCTTACGTATACGGACGGCAAGGTGCCTGAAGGCTACAACAACACTCAGAATCAGTACGGTGTATGGAAAACCGAGGGGACTCAGCTGACAACCCTCAAGCAGACTGCAGACCTTACTGACAGTGAAGCAAATCCCTACGGCTATGAGGAAAACTATCTTTCCTTCTCAGAATTCAGCGGCGGCTCACTTCATTTTGTAAATGTCAGCCAGAAGAATAATCCCAATTCAAAATACAGCGGCGGCGATGGTGCCCAGTGGCCCACGGTTGATTTCACCTTCACAGGAACGGGCTTCGACCTTATAAGCGTAACCGACAGTACCTCGGGCGCATTCAGTGTAACCATAAAGGATACCGACGGTAAAACGGTAAAAACTGCGGTGGTTGATACCTACTATGGCTACAACTACGGTCAGCTTTATTCTGATGCAAACGGCAAGCCGACGCTTGACAGCTCAGGCACGGTAATGTACCGCTCCGAGAAGGGCAGCTGCACCTCCTCAAAGAGATATTATGATGAAAACGGTGCAGTTACCGACGTTCCTCACTATATGTACGGTGACGAGATTGTTGAATGGGATACGGGCACACCTGCCTATGCCTATGCCTACGGTTGGGTAATTGCCGAGGGTGAAAACTCAGCAAGACTTTATCAGATTCCCGTAATCAAGATTACAGACCTTACCTACGGTACGTATGACGTTACAATCACCCCCACCTTCACAAGCATGTTCAAGCACTCTCTTACCGCTGCAGACGGTACGAAATACTACAGTGTATATCTTGATGCAATCAAAATATACTCACCTGCAGGCGAGGGTGACAACATAAAGGATGATGCCACCAAGGACGCATACGCAACCGACGATGAGCTTTATCCCAGCTATCTCGAGCTTAAAAATATGCTTATAGGTGCAGACTCACTTTCGGGTGAGGGCGCACAGGGCGTTATCTTTATCGACGGTATTGCCGCTCTTGATAATGACCTTGAAACCTATAAGAATGCAGGTCCCAATAACGAGCTTTATCTTGCAAAGGATCAGGCAGTTGCCTTTGAAATATGGGCAACCGCAGTTCCCACAGACATTCAGCTTGGTGTAAAGCTTGCCTGCGGTAATCCGAAGCTTACTGTTTCCTATGCGGCACGTACTAGTGAAACGGAGATAAAAACCGCAACGGATATCTACTACTCACTCAACACAATAATGCCTAACGACGGAAAGCTTACCTGGCGACAGATAGAAGCTCCCGATGGTAATTATTACTATACCACGGGTACTGTTGTTATTCAGAATACGGGTGAGGAGGACAGTGTGCTTTCTGTAACAAATCTTAAATGGACCTTCTCGCAGTACGGCGGTAAGGGACATTACCGCATTCCCGATGCAGAGCTTGATGACGTGCTGATGCTTTCGGTCACTCCGGAAACACAGCCTGCTGCTTATTCTCTTATGAGAATGCGCACTGCGGCTCTTGACGTTACTCCTGTAAATCAGCCTACGGTTGCAACGGATGCTGAGGGTAACAGTCTTATTACAATCAGACTCAATACCTCCACGGACGTAGAGTCACTTGTAATCACTGACGAAAACGGTAATCCGATTGATATGCAGGATGTTGAGTATCTTTCAGAGTATCTTGAGGATGAGGGCATAATTGAATGGACGGTAACCCTTAGGGCAAGAGAAGAGGGTACGTTCACCTATATTGTGTCGGGTGTATATTCAAACGGCTATGCCGATTATTCGGGTGCTGCGGAAATTACCGTAACCGTTAAAGCACCTGAGGAGGATACCTCAGATGAAGGCAATCCTGATGACGAAGCAGATGACGGTTCCGCGGACGGTACAATTTTTGATACCCTTACAGGTATGTACAAAAAGCTAATTGAATTTATCAGAGCAATACTCGCACTTTTCGGAGTTTTATTATAATGATGTTAAAGGAGGCAAAATGTTAAAATGAAAAAGTCATATATGAAACCCTTAATAACATTTGAAGCACTTTCTTTATCATCAGGCATATCCTCCGGTTGTGCTCTCTCAAGCACAAACAGCGCAGAGTATATGTGTCCTGTAGTGGACGAGGAGTCCGGCTGGACAGTTTTTGCTGATAACGCAGTTTGCATGATGATTGCAGGTCCCAATGATCGCTATTGCTATCACGTTCCTGTTGAAAATTATAATGTTTTCGAATCGTAATTAAATCAGAAAACGGAGTTCGGCACAAAAGCGGACTCCGTTTTCCTGAAAAGGTGTTTTTATGAAAAAAGGTGTTTTTGCGGCTATCTCGGCAGGGCTTACGGCAGTAATGCTTTTTACCGCCTGCACTCAGCGTGACGTAATTCAGAATGACGTCAGCACGTCATCCGATGCTTATGCGTCTGCACAGGATATTCAGAGCACGCAGGCTGACCTGCCCGATGAAGTCACACTCGAGGCGCAGACTCAGCCTCCGCTTACCACAATTGCTCCCGAGGACTCTCAGCTTGGTATTACCGTTGACGGCTGGCTTAAGGTTTCGGCAATCACTGAGGTTGACGGAGTGCTTGCCGTTGTTGCCGAAAATGTGTCTGACGCTGACGTTGAATATGCGGTGCTTACCGTCAGAACAAAAAACGATACCCTCAGCTTCAACGTGTCCGCTATGCTTCGCAGTATGACGGCAGTGCTTGTTTGCAACGAGCAGGTGAGTGCAGAGGATGACGAGTCCTATACCTCGTGGCAGACTGAAAACAGAGTGGATTTCGTAAATTCCCCCGTCATGAATGAGGACGTGCTTGAAATCTCCGTGACCGACGGCTCAATTTCCGTGAAAAACGTTTCCGATGAGGATATATCCTCCGATATCTTTATATACTATAAGGATAAAGTAAATAATACGTTGAACGGAAGCGTTACTCACCGTGTACGCATTTCCTCGCTGAAATCAGGTGCAAAAACCTTCATAAATGCTAAAAATATCAACGCAGACAGCTGCGAAATAATCTTTAGTCAATATTAATGCTTTAATAAAAGCAGCAAATCCCCTGATATGAAAATATATCAGGGGATTTTTTATTGTTAAGGTCGAATGTACGTGTCGCAGTGAAAAACAGAAAAAGCCCCCGATACCAATAGGTATCGAAGGCTTATGGTCGGAGTGAGGTGATTCGAACACCCGACTTCTTCGTCCCGAACGAAGCGCTCTACCAAACTGAGCCACACCCCGGAATTTATTCATTTAGCCACACAATTATAACAAATCTTTTATCTTCTGTCAATGATAATTGTTTGCGAATTTATTGCAAGACGCAACAGTATGTGCTATAATTTTATCAATAAATTTCCGGGAGGAATATTATGTACCGTCATCTTCTTTGTATGAATGCCAACGAGGCGTTCGGTGTGCCTGTGAAAGAACAGATTCCAATGCTTAAGGCAGTGGGCTTTGAGGGCTTTTTTACTATGTGGGACGAGGCTAATCCCATAAGTGAATGGGCGTCGCTTGCCCGTGAGCAGGGTATGATTTATCAGTCCTTGCATGCACCCTTTGACGGAGTTTCCTTAATTTGGCGCGGTACGGATGAAGAGGCAAAAAGACCTGTGGAGCGCATAATATCCACCGTTAAAAGTGCGGCTGAAAACGATATAAAAATCGTTGTTTGCCACTGCTATATAGGCTTCGACGGTATTGTTGATATAACCGAGAAGGGCATTGAGCGTTTCGGTAAAATTGTAGCTGAAGCCGAAAAGCACGGAGTTAAAATTGCCTTTGAAAACACCGAGGGTGAGCAGTATCTTGAGGCTCTTATGAATGCCTTTTCCGATAAAGCCTGCGTGGGCTTTTGCCTCGATACAGGTCACGAAATGTGCTATAATTTCTCCGTTGATTTGCTGTCAAAATACGGTGACAGGCTTATTGCCACCCATATAAACGATAACCTTGGCATAAAGGACTTCGGCGGCAAAATTTTTTGGCACGATGACCTGCATCTTCTGCCCTTTGACGGAATCCGTGACTGGGATGAAACCGCAAGGCGCTTTAAGGAGCATAAGTATGAGGGAATTCTTACCTTTGAGCTTTGTAGGTCATCAAAGCCGAACCGTCACGAAAACGATAAATACGAGCGTATGGAGCTTGTTGAATATTTCACTGAGGCATATAGCCGCGCCTGCCGTCTTGCATCAAAGCTGTAAAATTAAAAGGACTTACCGATTTTTTCGGTGAGTCCTTATATATTAATTGACAATAGCACTTTTTTAATATAATATTATTTTTGTATTTTTATTTTAAGCGGAGAGAGAAATGAGAAAAAATATTAAGAAAAAGGCAAGGCAGAAGGCGTACGTTCTGAAGAATACGGGCTTTATGCTCTCGTGTGCATTCAAAAGTGCCCCCTTGTCGCTGATATTTATATATTTTGCCTATATTGCAGAAAATATTTATTATTCCGTTGTTGTAAACGTTCTGCTGCTTGAAACGGCGCTTTCAATTATTGAGGGCAACGGCACCTTTAAGGAGTTTGCAATCAAGATGTGCCTTATGGTTGCAGGAAAGCTGCTTATCGACCTTATCGGCTATATCGATTTTTATACCGTGCGCACAAAGTTTGAAATCAAGTGCGAAAGCTATATAAATTCACTGATATTCACAAAGGCTCAGCAGGTGGAGCTCGGCTGCTACGAGGACCCCGATTTCTTCGACAGATATAACCGTGCTACCTGGGTTGTTGACAGGGGCGGCTTCAAGAGAATTATTGAAGGCTCTGCCTGGACTATCGGCTCAATTATAAGCTTTATCTTCCTTGTTGTATATCTTGTTGAGATAGACCCCTTCCTTCTTGTGTTTATTGTGTGTCCTCTTGTTGTTATTGCCTTCAGAACACTTAAAAACAACATTGAGCTTGAAAAGGAAAAGGAAATGACTCCCTTTGAAAGACAGAAGGATTACATAAGAAGAACAATTCTTCTCAAGGACTTTGCAAAGGAAATCAAGACCACCAATATTTTTGTAGTGCTTGATAAGCGCTTCAGGGCTGCAATTCAGAAGAATACTGAGGTTATTAAAAAATACGGCTGGAAGATTGCTCTTCTTGAATGTGTGTCCGACTATTTTGCGGAAATTTTCCCTGTAACGGGCGGCTTCCTCTATGGCTGCTACCGCCTTGTAGTTGCCGAAAATTTGCCCATTTCAGAGTTTTCCGTGTTAGTGTCTGCTATCACCACCTGCCGTAACAAGCTCAATCATCTTGCCCATTATTTTGCAATGCAGCAGAAGCACTGCCTGTGGGTGCAGAATTTAAGAGAATTTCTGGAGTACGAGCCGAAAATTCAGGGCGGTGAAATTATTCCCGGTGACTTTGAAAGCCTCGAATTCAGAAACGTTTCCTTCAGATATAAGGAGGGTATGGATTATACCCTTAAAAATCTATCATTTAAGCTTGAAAGGGGACAGACCGTTGCGGTTGTAGGTCACAACGGTGCAGGTAAAACAACTCTTTCAAAGCTTCTTATGCGTCTTTATGACGTAAGCGAGGGTGAAATTTTATATAACGGCATAAACATAAAGGAATATGACCTTATAAAATACCGTGAGCGATTTGCAAGCGTGTTCCAGGATTACCGTGTGTTTGCCATGACAGTAAGTGAAAACGTGCTTACCGAGGAGGTAAACGAGGAAAACGGCAGAGCGGTTGTAAAAGCACTTACAATGGCAGGCGTATACGATAAGATAGACAGGCTGCCCAACAAGGAAAATTCCATTCTTACAAAGGAATTTGACCCGGATGGTGTGCTTCTTTCGGGCGGTGAAACACAGAAGGTCACAATTGCCCGTCTGTTTGCAAAGAATTTCGATATTGCCGTGCTTGACGAGCCCTCCTCTGCGCTTGACCCCGTTGCCGAAAGTAAGATGTACGACGCACTTATAGAGGGTACAAGGGGAAAGAGTGTAATTTATATTTCACACCGTCTTTCAAGTGCAACACGCTCTGACAATATTCTTGTTTTCCGCAAGGGAAGACTTATTGAGCAGGGAAGCCACGAGGAGCTTATGGCTCTCGGCGGCGAATACTGCGAGATGTTTACTCTTCAGGCAGCAGGCTATAAGGAGGCGGACGAAAATGAGCAGTAAGAAAAAAGAAAAAAAGTCCGGCTCCATTGCAAATTACGTCTATATGATGAAATTTATGTGGAAGCACACGCCTTTTATGGTTTTCGGATATATATTTTTCGAGGTGCTGGCATCTCTTCCGTGGACTCTTTCAAACGTTGTGCTTCTGAAATACATCATAGACGTTGTGACCCAGGGCACAGACTATGAGCGTATTTTATATGCTCTCGGTTTTTTCGTTGTGTTCGTTATAATAACAAATCTTGCAACAACCACCTTCTATGAGATTTCTTTGCCCAAGCAGAAGGAAAAGCTTTATTTTGCCATATATAAAACCATATATGAAAAGGCAGCAAAAATGGACTATGAGGCTTACGATAATCCAGCCTTCTATAACGACCTCGTGCTTGCGATGAATTCAATGAATGACCGTGCGTATTCCATACTTGCAAATACGCAGGATATTATTGCAAACGTTGTGGGCGTTGTTACAATCGGAAGCATCATTATAAGCATTGACCCAATCTGCCTTGTATTCGTTGCGATTTGTGTGGCGGTTATGACCCCCATAGGAAGACTTATTGCCAAGGTAAACGTTGAACGCACCGAGGCTATGACTCCCTATGACAGAAAAAATCTTTATTTCAGCCGTGTTTTCTATCTTCAGGACTACGCAAAGGAGCTTCGTCTTTCGGGCGCAGGCAAGATGATAGAGCGCAGATACAATAAAAATATTCTTGACCGACTGAACGTAATCTCACCCTATCTGCGCCGTCAGTGGCAGCTTTATTTCTGTCAGGAATCCCTTCCTATGACTCTGCTTATATACCTCGGCATCAGCCTTTTTATGGGCTATAAGGCAATTGTCACCAAGGAAGTGGGAATGGGTGACTTTGCGGCAACCTTCAACGGTGCGGCGGCTATAAGCAACAGTGTTTTTATCCTTACAAGCCAGTTTGCCGTAAGTATGAGAGAAAACGGACTTTACGTTGAAAAATTCCGTAGATTTATGAGCGCAAAGGAAAAAATTATTTCGGGTGAAAAGACGGACGTTTATGAAAAGCCCGTTGTGATAAAATTTGAGAACGTTTCCTTCAGGTATCCCGGTACGGAAAAATACGTTCTTAAAAACATTAATCTTGAAATTTCCCCCTATAAGAAGGTTGCGCTTGTAGGCTATAACGGCGCAGGTAAAACCACCCTTACCAATCTTCTGCTGCGTCTTTACGACGTAACTGACGGTGCCATTACCATTAACGGCACTGATATCAGGGAGTGGGATATCGCATCCTATCACAGGAATTTTGCCGCAGTTTTCCAGGATTTCTCTCTTTTCGGAGCAAAGCTCGGTGAAAACGTGGCTATGGATGAAAGCTTTGACGTAAAGAAGACCGAAAAGGCACTTGAGGCGGCAAGCTTTGAAAGAGAGCTTCCCGACGGTGCGGACAGTATGTTGCTTCGTGAGTTTGACGATAACGGCGTTTCACTTTCCGGCGGTGAGGCACAGAAGATTGCAATTGCCCGTGCATTCTACAAAAACTGCCCCTTTGCAATTCTTGACGAGCCCAGCGCAAACCTTGACCCTGTTGCGGAATATGCCCTTAATCAGTCAATGGCAAGGGCAGCAGACGACAAGACGGTTATCTTTATTTCCCACAGACTCTCAACCACCGTTATGGCAGATGAAATATATATGCTTGAAAACGGTGAGATAATCGAGCACGGCTCTCATGAGGAGCTTCTGAGGCTCGACGGAAAATACGCTTATATGTTCCGCCTGCAGGCAGAAAAATATAACGAGCAGGAAAATTAAGGTTGATTTAAGTCGCAAAGAACAATATAATATAAGAGTAAATAATAAGTGAAAGGAGAGAGAGCTGATGAAAAAGCTTATCAGTCTTGCTCTTGTTTTAGCAGTAGTTATCACTGCCCTTGCCGCTTGCGGTACACCTGTTGAGGAAAAGCTTGCAGGCAAGTGGACCTATAATGAAACCATTCTCGGACTTGTAACCGAAAGAACCTACGTGTTCAATGCCGACGGCACGGGTACTGCTCCCGGTGAGCTTACAGGCGACCTTATTCCCCTTGAAATGAAGTGGTCTGTAAACGAAAGCACACTTACAATCGAGAAGACCTACAGTAAGGAGCCCGTTTCCTATACCTTCACTATCAAGGGTGACGTGCTTACACTTACAAAGGCAGACGGTACTGTGATTACGCTTAACAGAGCAGTTGCCGCACAGTAAAATCAAAACAAAAAAAGAGGTAATGCGGAAAATCCGTATTACCTCTTAATTTTTTTATAGCTTAAACGCTTTTTGCAATTTCAACTGCTTTTCTGCAGCTTTCTGCAATTTCCTCAGCGTCGCCCTTCATCATCCAGCTTCCGCCTACTGCGAAAATCTTTTCCCAGGAAAGGTACTCAGCAAGATTTACGTCTGAAATACCGCCTGTGGGAAGGAATTTTACCTGGGGGAAGGCTGCTGCAAGTGCCTTCATTGTGGGAAGACCGCCGTAGTTTGAACAGGGGAAGAATTTTATTATCTTACATCCGTAGGATATAGCTGTCATAACCTCTGTGGGAGTAACGCATCCGCCGAGATAGGGGATATTCATTTCGTTGCAGTATGCTGCAACCTCTTCGGAAAAGCCGGGGGATACGATGAATTTTGCACCATAGCCGATAGCCTGCTGAGCCTGCTCCTTGTTGATAACGGTGCCTGCACCTACGAGCATTTCGGGGAATTCCTCAACTGCGATTTTAATAGCGTCACCTGCACAGGCAGTTCTGTAGGTGATTTCTGCGATGGGAAGACCGCCCTTTACCATAGCCGCAAGCTTGGGACGTACCTCGTCGAGAGTGTTGAAAACCACAACGGGAACTACCTTGTACTGACTGATAAATTCATTAGTGTTCATATTTTTACCTCTTATACGCCGCTGTAGGCATTGAAGCCGCCGTCAACGGGAATTACTACACCTGTGATAAAGCCGCTTGCACCGTCATCGGCAAGGAATAAAAGTGAGCCTACAAGCTCGCTTACGTCGCCGAATCTGCCCATGGGTGTGCCTGCAAGAATCTTGTTTGAGCGGGGAGTGGGATTGCCGTACTTGTCGAAAAGGAGAGCCCTGTTCTGGTTACCTACAAAGAAGCCGGGAGCAATTGCGTTGCAGCGGATGCCCATAGGAGCAAAGTGAACTGCAAGCCACTCGGTGAAGTTTGAGATACCTGCCTTTGCAGCAGAGTATGCGGGAATCTTTGTAAGGGGATGATATGCGTTCATTGAGGAGATGTTGATGATGTTACCGCCTGTTGAGAGCATATCCTCTGCGAATACCTGAGTTACAAGGAATGCGGAGGTGATGTTGAGGTCGAAAACAAACTTAAGACCTGCCTCGTCAAGGTCAAAGAAGGTCTTAACCTCCTCACCGATGTCGGGAGTCATATATTCATTGTCTGTTGTAGCCTTGGGATTGTTGCCGCCTGCGCCGTTTACAAGGAAATTAACCTTGCCGAATTTTTCATTGATTACTGCCTTTGCAGCCTTTATTGAATCCTTTGAAAGTGCGTTTGTTTCAATTGCAAGTGCATTTTCACCGATTCTGTCGGCAACCGCCTTTGCAGATTCATAGTTGATGTCAAGAAGTGCTACCTTTGCACCGCAAAGAGCCATAGCCTCTGCAAACTGGCTGATGATTGCACCGCCTGCACCTGTAAGTGCTACAACCTTATCTGATAAGTCAACGTTAAAGGGAAGTTTCATATTATTTTGCTCCTTTTTCTATAGCTTCAAAAAGACCGTTGATATAGCATGCACCCAGTGCTCTGTCGAAAAGACCATAGCCGGGCTTGCCCTGCTCACCCCAGATGTTTCTGCCGTGGTCAGGACGTACGTATTCTGTAAAGCCGCCCTCAACAAGAGCCTTTACGATACCGTAGATATCAAGGCTGCCTGCTTCGGTAAGATGAGCTGTTTCTCTGAAATCAAGCTCGTTTGAATATGCTATGTTTCTTATATGTGCGAAATGGATTTTGTTTCTCTTTGAATATTCATAAGCCATTTCTATGAGGTCGTTGCTTCTTCCTGCACCAAGTGAGCCTGTGCAGAAGGTGATACCGTTTGTATCGTCGGGAACTGCTGCGAAGAGTCTTTCGTAGTCCTCCTTGCAGGAGATGATACGAGGAAGACCGAAAACGTCCCACGGCGGGTCATCGGGATGAATAGCCATATTCATTCCTACCTCGTTGCAAACGGGGATGATTTTCTTGAGGAAATAAACAAGGTTATCAAAGAGCTGCTCGTGTGACATATCCTTGTAGCTTTCCAAGAGAGCATTGAGCTCGTCTGCAGTATAGCTTTCGTCCCAGCCGGGAAGAGAAAGATTCTTGGGGTCGAGGCTCATAATCTCCTGATGATTGTAGGAAAGGCTGTTTGAGCCGTCCTCTGCCTCGGTTTTGAGGTTTGTTCTTAACCAGTCGAAAACAGGCATAAAGTTGTAGCAGATGCACTTTACTCCGACCTCTGCCAGTCTTCTGATGTTTTCACAGTAGTTTTCAATGTAGGTGTCGCGGTTTCCGCGGCCGAGCTTTATGTCCTCGTGAACGGGAACGGATTCAATAACCTCCATTTCAAGACCTGCTTCGTCGCACATCTTTTTAAGGTTTGCTATTGATTCTCTGCTCCATACGTTTCCTACGGGAGTGTCGTAAACTGCAGTTACAACACCTGTCATACCGGGAATCTGCTTGATTTTTTCAAGAGAGATACTGTCGTTGGGACCGTACCAGCGAAAGGTCATTTTCATATTCTCTTCTCCTTATCTGTTTACTCTGGCGCTGCCGCCCTTAACTATATTTTCAACCTCTTTGAGAACTGCGGTTGATGTGTCACCGGGGGTAGTCATGGCAAGTGCACCGTGTGCAATACCGTAGTTTACTGCAATCTTTGCATCGTCATAGGTCATAAGACCGTAGATAAGACCGGATGCGAAGGAGTCGCCGCCGCCAACTCTGTCGTAAATTTCAAGAGCGGGAAGCTCCATACCCTTATAAACCTCACCGTTTGAATATACCATAGCACTCCAGTCGTTGATTGATGCGGAGCGTACCGTACGGAGAGTTGTTGCAATTACCTTGAAGTTGGGATATACCTTTGTAACCTCACCGAGCATCTTCTTGTAGCCGTCAATATTGAGCTCCTTGAGATTCTCGTCGTTGCCCTCGATTTCAAAGCCAAGACATGCGGTGAAATCCTCCTCGTTGCCTATCATAACGTCAACGTAGGGAGCAATTGCCTTATTGACCTGCTGAGCCTTTTCCTTGCCACCGATGGTCTTCCAGAGTGAGGGACGGTAGTTAAGGTCATAGGATACGATTGTGCCGTATTTCTTTGCAGCCTTAACAGCTTCAATAACAACCTCAGCGGTGCTTTCTGAAAGAGCAGCAAAAATGCCGCCTGTGTGAAGCCATCTTACACCGAGAGTGCCGAAGATGTAATCCCAGTCGATATCACCGGGCTTTAACTGTGAAACTGCAGTGTTGCCTCTGTCGGATACACCGTTTGCACCACGGATGCCGAAGCCTCTTTCTGTGAAGTTAAGACCGTTTCTTACACTTCTGCCGATACCGTCGTAGGGTACCCACTTGATGAACTGTGTGTCAACACCGCCCTGAAGAATAAAATCCTCAATAAGTCTGCCTACGTCATTGTCTGCAAATGCGGTAACAACTGCAGTCTTGAAGCCGAAGCAGCGACGAAGGCCTCTGGCAACGTTATATTCACCGCCGCCTTCCCATGCCTTGAAGGAACGGGTTGTGCGGATTCTTGTGTCGCCGGGATCAAGTCGGAGCATTACCTCACCAAGGGCAATCATATCAAATGCGCAGGTTTCTTTTTTACGAAGCTCAATCATAATTTTTTCCTCTTGAATCAATATTCTGAAATTATTCGCAGTCTGTTAGCAGCCGCGTATGCTTTTTGCACAAATTGCTGCAGAGTGAAATTTTTATACTTGTCAGATCTTGCACCGGGAAGATCAATCTCAAGCATCAGCGAACCCTTGTAGTTACAGGCATTCAGAAGCTCTGCGGTTCTTCTGAAATCAATCTGTCCGTCAAAGGGCAGAAGGTGTTCGTCGCAGTTATGAATCATATTGTTATCGTGAATATGTGTCGCTATACATCTGTCTCCGAAAAGAGGCATATATTCACGGCCCCGGGCAAAGCATTTTTCGTGGCCTACATCCCAACAGAAGCCGACGTTTGTATCCTTGCCGTATTGCTCAAGAATTGTTGCAATATTACCGAGCTTACGTTGATTTTCAACTGCAATTTTAATGTTCTTTTTTGCCGCATAATTCACAAGTCGGTCAAAGTTTACAAGTCCTGCATCCGTTACGGGAGGGCAGTTTTCCTTTGAGCTCAGATG
>JAZTWN010000057.1:0-7947 GCA_045635905.1 Acutalibacteraceae bacterium
CCCTCAAGCCCTTGATACATAAGGGATTGAGGGTCAGACAAGCATCGTGCGGCTTTCGTGCGGCTTTCGTGCGATTTTTTGCCGTTTTAAATGCGGACTTTCGTGCGATAAAGTGCAGACTGCTTATCCGCGTGCAAGCTCAAGAGCCTCGTCGATATTGGCGGCAAGGGTGATTTCAGAAAGAAGACCTGCCTTTTCGAGGGACTTCATAGGCTGCTCGTTCACGTGGGAGAGGATAAGCCTCTTGTTCTGCTTGCGGCAGAGCTTCACGATGCTTTCAAGGCTGTGAAGACCTGTAGCGTCAATAGCAGGCACGCTTCTCATACGAAGGATGAGCACGTCCCTTCTGCCGTTCTTTATAACGTCTGCAATCTTGGTTGAAGCACCGAAGAAGATAGGGCCTGTGATTTCGAAAACCATTGTGTTTTCGGGAATAGCCTTGAGGCGGATGTGCTGTTCGTCGCCTGCCTCGTCGATTTCCTTCCAGCCGTAAGCGTCGGTAACGTCACTCATACGCTTCATAAACATAACGGTAGCAAGGATAATGCCCACGATGATAGCAACAACAAGGTCAAAAACAACGGTGAGAACGAAGGTTACAACAAGCACAAGTGCGTCTGCCTTGGGGGACTTTTTGAGAATACCCGCAAATTCGCGCCACTCACTCATATTATAGGCTACAACGAAGAGGATTGCAGCGATGGTGGGCATGGGAATCAGAGCCGCATAGGGCATTAAAACAACTAAAACGAGAAGAAGGATGAGGGCGTGCACCATACCTGCGATGGGTGTTCTGCCGCCGTTTTTGATGTTTGCGGCAGTACGTGCAATAGCACCTGTAGCAGGGATACCGCCGAAGAGAGCAGAGGCGATGTTACCGCAGCCCTGAGCAATAAGCTCGGTGTTGGAGTTGTGGCGGCTGCCTGTCATACCGTCGGCAACAACGCAGGAAAGAAGAGATTCCACCGCTGCAAGCACTGCAATAGTGAAGGCATCGGGAAGAATAGCCGATACGGTATCCATTGAAAATTCGGGGAGTGAGGGGGTGGGAAGCGCGGAGGAGATTGTGTAAAGTGAGCCTATGGTGTTAACGTTCATATCGAACACCTTAACAAGCACGGCGGAAATTACAATGGCAAAAATTGAGGGGGGAATCTTCTTTATGAACCTGGGGAAGATTATAAGCACGGCAAGGGACACCGCACCGATAATGAATGCCTCGAAATTGAAGGTGCCGATGGTGTGGACAACCTCCTCGAGCTTTTCAATGGTTTCAATGGGGGAATGGGTAAAGGTAAGACCTAAAAAGTCCTTGAGCTGACCTATTACAAGGGTAAGGGCAATACCTGTGGTAAAGCCTGTTGTAATGGTGTAGGGAATGAACTTAATAAGGCTGCCAAGCTTTAGCACACCCATCACGATGAGAAGCACACCTGCAATAAGGGTAGCAAGCACAAGACCCGAGAAGCCGTTTTCGGCTACAATACCTGCAACAATTGTGGCAAAGGCAGCGGTAGGTCCTGCAATCTGCACGCGGGAGCCGCCAAGCATTGAAATTACGAAGCCTGCAACAATAGCGGTGTAAAGACCCTGCTCGGGAGTAACGCCTGAGGCAAGGGCAAGGGCTATTGAGAGAGGAAGCGCAATAATTGCAACGATAAGACCTGCTGTAAGGTCCTTGCCAAACTGCGCCGCAGAATAGTCCTTAAGACAGGAAATAAGCTTCGGCTTGAAAATTGACTGTTTCATAAAATCACCCATTCATCCTTTTTACTTTTTCGCACACGCGCGAGGGCGCGGATTAAGGTTTTCGTTGACCTTTTTCAAAGGGTCACGGTGTCGGGAGGCGTAGCCTTTGCCGTACTCCGAATAGTGCGTCAATCCCTTACACTCGCCGGAGCGAGCAAGCGCCACACGGATTTTTCCGAAAATGATTATATTCCCATTTTAATTACTATTCAAGACAAAATATTATATTTTAATTAATTCTATAAATTATTAAATTACCACAAATATTTTTTGAATTTTTTATACAATTTAACAATATCAGGGATTAGGGATTAGGGATTAGGGATTAGGAATTAGGGATTAGGGAAAAGGGATTAGGGATTAGGGGCGAATGAGTGTGCCGCTGCCGGGGGAGGATTCCCCCACAGTGCGGGGGAAATGTCACGAAGTGACAAAGGGGTACGGGCCCGTCAGGCATGAAGGCACACGAATGAGGTGAAGAAACAAGGAGTATTGCGAAGCGCTCCAAGCGAGCAAGACGACTATGTTTCTGAGGGCAAAGGGATTCCGAATTAAAAAAGGGTATCGGAAAACCGATACCCGAAATGCTTTTAATAATTTACTTTGCAATAAGGCTGCTGCCTGAGGGAGCGATAGCGATATAGGTGTTACCTACCTCCTGACAAAGACGGCTGCCGTCCTCGAGGGTGAAAACGAAGGGGTCGGTTTCCTCAGCGTGAATCCACTTGATGGGAATCATCTTACCGCCGCAGGCATAATAGCCTGTGCCTGAGCCGTAAACGTCAGCGATGTGGTAAACACCGTTTGTGTAGGAGCGTGCGTGGATAACGATAACGTTTGTGAAGCCTTCCTTTTCGCCTGTGCTTTCGTCAACCATTTCCTTGCCGTACTGGTTGTAAACGTACTTGTCGGTGGAGGCATCGTAAACCATAGTGGTCTTCTTTGTAACACCGTCAAGGGTAAAGGAAATTTCAATTTCGTTAGCCGCAGCACCGTTTTCGGGAGTGCCCTCCTCGGTGAAGCGCATACCGTAATCCTTACCGGGAGAGGTAAGACGGAAGCCCTTGTCAACGCAAGCCTGATAAAGGCTTTCACCTGTTGCAAAAAGGGTGTGCTCCCAGGAATAGCCTGAAGCGTTTCTGCCTGAATCTCTGTAGCCGATGGGGATATCGGCAGCAGCATTTTCAACGCCCTCTGCGTTCATATCGGCAATAATACTGTTTGCACCGTTAGCATGGAAAACAACGGTATCGTATGCTAAAGCAATATCTGTGAAGTTGTAGCGCGTGGAGCGGATTGAGCCCACGTCTGCAATTGACTTAATGTCTGAAAACAGGGCAAGACCTCTTGTGCAGTAGTCGTTTATAAGAAGCTCAAAGTAAACGTCTGCAGAGCCTACACCTCTGTGAGGAAGCGCAGGAGAAACGTTATTGATAGTAACGGCAACAACTCTGCCCGTATACTCCTCGGAAAGCTCAGAGCCGTTAAGAGGATTTCTTATGGTGTCATCTGCAACGTCGGCAATTGTGGTTTCCTCTGCTGCAGGTGCTGTGGTTTCTTCTCCACCGCCGCCGCAGGAGCACAGTGTAAGCGCGAACATAAGAGCTAAAATAAGGGATAATGCTTTTTTCATATCAATTTCTCCTTCACGGAATTTTTTGTTATTCAGGGATTAAAAATTACGCCTTTTTCACTCTTCCCTCAATGCTTTCGCCGAGGAAGATACCGCCGTTCCTTCCGAAATCAAGGGGGTCGCCTGTTACGTAAAACTCAGCATCACCGCGGACACCCGAGGTGTTGAGCAGATGCTCGCTTTTAAGCTTATCGTACAGTGCGCCAAGGGAGCTTGTTCCCGAGGGAACAACGTGCATAGAGGGCACAAGCTGCTTTACAATATCCATTAAAAGCGGATAGTGGGTGCAGCCGAGAATGAGAGTGTCAACACCCTCCTTTATAAGAGGCTCAAGGTATTCCTTAAGAGCAGCTACGGTTTCGGTGTCAGACGGGCTTACCTTTCCCGCCTCAACAAGAGGAACGAGCTTCGGTGCGGCAACGGAAAAAACCTGACAGTCGGAAAGATAGGACTTGACCATTCTTTCGTAAGCACCGCTTTTTACTGCCGTGGCGGTGGCAAGCACGCCTACCTTTTTATTGCGGGTAAGCCCTGCCGCCCTTTCGCTTGCAGGAGCAATTACACCTACAATGGGAAGAGTGTAGCACTGACCGATTTCGCGCCTTGCGGTGGCATCGGCAGTGTTGCAGGCAATAGCAATTGCCTTGACACCCTTTTTCAGCAGAAACTCTGTGTTGCGGAAGGCAAATTCCGTAATCTGCCCGGGAGTCTTGTCGCCGTAGGGCACGTTCAGTGAGTCGCCGAGATATACTATATTTTCATAGGGCATATTTTCTCTTATTGCCTTTACGACGGTAAGTCCGCCAAGACCCGAGTCAAATATGCCTATTGGCTTATTGGATTCAGACAAAAATTACACTCCTTAAAGTGAATTTACAAGTGATTTGAAATGCTCACCGCGCTGCTCGAAGCAGGTGTACTGGTCATAGGAGCTTGTTGTGGGGGAAAGCAGAATAACGTCACCCGATGAGGCTTTCTTTACCGCCTCGTTAAGGGCAAGCTCAAGGCCTTCTACGTAAATGCCCTTGTCACCGCCAAGCTCACGGCGGATACGCTCACCGCACTCACCGTAGGCAATAAGCGCCTTCACACCCTGCATATAGGGCATAAGTGGTGAAAGGTCAAGGCCCTTTTCGTGACCGCCTGCAAGAAGAATAACGGGGGCGGAAAAAGCCTTGAGAGCAGTAACGGTTGCGTCAACGTTTGTGCCCTTTGAGTCGTTATAATATCTGATGCCGTCCCTTTCACGGACGAATTCTATACGGTGCTCAACTCCGCGGAAGGCGGACACTGCAGAGCGGATATTCTCGGGGGGAACTCCGCATTTCAAGGCGCAGCCGATGCCCACGAGCACGTTCTGCACGTTGTGACGGCCAACAACCTTAATGTCTGCTACGGGGAAAAGCTCCTCACCCTTACAGTATACTGCCCTGTCGTCTGCATAAAGGTCAGCGGAGCTATCCTCAAGACTGTAGGTAAGAGCAGTGCAGGAAACGGGAACCTCCTTAGTGTAGGAAGAAATAAGAGCATCGTCGAGATTATAAAGGAAAAGGTCAGAATCCTTCATATTCTCGTAAACGCGAAGCTTTGAGCGGTAATAGGCATCCTCGGTGCCCATAAAGTCAAGATGGTCGGCAGCAAGATTTATAATAACTGCCACCTCGGGACGGAAATCCACTATATCAAGAAGCTGGAAATTTGAAATTTCAAGAACAATGTAGTAGCCTGCATTATTTATAAGGTCATACTGAAGCACCATTTCGCAGAGCGCAATACCGATGTTACCGCAAAGAAGAGTGCGGTCGGGGTACCGTGAGCGGATAATTTCATAGGTAAGCGTAGCCGTGGTGGTCTTGCCGTTTGAGCCTGTAATTGCAACGTAGTGCTGAGGCGCACAAACCATAAAGGCAAGCTCAATTTCGGTGATAACCGAAATACCGCGCTCACGAAGACGTCTTACAAACCAGAGCTTTCCGTTGATACCGGGATTTTTTACGGCAAGAAAATAATCCTCCTCGAAAACCTCCTCGGTCTGATTAACAACACGCACACCCATAGCCTCAAGCTCGGGCAGCTCCTTTATATCGGAAAGTGCCTTACTTTCGGAAACCGTAACCCGGGCTCCGAGTCTTTTAAGAAGCTTCACAGCAGCCATACCGCTTCTGGCAAGCCCTAAAACAAGCACTTTTTTACCATTAAAATCTGTCATATATCATTCACAGGCAAACGCCCGCTTTTCCTCTTTTCCGTAAGCATATATATTAATATTATAATATGCACCATATATAAAAGTCAATGAAAACAAATTCCAAAAAGACAGAAAAAAATTTCCGCCTGCAGGGAACGTTTTCAGCAACAAAAAAAGACCCACGCTACGGCGACCTGCGATAAAGCAGGTCAGCCGAACGATGTTTGCCCCTGTGGGCAAGTGATGTCGGCTCCGCCTTGTGATGTAGCCTTCGGCAATGATGCTGTGCCTTCGGCACAGTTGGCAAACATCACATCATTGCGACCATCGGGAGCAACATCATTATGAGCGAAGCGAGTAACATCACTTTTGCGTAAGCAAAAACATCACTTATTTACCACCCGAAAGTAAAATACAGTATAACACACTATACCTTGCATGGCAAGGTAGTGTGCAAAAGGGACGAGAAAATCTCGTCCCTTTTGATATTGATGAAAAACTGCTTTACGGTAGGTACCCCTAACAGGTCTTTTTCTTTTCATTATCAAAATTGTGCATCCAGTCAACCTTCAGGAAATAAATTGTAAAAATAATACTGCTGAGCGTCCAGGTTATGGGGTAAGCCCGGGAAACCGTGGTAAGCTGATTTACCGACTGCAGAGCGATATAGATATAGCTTACTCTGAAAAGACACCAGCAGCCAAGCATCGTATACATCGGCACGGTCGCCTTGCCTGCACCGCGAAGCACACCTGCAATACAATGGGAAAATGCAAGAAGGCAATAGAAAAGGCAGATTGTGCGCATATGCTCGGTGCCTGCCGTAACCGCCTCGGAGGAGTCGCTGAAGAAGCCTATAAGCGAGGGAGCAAAAATAAAGCTTATAATACCGATAAGCTCAGCCATAGTACAGCTGCAAAGCACTCCGAAGACAACACCCTTCTTCACGCGCGCATATTTTTCTGCACCTAAATTCTGTCCCACAAAGGTTGAAAGAGCCTGAGTAAAGCAGGTAACGGGCAGAAATGCAAAGCCCTCAAGCTTTGAATATGAGCCGCAGCCTGCCATAGCCGCCTTGCCGAAGCTGTTGATATTTGTCTGAACAAACACGTTTGCAACAGCAATAACACTGTTTTGCACACCCGAGGGAATACCGTAGCGGAGAATTTCAAGAAGCTTGCTCTTGTGAAAGCGTATTTTCCTTATTTCCACACGGTAGGGAGTGTCGCTGCGGAGAAGAAGAATAAAGCATAAAAGAGCACTTATACCCTGAGAAATAGTTGTTGCAACGGCAGCCGAGCCTACACCAAGCTTCAGGTCGGCTACAAAAAGCATATCGAGAACGATGTTTACCGCAGTTGAAAAAATCAGGTAGTATAAGGGATGCCTGCTATCCCCCACGGCATGCAAAATACCCACAAATATATTATACATTACCGTGAAAATTGCACCCATAAAATAATAGCGGAAATATTCAACGGACAACGGGAGCACCTCTTCGGGCGTTCCCATAGCAGCAAGAAGCTGCGGAGTCAGCAGCACACCTGCAAAGGTAAGGATTATTCCCGTAACAAGTCCGAAGGCGATGGCGGTGTGAATGGTTTTTGACATTTCCTTATAATCCTCGGCACCGAAGCAGCGGGCAATAATCACACCCGCACCCATAGCAACACCGTTAAAAAAGCTTACCATCATAAAAATAAGGCTTCCCGAGGAGCTTACCGCCGCCAAGGCGTTGTCACCTATAAAATTTCCCACACACCAGGCATCAAAGGTATTGTAAAGCTGCTGAAAGAGATTGCTGAGAAACACGGGAAGGGCAAAAAGTATCATAGATTTCCATATAGAGCCCTCCGTCAGGGACCTGCTCACAGATGACAAATTAACCCCTCCTTTTTTTTCAATATACCGATTATAGCACCAAGTGAGAAATTAGGCAATAGTGATTAGATGTCGGCAGCGGAGGATTTCGTGCGGCTCAGGTGCAAAGCAAAAAAAAGCCTCGGAAGCAAAATACTCCCGAAGCGTTTTTCGATAGATAAAACTGATTATCTCTTGCTGAACTTTCGTGGCGTTAAGAAAACAGTCCGGTGGACTGTTTTTAGCCTGCGACCGCAGCAACTATGTTGCGAGGACACCTCAGTTCACTACAAAAAAAAGCCTCGGAAGTAAAATACTCCCGAAGCGTTTTTCGATAGATAAAACTGATTATCTCTTTGAGAACTGAGGTGCACGACGAGCGCCCTTGAGACCGTACTTCTTTCTTTCCTTCATTCTGGGGTCTCTTGTTAAGAAACCTGCCTTCTTGAGGAGAGGACGAAGATTTTCATCATGCTGAAGGAGAGCTCTGGAAAGACCGTGACGGATAGCACCTGCC
>JAZTWN010000058.1:0-1672 GCA_045635905.1 Acutalibacteraceae bacterium
ATACCGATTATAGCACCAAGTGAGAAATTAGGCAATAGTGATTAGATGTCGGCAGCGGAGGATTTCGTGCGGCTCAGGTGCAAAGCAAAAAAAGCCTCGGAAGTAAAATACTCCCGAAGCGTTTTTCGATAGATAAAGCTGATTATCTCTTGCTGAACTGTCGTGGCGTTAAGAAAACAGTCCGGTGGACTGTTTTTAGCCTGCGACCGCAGCAACTATGTTGCGAGGACACCTCAGTTCACTACAAAAAAAAAGCCTCGGAAGTAAAATACTCCCGAAGCGTTTTTCGATAGATAAAACTGATTATCTCTTGGAGGCGAATGAGTGTGCCGCTGCCTGTGGCAGGTGAAGGCACACGAATGAGGTGAAGAAACAAGGAGTATTGCGACCGCCCCAAGGGAAGCAAGACGACTATGTTTCTGAGGTGCGTTCTCTGCAGACACAAAAAAATATCCCGACACCAACCGGCATCGGGATACTGAAATAATTGAAGTAATTATCTCTTGGAGAACTGAGGTGCACGACGAGCGCCCTTGAGACCATACTTCTTTCTTTCCTTCATTCTGGGGTCTCTTGTTAAGAAACCTGCCTTCTTGAGGAGAGGACGAAGATTTTCATCATGCTGAAGGAGAGCTCTGGAAAGACCGTGACGGATAGCACCTGCCTGGCCTGTTACACCGCCGCCCTGTACCTTACAGATAACGTCGAACTTTTCTGCTGTTTCTGTGAGAGCGAGAGGCTGACGAACGATGAGCTTAAGAGTTTCAAGACCGAAATAGCTGTCGATATCTCTGTCGTTGATGATGATTTTGCCTGTGCCGGGATATACGCGAACACGAGCAACTGACTTCTTTCTTCTACCTGTGCCGTAGAAATAAGGATTTCCTTCGTACATTGTTTATTGCCTCCCTTTCTTAAAATTCTCTTACAGCGGGCTTCTGAGCAGCATGGGGATGCTCTGCGCCGGCGTAAACGTGTAAACGGTTCATAGCGGCTCTGCCGATAGCGTTAGAAGCAAGCATACCCTTAACAGCCTTTTCAACTGCAAAGCAGGGCTTTGTCTTCATAAGAGTGCTGTACTTAACTTCCTTCATATTGCCGATATAACCTGTGTGATGATAATACATCTTCTGATCAAGCTTTCTGCCTGTAAGAACAACCTTGGAAGCGTTGATGATGATAACGTTGTCACCGCAGTCAACATGAGGTGTGAAAGTAACCTTGTGCTTACCGCGAAGAAGAACAGCAGCTTCTACAGCGAGCTCGCCGAGTGTTCTGCCTTCTGCATCAAGAACGTACCAATTGCGTTCAACATTCTGGGGATTAGCCATGTAAGTTGACATAATTGAACCTCCGATAAAATATTTTCTTAAATCAACAGTGGTAAGTTTATCACAAGGCACATACAAAGTCAACACTTTTTTAAATAAATTTAATTTAACAAGGCGATTGCTCTGTTTTTCTCCGTTTTTCTTCGTTTTTTACCCAATTTGCTCACGAATGAATTTCATTTTACATCGGAGGTCGGAGGCAGAATTTGAATTAGGAATCAGGAATTAGGAATCTCGGGACCTGCGGTCAGCATTATAAGTGCTTCGCACGCTCCCGAACGAATTTATAGAGCGCAGCGGAACAAGACGCAACGCGTCTTCCGAAATTATTCATTATTCAT
>JAZTWN010000059.1:0-4905 GCA_045635905.1 Acutalibacteraceae bacterium
CCTAAAACACAACCTTCTCCCCGTTTCCTACTGCCGTCAGGATGTCGCGGATGTCCTTTTCCGTAAGGCTATCCACGCTTCTGTGGCGGGTGCTTGACGCACGCTGGGAAAGGGAGTTTTCAGGCGTTCTCGGGGCACGAAGCATACCCTCGGCGGTGTCACGGCTTGCTTTCATGGCGGCATATTTCATTCCCGTCGCCATAATGGACTCAAGGTGAGTAACCTCGTATGCCTGCCTGAGGGGTACTCCTGCCGTAAGAAGCCTTCTGAAATCGGGAGTCGAGGAAAGCTCCCCCTGAAGGTCAAAGGACGGATAAATTTCACGAAGGCTGCGGGCGTCATTTAAAATTGAGGTCTTCATATTCTCTGCCGCCTTCATTTTCATTCTGCCCTCAAGCGCTTCAATAAAGGCAGAGCTTCTTTTGTTATTTCCTGCGGCGGTATGAGCCTGTGATTTTTCAAGATATGCCCTGACAATTCCCTCGGTGTCGGATTTTTCAAGCTGAGGAAAGTCCTGCGAAATCCGCTCAAGCAGAGGCTCTACGGACTTAAGCGTCCCCTCCATCGCCTTCATTTTAGAAAATCGCTTGTCGATTACCGACTGCACACGGCGGTGGTATTCATCGCGGTATTTTCCCTTGATAAGCGCATCAAATTCACCCTCTGCGCTGCCTTCGGCTACAGTGCCTTCAGCCGCAGACTCAGCGGACTCACCCTCAGAAAAAAGCTGTAAAAAATCTGTGTTCATTCCCTTGTCCTCCTTTCACTCGTTTTCTGCCGTCTGTTCCGGCGTGTCAATATATGAAGCCTCAAGGGCTGCAATATCAGTAATTTCAACGTAATCGGGGTATTGCTCTGCAATTTCCCGAAGCCCCGAAACGCACATAAAAAAGAAATGATAAATCCGTCGGGCAAGCTCACAGTCCTCTGTATCAGCTACCCTGAAGCCTGCAAAGCCGTCATCCACGGCCTTTTCTATAAACGCGGCATCGGAAAGAAACAAATCCCTTTCAAGGCACACCTGCAGGGCACGCACAAGGGCGGATACCCCTGCACAAACAATGTCGCTGCCCTTTTTATCATAGCCTGCGTGACCGCATACACTAAGCTGAAAATCATTTTCATAAAGCCCGTATTTAACGTGTACCATATATCATAGCCTCCTTGTATGCCGCCGCATTCTCTCTGATGACAGACCTGATTTTTTCCTTATTGTCGATGTCGATAAGCTCCATACAGGCAAGTGACTGCACCGCCTTTTCGGGGTCAAAAAATCCCATGGAGTAGAAATTAAGGGCGTCGGTGTTCTGTGCGGAGCGGCTGTAGGCGTTCATCTTATGAGCCTTCACCTTCACGTCAAACACGGGAGCGCGCAGGACTGCCTCGGTGCCGAAGCCACCCTCGGTAAGCACACCCTTAAGGGCTGAGTTATCGTAAAGGGTGAACTGACTGTCACCCGATGCACCTGTAATGCGCATATATCGGGGCACACTGTAAAACTGTCTCATAAGCTCAATGCAAAGGGAGCAGACCTGAGAAAAGGCATTATAGGTGGAATTAATCATATCCCTTGAAAGCTTGTTGCCTGCCTCCTGAAGCGCGGTGATTGCAGTACCCGAGGTAACGCCGCCAAGCGTGCCGCCCTGTGAGAAATCGCGGTTACCGCTGGTTTCCTTAAGCTCGTTAATTTTGTTATTAAGAACTGTGACGTAGATTGAGGAAAGGGGTGAAAAGCCGATTTCACGGATGGATTCCTCGCCGATTGACGAGCCTGCAACGTGGACGAAATCGCGGTTGAAATCTGCAAACTCCTCCTCGTTCACCGCACCCTCAACACGGGTAAAATAGCGCTTACGGGAGCCAAGACGCGCGTTTCTTACAATCTCGTTGCTGAGGATGTCGATTTCCTCCTGAGTTTCCTTCATAACGTCAATAAAGCCGAAGCCTGTGGGAGTGCCCTCCTCAACGAAAAGCGGGTCGAAGACAAAGGGGTAAAGCCCGTGGTCATACCAGCCGCGCTCAGCATAAAGAGGGTCGTTCTCGGAGGCGTATAAAAGGCGTCCGTTTACGAATTTGCAGTAGTGGAGCACGGTTTTTGCTCCCACGCGCTTTTTGTAGTACCAGTCCACAACGGCTGACTTGTCGGAGGTGTCAATTGACGTATCGTAGGTAAAGGCGGCGGCATCACTGCCCTTTCCGAGATGCCCCTCAAGGAAGGGATATTCCTCCAAAAGCAGGTCGTTGTCCGTAAGGTCAACCACGAAAATATTTCTTGAGCGCTGAATATCACGCACACCGGGCTCCCAGAAGATGTTAAGAAGGTCAATGCTCTTGACGTCGATTTCACCAAGTCCGCCGTCGGCTGAGCTGTTCCACAGAACGCTTATAACCGACGTGCCCGTTTTGAGCTTCTTGTAGGCGGCATCGGAATAAACGGAATGCCAGTTATTTCTTTCAAGCACCACGGGAAGCACAGAGGTAAGCCGTGATGCCTCGTTTTCGTCTGCCCTTTCACGGGGAAGCACGGTGCATTCGGGAATCTGGTCCATAAAATCCGCGTGCTTGTTCACAATTGAGTTGAAAAGCCAGGCGGAATGCTTTCTCTCGCGCTCACCGTCGGTGCGCTGAGAGCTCCAATGACGCAGGCGGAACCACCTTTCGTTCTCCAGCACACGGCTGTCAAGGGACGCCTTCGCCGCCTTGTAGCGGGAAAGTATCTCCCCTGCCTTCTTCACGTCATCATCGGTAATGATTGGTGTAAATTCTTCGTTCATAATTTTCTCCTTTATGTAATTTTTTGTTTTTTTGTAGGGGACGTCGCTCCTCGGAATTCGGAATTCCTAACTCCTAACTCCTAATTCCTAATTAACAACCCCGCCCCTACCGTACAAAGCCGACTTTTCATCGTAGGGGGAGGGGTATCTCCTCCCGCATAGAGCGAAGCGGAGCAAGACACGGAGTGTCTTCCGAAATTATTCATTATTCATTATTCTTTATTCATTATTCATTAATCCCGATTGCGGGATGTCGAGGACGCCCCCGGCAGCGGCACACTCATTCTCCCTCAGAAACATAGTCGCCTTGCTCGCTTGGAGCGCTTCGCAATTCTCCTTGTTTCTTCACCTCATTCGCGTGCCTTCATCTGCCCCCGGCAGCGGCACACTCATTCGCCCCTAATCCCTAATCCCTATTCCCTAATCCCTATTCAATAACTATAAGCCCTGTAAGCCGTACGTTGGTCGAGCGGGTCGTCCGTGGGCTTTATTTCCGCAGAGTGCTTCGTGGGGGATATGGGGCGGCTCATACAGAAATATCTGAAGGAGTCGGCAAAATGGTCCTCGTCTTCGGTGTTGAGGTCCTCGGGGCAGGTATCGGAAAACTGCAGAAGAGGCAGGGTGCGTATGGCAGCACGGCAGGTGTTGAAGAAATACACCATAGGTCTGCCCTCCGGGTCAAAGGCAAGACGGTAGTGGCACTGCATCCACCCGGGAATTCGCTTGTTGTCACCCTTGCCGAAATACACGAAATGGCGGTCGGCGGCCTCCACAATTGCCTCACCCCTTGAGTTGTCCCATATTGAGGGGTCGGCTACACCGTCAATGCACTTGCCGCGAAGCCAGCGGTGCTCGCGCTCAATGCGGTGAATTTCGGAAAAGATTTTATCGGGATGCCATTTCACACCGTCGTTGGGAGTGTCGGTGCAGCCGTAAAGCTGAAGAATAAGATAGGCTCTGCCCTCGTAGTCGATTGCCCACCAGTCACAGGAAAAGGGACGGCGGAAGCCGAAGTCGAAGCTTCGCACAATGCGCCAGTCGGGCGGTATCTCAAAGGGTGCTATAACGTGGGTGTAGCGGCGGTCGTCATAGTGCTCGGGGTCATCGCGGAATTCCTCGAAAAACTGTCCCTCGAACAAATCCCACTCACCGAGAAGCCACGCCTTCCGAAGCTTTGGGGGCAGTGCCTCAAGCTGCTTTACGTAGTCGGGGTCAGCCTCCATAAGTGCGTGATTGTCGGTTACAAAGCTCTGAATAAAGGTGTAATCCTCGGGATTTTCCGTTTCCTTGAAGCGGCGGTCAACGAAAAGACGCTTCACGAAGCCGTGCCCCACACCACCCGGGTTGCAGGTAAGATAAATGCGCTTGGGAAAATCGTTTACCCCTCGCACACAGGCGCGCAGACGGTCAAACTCCGCCTCGGTCAGCTGAGTTGCCTCGTCAAGGAAAAGCACGTCCACCTCGGTGCCCTGATATTTGTCGATGTCGGTGGAGTTTGCACAGTGACGGAACATCAGCACCGAGCCTGTGGGAAAGGTGAACTCCTTGGTGGAGTCCTTGTAGACCGCCGTGTCACCCAAAAGCAGCTTCAGCGGCTCTATGTGATTACTGCGAAGCTCAGGATAGGTGCGACGGACAATCATAATTTTTATGCCGGGATAATTGAAGGCAAGCAGCACCGCCTTCATACGGACTGCCCAGCTCTTGCCACCCCCTCGGGCACCCCCGAAGGCAATATATCGGTGCGTATCCGTAAGAAACATCATCTGCTTCTCACTGGGAACACCAAGGTTTAATGTTTTCATAAATATCCTTTCTTATATTTGTGGGCTTCTGGCACATCGCCAGCGTCTGTCGTCTATTGCCTCTTCTTCAGCTTCGGCACCTGTTGTCTTGCGCGTTGCTCGGCGCGCAGAAGGTCATAGGAGGCGTTAGGATCGGGGGTATACGTATCGGTATTATTCTTCTTATATATCCCCCCTGTGGGCTGAGGCTTTTTCGGGTATTCTGCCCTGAAGGGCTCAAGCAGGGTGATAAGTATTCCGTGGCGACCGCGGCCTTCGGTTTTTATGCCGCCGTCACGGACAAAGCAGTCGAGCGCCGAGCGCACCTGAGAAACGGTAATGCCGCA
>JAZTWN010000060.1:0-1935 GCA_045635905.1 Acutalibacteraceae bacterium
GGGTGCCGAGCCATCGGATGCAAGGGACACCGCAGCAGCCGGCAACTCCCCTCGCCTCCACCATATAAGAACGAAAGTTATGATACCAACGGTATTGCAACTTTCGTTCTTTTTCTTTATCTAAAAAGCTTTGCAGTATAAGGATTTCTAACAGCATGCCTCAAAAGATTAGTTTCGTTGTATCAAAATTGACCACACAAAAGTCGAAGTTGAAAATCGCCTCATAAAAGTGAAATTTTGCATATTTTTTGCGATAAGCAGGCTGCTCATCTTCCACATATAAGCATTCACTCAAAACAACCCTGCGTGGAGGGCGGTTTGAATTGACACAACACAGAGAAAGAGTTATTATTGAAATATAAAGCAAAGAGGTGTGATATATGAAAAAAATACTGAAAAGCACAATAAAGGCAGCTTCAATTTTTATCGTAAGCATATTGACAATTCTCACCTTACTGTGTGCGGTAACGCTTATATGGGGCGGTGTGCAGATGACGCGGGGCACCGTAAGCGATGCGCTGCCCGCAGCCGACGAAGACTTTATCCCCGAAATAAGACTTATCATATACACCGACACCCACAATGAAAATGAAAACGTGGCGGATATGATAAGCACCGCATATTCCCTTTTTGACAATTCCGAAGACTATAAGGGCGTTGATGCATTTATAGGGCTTGGTGACTTTTCAAGCATCGGCACCGAGCCCGATTATGAGGCATACGCCGCCGTATTAAAGGAAAACATCCGCGAAGAAACACTCTATATAAACGTGCTCGGCAATCACGAATTCAAGACAGAAAGCTACAATGAGCTTTTTGAAAAATATTTCCCTCACTCTGCAAACGAGGTATTTGAAATCAACGGCTTTTCCCTTATTGCCTTCTCGGGTGAGCGCTCCTTAACGGAGTGGACCTTTACTCCGAAAAGCCTTATATGGCTTGATTCCGCAATAGAGGAAGCAGAAAAAACCGCAGGTGACAAGCCTGTTTTCGTTTTCCAGCATCCCCACCCCTTCGGCACGGTATACGGAAGCAGCATCTGGTGCACTCCTCAGCTTAATCCTGTTTTTGCCGGGCACAACAAGGTAATTAATTTCTCGGGACATTCCCATTTCCCTCTTAACGACCCCAGAAGCATTAATCAGACAAGCTACACAAGCGTGGGCGTGGGCGCTATGGCACGCTTCGAGCTTGACAAAAACTATGTTGTAGGTCAGCATCCCGAGGGCTATGAGGATGCCGCACAGTTTTTAGTTGCCGAGGCAGACTCCGACGGCAGAATAAGGCTTCGTGGCTATGACCTTATTTCCGATACATTTTTCTGCGATTACTACATAGAAAACATCAATGACGAAAGCACCTATGCCTATACCTACAAGAATATGAAGGCTCACGACGAAGCCCCCGTATTCCCCGAAGACGCAAGGGCGCAGGCAAGCACCACGGAAAACGGTGACGTAAGAATTGAATTCACAAGAGCTGCCGTTCCCGAGGGCTTTATCGTTCACGGTTATGAGCTGACAATAAAAAATGAGGCAGAAAAAACCGTATACAATGATGAAATAATATCGGATTACTATATAATCTCCGAAAAGACCACACAGGGCTTCACGATACCTGCAGGCACCCTTCCCCACGGCACATATACTCTGACGGTCACCGCCGAAAGCGCCTATCACAAGCACTCCGTGCCTGTAACCTTCACCTTCACTTCCCCATAAAAAACAGAGCACGACTCCGTGTCGTGCTCCTTTTTTTATCCGTCCTCATTTTCATTTTCGTGCTGTGCTACCGTAAAAAGCACGTTTATTATGAGAATACCTGCAAGCAGAAGAAAAAGCGCCTTCGGAGAATTCATTATACATATAAACTCACACAGGCCGAAGATTGCCGAGGCTATTGCAAAAACAATGGCCGTATCCTTTCCCTTACAGG
>JAZTWN010000061.1:0-22159 GCA_045635905.1 Acutalibacteraceae bacterium
CTAAACTTTCACCGTCATTATTAAACACAGCATCAAGTTCAAGATACACTTTTTACTTCCTCCTATTTTTAAGCATAGTTACCCTAAAAACACAACAACAATCATTATATATGCAGATTCCCTGTTTGTCAACAGGAAATCTGCGAAATTTGATATAATTTTTAAGAATTTTTATTCAGCTTCACAAACCTCAAAAATCTTTGCGGGAAGATTTGCCTTTTCAGTTGAAACTGTGAAGGTGAAATCTGTTCCGGAGAGAGCTGAAAGGCTTGCAACCTTTACAAGGAAATTCGCAAGAGCTTCGTAATCTCTGCCGCCGATTTTAAGTGTTGCATCAATGAGAATATCAGTGATGTCGTGATCGCCTGCGCAAAGACCGCTGAGGAAGCCGTAGAATGCATCGTAGCCTTCAATGCTGTAGTTGCTTGCAGCAAGAAGTCTTACCTTGTAGCTTATCTGATATCTGAGAAGGTCATCCTTTTCAACACATACAACGTGGCCGTTTGACTTGTCAAGAGCCGCATTAACGCAGTTGATAAGTTTCTTTGTCTTGCCTGTGCCTTTTTCACCAATTAAAAGTTTAACCATAAATAACCAATCCTTTCAGATTTTTTCCTTTTTTAGTTGAGTCTTGCCTTGAGTTGTTCTGCAAGCTCTTCATAACCGGGCTTACCGAGAAGAGCAAACATATTCTTCTTGTAGCTTTCAACACCGGGCTGATCAAAGGGATTAACACCGAGCACGTAGCCTGATACAGCACATGCCTTTTCGAAGAAATAAATCATTTCACCGAGGTGCTCCTCATCCATTTTTTCAGCTTCAATGACGATATTGGGAACACCGCCGTCGGTATGTGCAAGTACAGTACCCTCAAAAGCCTTTTTGTTTATATATGACATTCCCTTGCCTGCAAGGAAATTAAGTCCGTCGATATTCTCGGGGTCACTTTCAATCACAAGCTCATTCTTGGGAGTGTTGAAGGTGAATACGGTTTCAAAAAGGTGACGCTCACCCTCCTGAACATACTGACCGAGAGAATGAAGATCGGTTGAATAAATAGCCGATGCAGGGAAAATACCCTTATTTTCCTTGCCTTCACTTTCGCCGTAAAGCTGTTTGAACCATTCATTCATAAGAGTAAAGTCGGGCTCGTAGGACACGAACATTTCAACCTTCTTACCCTTTCTGTAAAGAACGTTTCTGATTGCAGCGTATTTATAGCAATCGTTTACGCTTATATCGGGCACGTTATACTTTTCAACTGAATCAGCAGCACCCTTCATAAGCTTATCAACATCAATTCCTGCACAAGCAATAGGAAGAAGACCTACTGCAGTAAGAACTGAGAATCTGCCGCCTACGTCATCGGGCACAACAAAGGTTTCGTAGCCCATTCTGTCAGCGAGTGACTTAAGTGTACCCTTACATTTGTCTGTTGTAACGTATATTCTTGAAGCAGCCTCTTGTGCAGAATACTTCTTTTCAAGAAGCCCCTTGAATACTCTGAATGCAATTGCAGGCTCTGTTGTTGTGCCTGACTTTGAAATTACGTTTACCGAGAAATTGCAGTTTTCACAGATTGAGTAAATCTCTGAAATTTCAGTGGGAGAAATACTGTTACCCACAAAGAAAATTTTAGGTGTTCCCTTTGCGGTGATATTGTAATTTTTTGATTTAACAAATTCAATGGCTGCTCTTGCGCCGAGATATGAACCACCGATACCGATAACTACAAGTACTTCTGAATCGGAAATAATTTTTTCTGCGCTTTGCTTGATTCTTGCGAACTCTTCTTTATCATAGTCAATCGGTAACTTAAGCCAACCGTGGAAATCATTGCCGAGTGCTTCTGATGCGTTTTCGTTTAGCAAAGAATGTGCCTTTCGAACTTCAGGTTCAATTGCAATCAATTCTTCGTCAGTTACAAATGAACCGAGATATTTGCCGTTAAGTTTTAAGGACATTTATTACTTTTCCTCCGAATGTGCATATTTTTATTATATTTTACTATAATCCTTTCACTTTTTCAATAGAAAGTTGAAAAAAATTAATATTTTTTGACCGATTTCAAAATGCTAAGGATAGCTTTGACAAAGGTCATTTCCTCACATGACTCTGCAGTAAACACCTGAGATTTGCCGAGCACCTTATCATTTATCTTATATGTAATTTCACCGACGACACTCCCCTTTTCAAAGGGAGCCGTAATTGATTCGCTGATTTCGGTGACTGCTTCTATTTTGTCCCTTATCCCCTTATTGACAAGAAATTCATCACAATCGAAATGTGAAAGACTAACGCTTTCCTTTGTTCCGTGAGACACGCTTATGCTCTCAGGATAGGCCCCGGATGAATCCGGCGTATATATTTCATAATTCGCAAAGCCGTAATCAAGAATAGCCTTTGCGCCGTTGAACCTGTCGTTACTGTTTTCTGCCCCGAGAACAACCGCAACAAGCTCAAGTCCGTCCCTTTCTGCAGAGGCGGCTACGCAGCAGCCTGCCTTACTTGTTGTTCCCGTTTTAAGACCTGTAGCACCGGGGTAGGTCCTTATAAGCTTATTTGTATTAACAAGCTGAGTTTCACCGCCGCGCAGAGTATCCATCCATATTCCCGTATACTCCTTTATAACGCCGTATTTAAGCAGTGCACAAGACATAATCGCAATATCAGCGGCCGTTGTTTTATGAGTATCAGTATCATCATCAAGTCCCGTGCAGTTATCAAAATTTGTATTAATCATACCAAGCTCCCGTGCCTTATTGTTCATAAGATGGCAAAAGGCTTCCTCAGAGCCTGCAATTGTCTCACCGAGAAGACAGCAGGCATCATTTGCACTGTAAACTACAGTTGCCTTAAGAAGGTCGTGTACGGTCATAATTTCACCCGCCTCAAGCCATATCTGCGAGCCGCCCTTATCTGCTGCTGAATGACTGCAGACAATTTCCATATCAAGTGTCAGCTTTCCCTGCTCAATTGCTTCACACACAAGAAGCAAGGTCATAATTTTTGTAACTGAAGCAGGATACATAAGCTCATTTTCATTGTTCCCTGCAATAAACGTACCCGTATTCACGTCCATAAGAGCCCACGCCTTCGCTTTTACTCCAAGCTCGGGGGCAACAGCTGAAACTGTAAGAATATCGCGCTGTTCTGCTTCAGCTTCTGATGCAGATGCTTCACATACCGTAAGCACAGTCAGAAGCACCAAAATTATTGCACATAAAAATCTTTTCATATTGATTCCTCCTTAAAACTAAATTATGTACAGGCACAGGCTTTAATGCAAAAAAAGCATTGATTATATATGTTTAATTGTTTATAATTAAGTAAAATATATCATGAGGTAAAATAATGACTGTTGCTTTTTACACCTTAGGCTGTAAGGTTAATCAATATGAAACACAGGAAATGCTTTGTGCTATGCAGCAAAAGGGCTACAAGGCTGTAAGCCACAGAGGAATTGCAGATATTTACGTCGTTAATTCCTGCACGGTTACAGCTGAAAGCTCAAGAAAATCAAGACAGGCGGTAAGAAAATTCAGAAGCAAGAATCCAAATGCGATTATTGCTCTTACCGGCTGCTTTCCACAAGCTTTTCCCGAAGAGGCTGCTGAGCTAACCGAAGCCGATATTGTTCTCGGCAACCGCTCAAATTCAGAGTTAGCGGACACAATTTCGGAATACATTACTACCAAAAACAGAATTGTACGCACAAAGGCACATAAGCAGGAGGACATATACTGCGGCAATAAAATCACAAGCTTTGACGGTCACACAAGAGCCTTTATAAAGATTCAGGACGGCTGCAACAGATATTGCTCATACTGCATTATTCCTAAAGCACGAGGCTTTTCACGCTCACGTCCGCTTGATGATATAAGAGATGAGCTCGAAGCTCTTTCCGAGGCAGGCTACAAGGAGGTAGTTTTTGTCGGCATAAATCTTTCAGCCTACGGCGTTGATATAGGCGAAAGCATCTGCGATGCGCTTGAGCTTGCGGAAAACACCAAGGGAATTGAAAGAATACGACTCGGCTCGCTTGAGCCCGACCATATAACAGATGAGGTTATTGAAAGACTTTCCGCAATGAAAAAATTCTGTCCTCAGTTCCATTTATCTCTTCAAAGCGGCAGCGACCCCATTCTCAGAAGAATGAACCGCCACTATACGGCTGAGGAATATTTTACACTATGTAATAAGCTAAAAAAAGTATTCCCTGACCTTTCACTTACAACGGATATTATCGTTGGCTTCCCCGGCGAATCCGACGTTCACTTCAATGAAACGGTGGATTTTGCAAAAAAGTGCGGCTTTATGAAGGTGCACGTATTCCCCTTCTCACCAAGGATGGGCACGGTAGCATACAAATATACCGACAAAATTGAAAATGCAGTCAAAAATCAGAGATGTGCATATCTTCAGAGTGAATGCGATAAAATCAGAAACCGCTTTCTTGACGAGCTTGTCGGAAAAACAGTAAACGTGCTTTTTGAAACACCAAAGGGCAGCACAATCCAGGGATACACCGAAAACTACACACCCGTAAGCATAAATTCTTCAGAAGACCTGTGCGGTGAAATCCGTAAAGTAAAAATCACCTCGGCAACTGATGAGCTTTGCTACGGAGAGCTTTGTGAATAAAAAAAAGGAGGCAGTTAAAACTACCTCCTTTTTCTGTATAATATGTTATTTTGTGCCGAAGATTCTGTCGCCGGCATCACCAAGACCGGGAACTATGTAGCCGTGGTCATTAAGGCATTCATCCAATGCGGCACAGTAAACATCAACATCAGGATGAGCCTCTGTGAGAGCCTTGATCCCCTCAGGAGCAGCAAGAGTACAAACGAACTTAATGTGCTTGGGGCCTCTTTTCTTAATAAGAGTAATTGCATCAATAGCACTTCCGCCGGTTGCACACATGGGGTCTACAACAATAACGTCTCTTTCTTGGATATCAGAAGGAAGCTTGCAGTAATACTCAACAGGCATAAGGGTTTCGGGATCTCTGTAAAGACCGATATGACCTATTCTTGCAGAAGGAATAAGAGCAACCATACCATCAACCATTCCGAGTCCTGCACGGAGAATAGGTACAACAGCAAGCTTCTTACCTGAAAGCTTCTTTACCTTGGCAACTGCCACGGGTGTTTCAATTTCCACCTCTGTAAGCTCAAGATCTCTTGTTGCCTCATAGCACATAAGCATAGCAATTTCGCTTATGATTTCTCTGAAAATCTTTGAAGAGGTACGCTTATCTCTGATAATTGATAATTTGTGCTGAATAAGAGGATGATTTGTAATAGTAACGTTTGCCATATCCATATACTTCCTTTCAGATAAAATTACATATTTTCAATTTCAGTTATCTGGTCTACACGTCTCTGATGTCTGCCGCCTTCAAACTCAGTATTGATAAAGACGTCAACAAGCTCAAGAGCTGCACCGACACCGATTACGCGTGCTCCAAGACAAAGAGCATTTGCATCATTATGAAGTCTTGTGAATTTTGCACTGAAATAGTCAGAGCAGCAGGCAGCACGGATACCCTTAACCTTATTAGCCGCCATTGAAATGCCAATACCTGTACCGCAGCAAAGAATTGCTTTGTCACACTTACCGCTGACAACGAGATCACATGCCTTCTTTGCCTGATAAGGATAATCTACACTGTCAGTGCTGTATGCACCGCAATCCTCAAACTCAATATTATTTTCAACAAAATATTCCTTTATTGCTTCCTTAAGGGGAAAGCCTGCGTGGTCACTGCTTAAAGCTATCATTTTTTAACATCTCCTGATTTCTTTAATTCTCTTTCTGCCTGCGAAAGTCTGAGATATGAGGGCAAGAGCTTATCGGCAGAAATAAATTCTACACCTTTATTATAGTTTCTGTAAGCAGTAATTGCAACTGCTGAAGCATGCTGAAATTTAAAAATTTCAGAAAATTTTCTCACATCGAGGTCTTTTTCGGAGAAAAACTTATAAGAAACGTCGGCTCCGTCACCAACAAGGATAATTTTCTTGTTATAGGTCTTAAGTTCATCATAAAGCTCCTGAAGAGTTTTTGGTGCATCCTCAGCAAGTCTTACAAGCTCGTCGCCCTGCTTTTCAAACAAAGCAGTATAAACCTGCATACATCTTGCATCCATAACAGGACAAATTATAAAGCCGTCAAGGTCAACGGAATTAGCAAGCGCCTCAAGAGTAGATACAGGCACACAGGGCTTGTTGCCGGCAAAGCAAAGCCCCTTTACGGCAGACACGCCGATTCTGACACCCGTAAAAGAGCCGGGGCCGTTAGCTACGGCAAAGGCATCTATATCTGCAATTTTAAGACTTACGAGATTCAGTGCAGAATCTATAAGTGTCAGAAGTGTCTGCGAGTGAGTCAGACCTGAATTGATGTAGGTTTCTGCAAGAAGCTTTCCGTCCTTTATTATGGCAGCACCTGCAGAAACGGCGGTTGTATCAATTCCGAGAATAATCATCAAAAATTACCTCCCGTTACCGTAATTTTTCTGTAATCGGGCTCATCGCCCTTTTCTATATTAACATAAACTGTATTTTCGGGTAATGCGTCGGTGATATTTTCACTCCATTCTATAAAAAGAACGGAATCACCGTCAAGATAATCAAAAAATCCCGTGGAATAAAGATCGTCAAGGTCCTGTACCCTGTACATATCAAAATGATAAACAGTGGGATTCCCGGAATATTCGTGCACGAGAGAAAACGTCGGCGAGCTGACAAAGGATTCGTTGCCGTAAGCCTTTATTGCTCCTCGGACGAAGGCAGTTTTGCCCATACCCATACCGCCGGAGAATGCAACAACAGTTCCTGCCGGAATCTGTGAGCATATTTCCTGTGCGATTTTCATTGTATCGGCTTCACTGTAAGAAAAATACTCTTTCATAATATTTCTCCATTAAAAAGATTTCTATTGAAAAATTATTTTCAAGCATTTATAATATGCCTATAACTTTTTCGGAGTGTAAAAATGTCAAAATTAATAAGAATTATAAAATCGTCTGTTCTTGAAACAGATATTATATTACTGCTGCTATGTGCCGCGGCGTCATTTTTCGGAACACTTATGGTTCACAGCGCGACGATGCTCGGCATTGAAGAAGGAAGCATAATCTCACGAGATGCAAGAACTATGCTTCTTGCAGTTGGTGTAGGAATAGTGTTTGCAATCATAATATCCTTCATAGACTATCAGTTTATAATAAAAATGTTCCCGCTTATAGGTGCTGCGTGCATAATAATGATGATGCTTCTGTTCATAATCGGCGTTGGTCCTGCTGAAAGACCCGACGCAAAAACATGGATTTCTCTCGGCGGCACGGGACTTTACTTTCAGCCATCCGAGCTTGTAAAAATCGGCTTTATCATAACCTTCGGAATGCATCTTGAGCTTGTTCAGGATAAGCTCAAAAGCATATTCCATCTTGCAGGTCTTCTTGTGCACGGAATGATTCCCACAGGTCTTGTTATTCTTACGGGCGACCTGGGAAGCGCACTCGTATTTATGATAATTCTTGTAACAATGCTATTCTGCGCAGGTGTTCAGATGAGATATTTCGTTCTCGGACTTGCAGCAGTTTGTGCCGCTATGCCGGGTATATGGTATTTCTTCTTCAGTGAAACACAGAAGGAGCGATTCCTCGGACTGATTTATCCTGAAAGATATCCCGATATCATGTATCAGCAGGAGCGAGGACTTGAGGCTATCGCCTCAGGCGGTCTTACAGGACAGGGACTTTTTAAGGGAGAATACACAAACAATGAAATTGTTCCCGAAAGCGAAAACGATATGATTTTCACCTGTATCGCAGAGCAGTTAGGACTTATCGGTTGCATTCTCGCACTTGCACTTTTAGCCTTTATTATCATAAAGATAATCAGCGTCGGCGTCAAGGCAAAGGAAAACGCAACCTCACTTATGTGCTACGGCATGGCAGCGATGTTTGCCGCACAGGTGATTATAAACATAGGAATGTGTCTTAAAATATTCCCCGTTATCGGTATCACCCTTCCCTTCTTCAGCGCAGGCGGCTCATCAAACCTTTGCATCTATATCGGCATCGGTCTTATAATGAGCATCTACCGCTTCAACAAGGAAAAGGAAGTCGTAAACATAAGATTCAATCACATAACTGTTTAAGCTGTTAACCCTCTGTTTTCAGAGGGTTATATTTTTTGAAGATTTGCCATACCCTCCATAAGCTTCTTTGTGCCTACGGTGTCAAAGGCTACCTCTAAGAGCACGTCGTTACCAAGAGGCTTTGCGGAAACAACCATACCGTTCCCGAACTTTTTATGATTTACACAGTCACCTGCTCGGAGATTTCCTGAAGAGGATGAAGCCTTTGCAGGTGCGCTTGCGCGATTATTGCTTTCAACAACAGAAGACCTGAAGGAATCACCTGTTTTCTTTTTTGTTGAGGGATAAGAATAAGAGCTGTAATCCATTTCACCGTCAACGCCGCGAGATGCATAAGAATATCCGCCTGAATATCCGCCCGAGTAGCCGCCCGAGTAGCCTCTTTCAGAGTATGAAGAGTAGCGGCTCTGTGAGGGGGCGGAAATATCATCAATAAGCTCAAGGGGAATCTCACTTATGAATTTCGAGGGAGGATTCATACTTGTTTTACCGAACTGCATTCTACTAAGCGCGCGTGTAATGTGAAGCTTTTTCTTAGCACGGGTTATACCAACATATGCAAGACGTCTTTCCTCCTCCATAAGGAAGGGCTCACTTATGGACTGCATCGACGGAAATACGCCGTTTTCAAAGCCCACAATATAAACGTGAGGAAATTCAAGTCCCTTAGCAGAATGAAGCGTCATAAGCGTAACGGTATCAAGCTCGGTATCGTAATTGTCGATGTCGGAAAGAAGAGCAACCTCCTCAAGGAAGCCTTCAAGAGTAGCACCGTCAGCGTTCTCTTCCTCATATCGTGCAATAGTAGAATATAATTCGTTAAGGTTTTCGATTCTTTCTTCCTTCTTTTCATCGGTTGCAAGAGCTTCAATATAGCCGGTTTCATTCATTATAATTCTGAAAAGGTCAGCTATAGAATTGCTTTCGCGAAGCATTGAAAAGGCGGTAATCATCTTTGCAAAAAGCTTGAGCTTGCCTGAGCTTCTTGAAAGCACGGCATATTCATCTGAATGCTCCATAAGATAGAACACGCTTTCGCCGAGCCGGGATGATATTTCGGAAAGATTGTTCATTGTTGTTTCACCAATACCACGCTTTGGCTCGTTAATAATACGTCTTAAGCGTACGTTATCATTGGGGTTGGAAACAACTGCAAGATATGCCAGCGCATCCTTGATTTCCTTTCTGTCATAGAAGCGGTGACCACCTATGATTCTGTAGGGAATGCCCTGCTTTACAAGTGAGCGTTCAATATTATTTGACTGCGCATTCATTCTGTAAAGAACTGCATTATCGGAAAAAGGAACGTTATTATCTATTGAATTGTTCATAATGCTTGTTGCAACGAAGTTACCTTCCTCAATATCATCGTTACATGCCTTAAGAACAATCTTATCGCCCATACCGTTAGAGGTCCAGAGGCTCTTGCCCTTTCTCTCACTGTTATGGGCAATAACTGCGTTTGCAGCATCGAGAATAGTCTGAGTTGAACGATAATTTTCCTCAAGACGGATAACCATTGCGTTACCGAACTGCTCCTCGAAGCTGAGAATGTTTTCAATTGTAGCACCGCGGAAGCTATAAATACTCTGGTCATCGTCACCAACAACACAAAGGTTATTATGACCGCCTGCAAGAAGGCTTACAAGCACATACTGAGCGTGGTTTGTGTCCTGATACTCATCAACCATTATGTATCTGAAACGGTTTCTGTAATATTCAAGAACCTCTCTGTCGCTCTGTAAAAGCTTTACGGTATTAAAAATAATATCGTCAAAGTCCATAGCATCGGCTTCCTTGAGAAGCTGCTGATATCTCGCGTATGCCTTTGCAATATCGTCCTTCCTTATATCTCTTCCGGTGCTTTCAGCATATTCATCAACGTCAATAAGGCTGTCCTTTGCACGGCTGATTTCATTAAGAATCGCCTTTGCCGCAAGGTACTTATCGTCTATATTAAGCTGACGCTGACATTCCTTCATTAGCCTTTTAGCATCATCGGTATCATAAATAGTAAAATGATTTGAAAAGCCTATTCTGTCACAGAAGCGACGGAGAATTCTTACACAGGCGGAATGGAAGGTGCTTGCCCATATTTCATTACCGGGCTCACCAAGATTATTCACAAGTCTTTCCTTCAGTTCATTGGCGGCTTTATTGGTGAAGGTAATAGCAAGAATCTGCCAGGGCTCGGGTGCATCTACACTGAGAGCATCGGAAATTTCAGGATAAACCGCAGAATCTCCCGCAAGGTATCTCTCAAAAAGCTCCTCAATATTATCCGAAAAAGAATATATCTTATCGGAATTATAAGCATTTCCGTACTTGATCAGATTTGTTATTCTGTTTACTATAACGGTAGTTTTACCGCTTCCCGCACCTGCAAGAATAAGCAGCGGCCCCTTAACAGTGGTCACTGCCTTAAACTGCATATTATTCATACGGGAAAATTCTTTCTGAATTATCTTCCTTCTTAAATCAAGAAGTCGTTCATTGGACATATTTTCACCTTTAGTTACGATTAAAAATTGAGTTACTGTGACAGTCAGAGGCAACCACAAGAGGCATATCACGCACCTCAAGACGCTTGATGCTTTCACAACCAAGCTCGGGAAAGGCAATTTCCTCAACACTAAGTATGCTTTCACTGATAAGAGCGCCGAAGCCGCCACCGGCACAGAAATATACTGCCTTATTTCTGACAAGAGCCTCGTTTACATCTGCGCTTCTGTTTCCCTTGCCTATCATGCCGAGAAGTCCCTTGTCAAGCAGCGTCTGCGAAAAAGGATCCATTCTCGCAGAGGTAGTAGGTCCGAAGCTACCGATCGTACCGTCAGGCTTAGCGGGTGTAGGTCCTGCAAAATATATAACTGCACCCTTTACATCAAAAGGCAAAGACCGGCCGTTTTCAAGAAGTCTTATAAGACGAAGGTGAGCGGCATCGCGGGCGGTATATACCGTGCCTGTAAGGTATACCTTGTCACCTGCGTAAAGCTCATTTACTCTTTCAGAAAGCTCTGTGACAGAAATATGAATATCAGTCATTTACGTCAACTCTGAAATCAAATTCGTCAGCGTCGTCAAAATTAACATCAGTTTTGCGAAGAGTAATAACGTCATCCTTTGCATCGGCTGCATCAAAGCTGATTTCTATTGCAGATTCACCTGTAAGTGAAACGAAATCAGTTGTAAAATCAAACTTTTCCCCGGTAAGCTTGATGTCATTCTTGAAGGAGTCAAGAGTTTTACCGAGAACTCGCATATTATCAAGAAGCACCTTAAAGGAAACGTTGAACTGATTGCTGATTTCAGTAATGCTCTCTGCAATAGCTCCTGCCTTTTCAGAGGTAAGCTGTGCGGAAGAGAATGCGTTATCGAAAAGATCTGCTGCCTTATCGTTAGCTTCCTTTACAAGAATTTCTGAAAAGCGCTTAGCGTCAAGCATAGCCGCGCCAAGGCGTGCTTCGTATACCTTTGCGATATCGCAATCAGCACACTTATCGCTCTTTTTGTCCTCATATGCAGACATTTCATTCATGAGTGCAGCATTAGCAAGCTTTGAGGCTTCAAGCTCAGCAGTGAGCGCAGCCTCCTTTTCTGTTTTGGCTTCGAATGCTGCAGCAAGAGCTGCATTTTCAGCCTTAAGAGCTGCTGCTTCATTTTCAAGACGCGAAATAGTGCTTTCATTAGAGCAAGCGGAATTAAGAGCTGAATCCCTGTAGGTGTTAATCTGCTTTTCGCAGTCCGTCTTAACATCTGTGATCTGCTTTTCAAGATTGGAGATACGAAGAAGCAGACTTGATCTTTCAGCAAGAAGTGCATCGATATAGGAAATTACGTCGTTTCTGTTAAAGCCGTTCATTGATGAGCGGAAAGAAATATTATCAGCCATAATAAGCCTCCGAATAAATTTTATATAATTTTAACATACAGTTTTACCAAATACAAGTATTTTCATCATAAATCATATTTTTATTTATTATTGACTTTGTAATTTTTTAATATTATAATTATTATAAAATCACCCATCGGAGGTTAAATATGGACGTAAGAATTTTCAACAACGCAGATGAAATTGCAATTGCCTGTGCGGACATCTTCACAGAGCTTCTTAAGAGCAAGCCCGAATGTATATTAGGTCTTGCAACAGGTGCTTCTCCCGTTAAGACATATAACGAGCTTATCAGAAGATATAACATGGGAGAAATCAGCTTTGCTAAGGTTAAAACCTTTAACCTTGACGAATACTGTGACCTTCCCCGTGATGACAAGAACAGTTATTACACCTTTATGCACGAAAACCTTTTCAACAGCGTTGACATCAAGGAAGAAAACGTACATATTCCCGACGGAAATGCTGCTGATCCCGATGCACACGCAAAGGCTTACGACGCTATGATTGACGCTGAAGGCGGCGTTGACATTCAGCTTCTCGGCATCGGCACGAACGGTCATATCGGCTTCAACGAGCCCAGTGATACCTTCTCTGACGGCACCTTCAAGGTTAAGCTTACCGACAGCACAATCAAGTCAAACAGCATTTATTTTGATAATGATTCAATGCCCAGATACGCACTTACAATGGGCATCAATTCCATTATGAAGGCAAAGAAGATTGTTCTTATAGCTACAGGTGCATCAAAGGCTGAGGCTATCAAGGCTACAATTCAGGGGGAGGTTACTCCTATGGTGCCTGCTTCAGTTCTTCAGAATCATAAGGATGCAATTCTTCTTATCGACAAGGAAGCAGCAAAGCTCCTTTAATAAACAAAAAAATCCGTAGTCTGAATGACTACGGATTTTTTTTACCAGCCTGCGCAATAATCTGCATTAAGCTCTATATATTTTTCAACAAGCTTTTTTGCAATAGCATAGGATTCCACAAGAGGATGAAGAGCAATAGCCTCTGTTGCAAGCTGCTTATCCTTATTAAGAATTGCTTTTGCGGCAGTTCTTTCGTACTGCTTCATTCTCCTGATAAGCTCTGCCGCATAGGAGTCAGTATCAGCTTCACTGAATTGTTTGGGCACAACACCGTCAGCGCTTACCTTACAGGTAATTTCAACAATGTCACTGTCTTCAAGGAAGGTCAGCGCACCGTTGTTTCTTGTGCAGAAAATCATCTCCCCAGCCTTACCGCTATTGATGATATCAATAAAGCGCAGAGCGACGCCTGCATATCCGCCGTCATCGGGTGCAAAAATATCAAATTTCCACTTTTTCTGACGTTGAACACCCGTTTCGCTTGCCATATAAGAGTTTTCACGCATACCGTAATATTTTTCAAAAACCGAAAGAGCAGTATTAAAGTCATTGTCAATATCAATACTGCTGAGCTCATCAATCATAAGCCTGTTGATTTCCTCAATCTGCTCTCCCCTGGTTTTTTCTGCACTGAGGATATTGGAAAGAGCACTTTCACGGTTGAAGAAATAATAGAGATATTCATTAGGAATGAAATTTCTCTCAATAAGCATAGACCTGTCAAAATAGCGAAGGTCCGTATCAACGTACGCCTTGTCATTATTGATAATTTCTTCAAGAACGTTCTCTCCGTCAAGTGTGACAGAATTGAAAAAAGAAAGATGATTAAGCCCGTATATATCACCGTACACTCTTGATGCAGAAGCTCCGAGAAGCTCTGCAAAGCTATGAAGCATACCGCTGGGCGCATCACATATTCCGTATGTAAAATCATAGCCCTTGTCACTGAGAGCCTGTGAAACAAGCCCCGCAGGATTTGTAAAGTTAAACACCTTTACGCCGGGCTTTGCAAATTTCTTTATAATTTCGCAGTAGGAGCAAAGCACGGGGATACTTCGCATAGCAAAGCTGAAGCCTGCAGCACCTGTAGTTTCCTGCCCTATTACGCCCTCATTGAGTGCTGCTCGTTCATCGGCAACACGAAGAGAATCTCCACCTACGCGAATTGTAGTAATAACGTAATCAGCATCCTTGACAGCCTCAAAAATATCGGTAGTAAGAAAAAACGCAAGAGAGGGAGCAATAAGCGTAGACACCTTCTGCGCCATTTTTCCGAAGATACTGAGCTTTTTTTCATCGTTATCCATAAACACAAGCTCTTTTATGCCGAGGTCTGATGCCCTTGCCGCTATTGAACGGGCAAGAAACATTGAGCGGACACCACCGCCGCCAATTACTGTAAGCTTCATATCATTCACATCCGTTTTCTTCAGGTTTCTGTGCTTTTTTCGGTTCAAGAATAAATTTCTTTATAAGATAATAAATTACCCCGACGGGAATAAGACAGATAACAATAAGAATTATAGTATCCATGGGAATCCAACTGAAAATAGCATCACCGAGTAGAGTAAAGAGAATTACTCTCCATGCAATACCAGCGGTTGAAAGAAGAGCATATTTAAGATATCTGCAGCCTGAGGCTCCGTAGAAAAGACTTACAAAATCAATAGGAAATGCAGGCACGGCACGGATTGCCACAAGCACCGAGGTCTTGCTCTGAATATCCTTAGCAAGAAGCTTTCTGCCGATTTCCTTTTTCGAAAGCATGGCATGCACCGCATCCTTACCAAGGAAGCGTCCGAGAAAATATGTAACACTGACCTCAATAAAAATACCGAGAAGATTTACCGCTACGGCAATAGCAGGGGCCATAATTGCACCGACTGCAACATAGACAACTGAAGCCGGCACAACAAAAACAAGAGCCTTGATAACATACACCGCAAGAACAAGAGCTATAAGCACAAAAAGCTTATCAGTCACGTCAGCAAGCGCTTTTACGTCAATAGTTGAAAGCTCCTCGTAGTACACTATTGCAACAGTAAATAAGCTGAGCGCAATAACACACTTGAGGATAATAAGAAATATATCCTTTTTCTTCATTGGTCCTCTTTATCGTCCTTTTTCTTAAAATTGTCAGCCATTTCGAATCTGTAGATGCTCTGATTTGAAATATCCACGTAAGGGATATAAATGGGCGGAATGCCAGAGGTTGCGGTAAGATTGCTGACAAATGCCTTGAGATGAGGAAACAGTGCATCAAAGGTTTTTACGTGAAGATTTTCCTTTGAAATATCAGCCCTTGTGACAAAAAAGCCCTTCATAATAACCACAAGACTGAAACGCTCAGGTGAATTCTTATCCGAAATTTCTACACGCATTTCACCGTGACAGGTATTGAGCTTTGAATATCCGACGTTATAAGAATACTTATTCTGAAGCTCAATTTTTGTATTCGGAGGCAATTTATTTGTAAATTCTACTGACTCAACCTTAGTCAGCTTCAATTCAAAATCCTTCATACGGCAGCTCCTTGCAAAATATGGAATAAATTTAACACAAAACTTAAGAAAATACAATAGAAAATAATGACTTTCCTTATTATATACCGCATTAAGCCATAAATTAAGGCTGTATCAGTCGATACAGCCTTTTCTTTTTAGTAAAATCGCTTATTCAGCCTTTTCTTCCTTCTTCTTGTGGAAGAGAATCTTGTCAACAGGGAAATAAAGGAAGAACTGAACTGCAGAGCAAACCATTGTTGCAATATTCTTTGCTGCTACCTCTTCAAGATTCCAGCCTACAAGTAAATCCTTAAGAGTGGGATTAAGCCAAGCTGAGAAGAAGATAAGAGCAATTGTGAAAACAATGTAGATAGGAAGAGCAACTGCAACGTTTGCGCCTGAATTGAAGGTCTTTTCCTTATTAACAAAGAAAGCAACAATCTGAGCTACGATGTTTGCAGTGTTGCTTACGATAAAGTAACCAAGACCGCCTACTGCAACAGGATAAGCAAAGAAGAGCCAGTTGAATTCCTGAGTGTAAAGCTCCTGAATTGCAGGAATAAGATTAAGTGTGTTAAGAAGAACGAACTGAACAATCATAGCAAGAAGGCTTACTACAATGAACTTTACGAACTGCCAAATAGTAACAAGAATGCTACCCTTTTCTTCTGCCATGTTGTCAATCTGTTTTAATTTACCCATAATTTTCAACTCCAAATACGTTTTTTGATATAATAACACAACTCAACATAAAAATCAATATTCTATAAATTTTTTCTTGACGATAAGTATAATTTATTTTATAATAAAAATACCGATAGGTGAGGCTACTACGGGGATATGGATTGCGGCCGCAAAACGGTGGAGACAACGTGCGCCGGTCAAACAGGATATATCGAAAAAAGAAGGTATATTCCAACGCAATTACACGGCATCTGCCACGCCCCGCAAAGCTAAAGCTCAGACGGCAAGATACACGTATTTACGCTATCCGCAGTCCGTTTGTGTCTGCGGTTATTTTTTATAAAAGGAAGTGAGTTTATGGATACGGGAGATAGTAGCACAAATTCGGGCGGTCGAAGTACGTGCTTTTATAATTTTGAATTTATTATCATAAACTCATTCATTTGCACGGGAATATAATTCCCCTTCCCACTCGCCTTTTGTGTTGCTCCTGCAGGCTTTTTGCCAAATAAATTAAGGAGGAATACCTTGTGGATGAAATAATAGACGTAAAGCTTATTGAAAAGGCTTTAGTATTACTTGAAGAAAAGAAATTCGCAGAGCTGCGTACTCTGCTTGAAGAACAGAATCCTGTTGATATCAACGATATTATTGACGAGCTTTCTGATGAGAAGTCCGTTCTTATATACAGACTTCTTCCAAAGGAGCTTGCCGCAGAGGTTTTCGTTGAAATGGACACTGATAAACAGGAATTTCTTATTAATTTCTTCAGCGACTCTCAGCTGAAGGACGTGTTTGACGAGCTTTATTACGACGATACTGCCGACATTATTGAAGAAATGCCCGCAACAGTTGTAAAGCGTATTTTAAGGGTTGTATCCCCCGATATGCGAAAAGCAGTCAACGAGCTGCTGAAATACCCCGAGGACAGCGCAGGCAGCATTATGACCACCGAGTTTGTGCGCCTCAAAAAATCATATACAGTTGAAGAATCACTTGACTTTATCAGAAGCGTCGGTGTAAACAAGGAAACAATCTACACCTGCTACGTAACGGATGACAAGAATCACCTTATAGGTATCGTTACAGCAAAGGACCTTCTTCTTGCAGACAGAGATGAGGTTATCTCCGAAATAATGGAGGAAAACGTTATTTCTGTTAATACAATTACCGACACTGAGAATATTGCACTGATGTTCAGCAAGTACGATTTCCTCGCTCTTCCCGTTGTTGACAAGGAGGACAGACTTGTAGGTATCATCACCGTTGACGATGCTATCGACGTTATGCAGGAGGAAACCGAAGAGGACTTCTCTAAGATTTCGGCTATTACACCTAACGATACCGAATATCTCAAAACCTCTGCCTTTAAATTATGGGCTTCCCGTATACCTTGGCTTATGATTCTTATGTTATCATCAACCTTTACGGGAATGATTATCTCAAAATTTGAAAATGCACTTGCCGTTCTTCCTATTCTGACAGCATTCATTCCTATGCTTATGGGTACGGGCGGAAACGCCGGCAGCCAGGCATCTGTTACCGTTATCCGCGGTATTTCATTAGGTCAGGTTGAATTCAGGGATTTCTTCCGCGTTATGTGGAAGGAAGCAAGAGTGTCAATTCTTTGCGGTATTGTGCTTGCAGTTGCAGCAATCTGCAAGGTTATGCTTGTAGATAATATGCTTATGAATAATCCCGAGGTTACCATTTTCGTAGCACTCGTTGTAGGAATCACACTTTTTGCTACAATAGTATCCGCTAAATTAATCGGTTGTGCACTCCCCCTTCTTGCAAAAAAGATAGGACTTGACCCTGCAGTTATGGCAAGTCCCCTTATCACAACGCTTATTGATACGGTTTCTCTTCTTGTGTATTTCTATTTTGCAACGGTAATTCTTAATATATAAAAAAAGGTCTGCTGAATGCAGACCTTTGATTTTTTATCAGAAATTTGAGCCGTTCCAGCCCCAGTCGGTTCCTCCCTCATAACGGACGTATACACGGTCGGGTGAAACAGAAAGCTTTTTATCAAGATAATCACAGATATGACGTGTAAACATATCGGCTGCCGATTTACTTACCTGCCCGAAAAGCTTCACCTCGAAAAATGCACAGTCGGATGCATTATTTCCGGCAAGATACATTTTCTTTTCATCCTAGATATTACACATAAGCCAGCTTTCGGTTTTGCCCGGAAAAAGCGCAATTGCCTTTCCGAGCTCTGATTTAAGCGCTTCTATCTGATTTAATTCAAGTTTTTTTGTCATCTTAACATCAATATAAGGCATAAATATCCTCCTTAAAATTCAGGACTGTCCGCAAAGAACAGTCCTGTTTTATTATTTTACTTTACAACCTCAACACTGATGGTTGCCTTTTCACCGTTGATATCCCATTCCTTTGAGATAGCATAGAGTGTTCCTGTTGCAACTGAATCCGCAAGAACGTCGCCTGCAATTTCAGCCGCATTTGCATTTACTATAGCAGTAAGCTTTTCTGAGGTTTCAATTCCGACCTTAATGTGGTCAGTAACGTTGAAATCAGAATCCTTTCTCATTGTCTGAATCTTGGAGATAAGCTCTCTTACGTAGCCTTCAGCAATAAGCTCATCTGTAAGCTTAGTATCAAGAGAAACCGTAACTCCGTTATCTGAAAGTGAGAAGGAATCATCCATCTGAGTTGCAGTAATAAGAAGGTCGTCTACAGAAAGCTCAATATCACCGATTGAAATTGAAAGAGTGATAAAGCCCTTTGAATCAAGCTCCTTCTTTGCTGCTGAGCCGTCAAGTCCCTCGAGAGCGGCTCTTATTTCACCGAGCTGCTTGCCGTACTTAGGACCGAGAGTCTTAAGCTGAGGCTTGAAGGTATAAGAAACAAGACCGTCTGCATTATCTGCAAAGTTTACGTTCTTAACGTTAAGCTCCTCACGAATGATTTCTGCATACATTTCACCGAGAACGTTGTCGGATACAACAGTAATTGCACCGAGAGGCTGACGGTTCTTGATGTTTGCACCGTTTCTTGCTGCACGACCGAGAACAACGATATTGAGAACCTGATTCATATTCTTTTCAAGCTCTGCGTCAATATAAGCTTCGTTTACCTCGGGATAATCACAAAGATGAACGCTTTCGGGAGCAGTCTTATCTATTGAGCATACAAGATTTCTGTAGATATCCTCTGCCATAAAGGGAATAAGAGGAGCAGAAGCCTTAGCGATAGTAACGAGTGCGGTGTAAAGGGTCATATAAGCATTGATCTTATCCTCAGGAAGACCCTGTACCCAATAACGCTCACGTCCGCGTCTTACGTACCAGTTTGAAAGCTCGTCAACAAAGCTCTCAAGTGCCTTTGCTGATTCGGGAATACGGTAGTTGGAGAGGTGATCGTCAACCTCCTTGACAGTTGAGTTAAGACGTGAAAGGAGCCACTTGTCCATTACGGGAAGCTTATCATAATTAAGCTCGTGCTTTGTAGCGTCGAACTTATCAATATTTGCATAAAGAACAAAGAACGCATAGGTATTCCAGAGAGTACCCATAAACTTTCTCTGTCCCTCCTGAACAGCCTTACCGTAGAAGCGGTTAGGAAGCCAGGGAGCGGAGTTTGTATAGAAGTACCAACGGATTGCGTCAGCACCGTAGGTTTCAAGAGCCTCGAAGGGGTCAACTGCGTTACCCTTGGACTTTGACATTTTCTGTCCGTTTTCGTCCTGCACGTGTCCGAGAACGATAACATTCTTATAGGGAGCCTTATCGAAAATAAGGGTTGAAATAGCAAGAAGAGAATAGAACCAGCCACGGGTCTGGTCAACTGCCTCAGAGATGAAATCTGCGGGGAACTGCTTCTCAAAGAGGTCCTTATTTTCAAAGGGATAGTGATGCTGAGCAAAGGGCATTGAGCCTGAGTCAAACCAGCAGTCAATAACCTCGGGAACACGCTTCATTTCTTTACCGCATTCAGGACACTTAAGTGTAACTGCGTCGATGTAGGGACGGTGAAGCTCGATATCGTCGGGACAGTTGTCGGACATTGATTTTAATTCCTCAATGCTGCCGATGCAGTGTCTGTGACCGCATTCGCATTCCCAGATATTAAGAGGAGTACCCCAGTAACGGTTACGTGAAAGACCCCAGTCCTGTACGTTTTCAATGAAGTTACCGAATCTGCCCTTGCCGATGCTTTCGGGCATCCAGTTGATGGTATTGTTATTCTTTACAAGGTCATCCTTAACTGCGGTCATCTTGATAAACCAGGATTCTCTTGCATAGTAGATAAGAGGAGTATCACATCTCCAGCAATGAGGATAATCGTGTTCAAACTTAGGAGCATCAAAAAGAAGTCCTTCCTTTTCGAGGTCAACGAGAATAGGCTTGTCAGCATCCTTTACGAAAAGACCTGCATAAGGTGTTTCTTCAGTCATTTCACCCTTGGAGTCAACAAACTGTACAAAGGGAAGGCCGTATTTTCTGCCGACATTTGCGTCATCCTCACCGAATGCGGGAGCTATATGAACGATACCTGTACCGTCAGAAAGTGTAACGTAGTTGTCACAGGTTACGTAATGACCCTTGATTTTCTGCTTTTCAACGCTCTTACCGGTGCACTCGAAGAGAGGCTCGTATTCCTTTCTTTCAAGAGCAGTACCGGGGAAGGTTTCGATAATTTCATAAGCAGGTGTACCCTCTTCTCTTTTAAGTCCGCCGAGAACCTTATCAAGAAGAGCGGTAGCCATATAGTATGTATAGCCGTCGCATGCCTTAACCTTGCAGTATTCATTTTCGGGGTTCACGCAGAGAGCAACGTTTGAAGGAAGAGTCCAGGGAGTAGTGGTCCATGCGAGGAAATATGCATCCTCACCCTTTACCTTGAAGCGGACAACTGCTGAGCGCTCCTTAACGCACTTATAGCCCTGAGCAACCTCGTGAGAAGAAAGAGGTGTTCCGCAACGGGGGCAATAAGGAACAATCTTGAAGCCTTTATAAAGAAGGTCCTTTTCTCATTTTGTTTTAAGAGCCCACCATTCAGACACGATAAAGTTATTGTCGTAGGTCACGTAAGGATCGTCCATATCAGCCCAGAAGCCGACAGTACCTGAGAAGTCCTCCCACATCCCCTTATACTTCCATACGCTTTCCTTGCACTTATCAATAAAGGGGGCAAGACCGTATTCCTCGATCTGCTCTTTACCGTCAAGACCGAGAAGCTTTTCAACCTCAATTTCAACGGGAAGACCGTGAGTATCCCAGCCTGCCTTACGGGGTACCATCTGACCCTTCATTGTGTGATAGCGGGGGATCATATCCTTGATAACACGTGTAAGCACGTGACCTATGTGAGGCTTACCGTTTGCAGTGGGAGGTCCGTCATAAAATACGTAAGATTCACCGTCTGCACGTGAAGCCATACTCTTTCTGAAAATATCATTGTCCTTCCAGAACTGTTCAACCTTTTTTTCGCGTTCAACGAAATTAAGATTGGTAGATACCTTTTCGTACATCTTCATTTCCTCCTGAAAAAAAATAACCCCTTGACGCTAAAAGGACAAGGGAGCTTGTTTTTATACCACCTATTAGCATACCAACATATGCCGTTCCGTTAACGGAGAACCTCCGTCTGCCCATACTCAGTTCCGGACAGAAACTCCGAAGTGATTTTCAGCAGCCGCTACCGGTACAGGGCTTACACCGTCCCCCGCTCGCTTTAACTTTCACAAGAAGCTTACTCTCTTCATCTCAGTCTTTATATTATTACTAATACATAGTAAATTAAAACTTTATGTTTGTCAAGTATTTTTTGCTTTTAAGTAACGGGTGAAAGAACCACCCATAAAATATTGTGAGGAGGAAAATATATGAATAATAATATTTTGATTTTAGGAGGAGATACAAGGCAGTTATATGCAGCTCAATATCTTGTCCGTAAAGGAAATAAGGTCAGAATTTATGCCTGTGAGCACGGCAAAATACCGTCAGAAATCCGGCAGGCACAAAGCCTCGACGAGGCATTTGAGTCAGATATAGTGATACTTCCCC
>JAZTWN010000062.1:0-3448 GCA_045635905.1 Acutalibacteraceae bacterium
CGCCGTGGTGACAGCTACGATTCAGGCAGCTGCCAGTTCTTCATTTGCTATAACGATTATTACACATCAGCTCTTGACGGTCAGTATGCCGGCTTCGGCAAGGTTATCGAGGGTATGGAGGTTGTTGATTCATTCCTCGAGATTGAGCGTGATTACAGCGACAAGCCTGTAGAAGATATCGTAATCAAGTCTGCTTATATTGTAAAGTAAGGTGAACACCATGGATGAAAAAATTGAGGTTATTCAGGAAGAACAGCCGAAAGCTTTGCCCATGAAGTGGTATAAGTTCAGGGTTAAGTTCAGTATGATAGCAGGTGGCATATTGTACATTGTTTTGGGTGCTGTTGCTGCTTCAGCTGTTATGCATTCTACTATGGCGCAGCTTGCCGCTACGGAACTTAACGACCTTGGGTTTATACAATATTTCTATACAGGTAACAAAGCTTTTGATATCGCTATAGGTATTATATTTATTGTGCTTGGTATTGCAACTTTTTATGTGCGTTCCCGTATGAAGAAGTTTACTGCCGATGCATTGAAAAAGTTTTATATACTTATTATTGCCGAACAGGCATTATACTATATATACGATATTATTTTTGCTTTGATTACAAAAACAGAGCTTGATATTATAGGTACTGTAGTTTTCGGTCTTGCAACCTCGGTTGTGCTTGTTGTGCTTGAAATTTATTATTTCAATAAGCGTAAAGCACTGTTTGTTAATTGATTTTAACAGTAGTATTGTCATCCTAAGCGTAAGCGAAGGAACTTAAAAAATTAAGATTTTTAATGCACAAAAAAGGCTGTGGGCATTTTGCTCACAGCCTTGATTTTATTTTGTGTATTTTTCAATTGCCTTGCGGTAGTTTTCTTTTTGTAACTCTGACGGTGTGCAGGGACGGGAGTTGCAGGGGATATCCGCAGGTGTGCCGTCAGAGAAGGGGATAGGTGTAGCGTGGTCGTTTTCGTACTTTACTCTGTCCTCTTCTTTTTTGAAATCGGGTATGTCATACGGTTGGTTGCCGTTTAAGATACTGCGGTGTGCAAGTATTGCGACGGATGCCATTGTTGTTGCAAAGTGTACGTCAAATGCGGGCTTCCTGCCTGTGCGGATACACTCGAGAAATTCGCGTGCTACAAAGAAATCGCCTCCGCCGTGACCTGCATTTTTTGAAAGCTCGGCATCCTCTGCACTCTGTTCGGGGTCATAGCAGTTTACTTCCTGCATACCCTCGGGTATCTGCCAGCCATTATAGCGCAGCATAATTTTTTCGCCCATACCTCTTATGTTTTCAATCTGACCGTTTGCGCCGCAGATTCGGTAGGAGTTGCTGTGTGCGCCGAATGCGGCACAGCCCGTTACCTTGAATACGGAGCCGTCGTTGTTTTGAGTGGTAATAATTGCGGCGGCATCGCTGACGTATCTTGCGGCAGAGCAGTCAGACGGAATTTCGTTTGCCGCAGCCATTGCCGTAACCCTTACGGGCACAGAGCCTGTTGCGTACATAATCGGTGCGAGCGAATGTGTTATGTAGTAAGCACGGGGCAGATAATTGCGCCAGTGGTTTTCGTGCGGTGCGAGCATTACGGCTGTTTCGCCGCAGTACATATTAAACGGGTGGTTGTATTCGCCCTCGGCATACAGAATTCTGCCGAGTGTGCCGCCGTCACAAACACGCTTCATCTCTTTGTTAAACAGCATAAAGGGATAGTTTTCGGCGAGCATATAAACCGCGTTGCTTTTTTCTGCGGCTCTTACAAGCGCTACGCCCTGTGCCATTGTGCCGTTTGATGTGCATTCGCTGAGCACGTGAATACCTTTTTCAAGGCAACGTATTGCGTAGGGTGTGTGCTCGGCAAAGTAGTTTGCAAGCACAACTGCATCCATCGGGTGCTCAATAAACTCATCAAAATTATTGTAAACGGTTGCGGTTTTAATTTGGTCGATGCATTCTGCAATCTTATTTTCTCTCTGCTCACATACTGCAACAATTTCGCCGCCGTTGAGTTGCAGGTTTTCGATGAAGCTTTCGCCGCGTGCAAGTCCGAATATACCGATACGGATTTTTTCCATTTTTATCACCTTTAAAAAATACCCGATCTCCGATTATAAAAGCAGAGACCGGGCTGTAGATTTAATCAGAAATTATTCTTTTACGTTGTCAAGCCAACCGAGCTTATGCATTGCAAGAGCGCCGCCGACGGAAGCAACAATACCGATGAAGAGCAGTGTGCTTGCGCCTGTTGTGCCCATGCCGGGTACTAACAGTACCAATACCATAACGATAATCGGGAAGAATGAAATTCTCCAATGCTTGATGAAGTAGCCTGCACCGAGTGCACCGAAGAGTGCGGGAAGCACCATCTTGCATGCGGGCTGAAGCAGGGGGCTGTTTGTGAAGCTGTCGAGGAAGGGAGCGAAAGCTATAATGCCGATTGCAAGAACAATTGTTGTAACGATTGCTGAAGTTGCAATTGCAATTGTTGAAACAACTTCGCCTTCTTCAGAGTTAGCCTTTACCTTAGCGCCCTCCATTGCGCTGATTGCGCAGGGAAGCTTGAGGTTAGCGATGTTACCTGTAACGAATGAGAGGTATGTGCCGCCTGCACCGAGCATGGGTGTGTAGACGAGAACCTCTACAACAGCAACTGTCCAGTAAGTCGGGATAAGCTTGAGAAGACCCTGAAGAATGAACTTTATATCAGGGGAAACGTCGAGATAAAGGCAGATTGCCATGGGGAACATGAGGAGTATGCAGAGAGCTGTGACGGATGAAATTCTGCCCCAGGAATGGACACGGTCAAAGTAAGATTTTTCTGTTTTATTCTTAGCCATTTCTTAACCCCTCCATTCAATTAATGCAATGCCGTTGGGAAGGACATTGTAAAGTACAATTGCGGATATCATTGCAACAATCATACCGATAGGCATAACGAAGGGCTCGAGCCATGTGAGCTTGAGCTTCTTTACGATAACCTCAAGTACGATTGAGAAGATAACTGCAACAGCAAGTGTGCTGACTGAAAGCACGCCTGCACCGTCAAGCTCTTCGGGTGCTTTTGTGCTGCCCTGGCCTGTGATTGCACGGGCGATGAATGCACCGATAAGGCCGATGAAGATAGCGGGTGTTGCAAACTTGTTGATAAACTCGCCGATTGTTCTCTTCTTTTTGCCGTCTGCGGGAGCAGCTTCCTCTGCAGCTTTTTCCTTGTTGCTTGCTGCCATAAACTTCTTGTGAAGGGGCTTTGCAAGGAAGGGAAGAATAACGAGCGAGAAGCAGATACCGAGAGTCATAACCCAGGCAATACCTGCGTAAACTGTCGGATCTGTAACTGCGTTAGCGATACCGCCTGTGTGGCCGAAAGCTTCCATAGCAGCCTCAGCAGCTGTTGTTTCGTACATCAGGTTACCGATAACGGAAAGACGTACCCACGGAATAACGAGACC
>JAZTWN010000063.1:0-129890 GCA_045635905.1 Acutalibacteraceae bacterium
GCCATATTGTCCCTCCTTTGTGTGATACATATATTATATAACACATTGTTTCAAAAATTTCCACAAAAAATAGGCAGGGGAGTTCCCTGCCGAAAAAATTAATTATAAACCGAGCTTCTCGATGAGCATCTTGGAGCAGTCAATCTGGTTGGGAATGTTGCCATTCTCGTCACGGACACGCCAGATGTCAGGAGTGATTTCGTCAGCAACATACATCTTGCCGCTCTCATCGTAACCGATCTCAATCTTGAAATCAATGAGTGTAAGTCCGAGGGGAGCAAGCTCCTTCTTGAGAACCTCGCCAACGCGCTCAAGAATCTGGAGAGCCTCGTCGTACTGACCCTCCTTAAGAAGACCCTTCATAATGCAGATACGCTCGCTGATGAGCGGGTCGCCCTGAATGTCGTCCTTGAGAGTAACCTCTGCATAGGGGGGCTCGAAGGGAATGCCTTCCTCGAGAGTAAATCTTCTGCACATGCTGCCTGCTGTGAAGTAGCGAACGATGAACTCAAGTCTGGGAACTGTAAGATTTCTTACCTTCATAAGACCCTGCTCAAGATCTGCGCCGAGGTACTGAGTGGGGATGCCGTTCTTTTCCATAAGCTCAAAGAAATACTTTGAAACCTCAAGGCCAACCTTACCTTTGCCTTCAACGCTACCGCCAACACTGTTTGAGCCGGGATCGAATACGCCGTTTTCACCAGTTGCGCTGTCCTTGAAGAAAAGATGTACGATGCCGGTTTCTTCGTCAAGCATTACATTTTTTGTTTTACCTTCATAAAGCTTTTTCATTTTCTGCACTCCGTTCTTTTGTCAATCTTTTTTACGGAAGGTTGACTGTTTTTTTTGATTATATCACATATATATATTTTTTTGCAAGAAAAAATTTATGTCGAAAAAACTAATATTTCAACAAATTATTGAAAGATTTTTATTTATTTTTTCACAGTGTTCCGAGCATCTGAGCAAACAGTGAATTTGCCCATGCAAACCAGGGTCTTGTGAAGTCGGAGGCATCATCCTTATTGAAGGATTCGTGCATAAAGTTAGTACCTGCGTGCGTACGTGAAAGCATGTCAAGGCACATAGCTTTTTCATCTTCGTCAGTGGATGTAAGAATCTGCATTGTGAGTGAAATGTGCCATATCTTATCCTTGCCAGTGTGAGGGCTGCCGATGCCCTTGGCTGCAGCACCTTCAAAGTAGAAGGGATTGTCTTCAGATAGAATGAATCTTCTTGTATTCTGATATGTTTCGTCGTTTGCGTCACAGTAGCCGAGATATGGTGCAGAAAGAAGACTGGGAGAGTTTGCATCATCCATAAGATGATAGTTTCCGAGACCGTCGGTTTCATATGCGTATATCTTTCCGTAAACAGGGTGATTACAGGTGCCGTAGGCTTCAATACCGTCCTTTACCTCTTTTGCAAGCTTTGATGCCTTATCGGCATAGAAGAGGTCTTTATATTCATTTTTAAGAATGCCTGCAGCCTTATTCATAGCGACGTGACACATCATATTGGCAGGGATAAGGTAATTGTAGATGCATCTGTCGTCTGAAGGACGAAAGCCTGACCAGGTCATACCGGTATATGCAGTGGGATTACCCTTACCGTCACAAGGCATAGTATCTGTTTCGGGACAGTCGGTTCTTCTGAAAAAATATGAAGAATTTTCGGAATGCTTCTGTTCCTTTACAAAAGTGTCAATAATAGCCTTGAGCATATTGTGTATTTCATCGGTAAATACCTCTTTGTCACCGCTTGCTTCATAATAATCAGCAAGAAGATATACGGAAGCACAGAGGGAATCTACCTCATATTTTCTTTCCCATATATAGGGAGAATAGAAATCTGTTTCATCCTCGTGAGATTCTCTGTGACTGATTTCATTGAAAGCATTTGAATACGGGTCAAGATTTATATAAAATGCGTGACGTCTTATTACGCCCTTGAAAATTTCACGAAGATATTCACTGTCCCGGCAGTAGCTTGCATAGGGGCGCAGCTGAGCTGAGCTGTCACGAAGCCACAGCGCAGGAATATCACCTGTAATTACAAAATAATCTCCGTTTTCACATTCCTTGACAGTGGTTTCTATAGTGTTGAGATAGCACTGCTTTGCGAGTGGGGCAAGAGCAGGATATTTATCCATTATTTTATTTTCAAGATTTTCTGCATGCTTGATAAGTATCTCAGGTATTTTCATCAGATCTGTTCCTTTCTTTCTGGTATGCAAGTCTTTCATCGCCCGAAAGAAGTTGAATTATTCCGCAATAGTTGAATCCGTTCTTCTTCAGGGAGTTCTGCATCGGTATATTGTCCTTATGTGTATCTATTCTCAGAACGTTGCATTTTTTCAGGCATTCACTGTAAACGAATGATGCAACACCCTTTCTGTGTCTTGAAACGGCAATTCTGTGAATTACAAAATACGGTTTGTCATTGGGCCATGCGCCTTCATAAATCCTGTTATAAGTTACGTCGGGACCTTCAAGAAATGCGAATACTCCGATAATATCACCGTTGTCATCCTCAATAACGTAGGATACATTACTTGAAATATCCTGCTTTATGAGTTCTTCAGGCGGATAATTATCCTTCCATTGTTCCATGTTTCCGTGTTGCCTCATATAGCTTCTGCCTTGCTCGTATATGTCCATTACTTTATGAAGCTCTTCGGGTCTTGTGTTTCGTATAAGCATAATGCCTCCGTGAAAGATCATTTTCTATATTATACTTTATCTTCTTTTTTCAATCAACATAAATTCATCAATTATTGCAAATTTTAAGTTGCATATAAGCTTATTTTATATTATAATTATTGTGATTAATTTTAACCTGATATTGTTAAGGAGAAGCGTGTCGTAATGTATTACGTTATTATGGACCTTGAATGGAATAATTCCTATAATAAAACCCGCAAGTGCTTTGTTAATGAGATACTTGAAATCGGTGCTGTGCTTGTTGATGAGGAGCTTGACGTCATTGATACATTTTCGGTAATCATTCGTTCTCAACTTATAAAGAAATTGAGCGGCAGAGTAAAGAATTTAACTCATATTTCTAATGAGGATATGAGCTCAGGTGTTTCTTTTCAACGTGCAGTTAGTGATTTTATCAAGTGGATAGGCGGAAGAAACTGCGTGTTTCTTACTTGGGGTAACTCTGATATAAGAGTCCTTGTAGATAATTTTTCTATGTTCTGCGGTATGAATACCATTCCGTTTCTTACACAGTACGTAGACCTACAGAAATATTGTCAGGAGTTTATAGTCGGTGCAGGTAATCAGCAGATTGGTCTTGTGAATGCTGCAGTTCATATGGGTATTGACGTTTCTGAGTGCAGCTTCCACAGAGCCCTTGAGGACTCGCTTTTAGGTCTTCGTTGTCTTAAAAAATGCTTCAAACGCGATCATCTTCTTAATACCGCAGTAATATGCGATACGTCCTTTTATCAGAAGCTTTTATTTAAATCCAGTGTTATTACAAATATCAACAATCCTAAGGTTGACAAGACAAAGATGAAATGTGATTGTCCTGATTGTAAGAAGCAGATGAAAAGACTCAGTGACTGGAAGGTTATTAATCAGTCGTTTTCTGCGATGTTTTTTTGCAGCTCCTGTGAGAAGCTTGTCAGCTTTTCGATAAGATTCAAGGAATATTATGACAGAATTGACGTTCGTACCAATGTTTCCGAGATGAAAAAGAACGAGGATTCTGACGTTGAATGACAGTTTTTGGTGTGAAAGAGAGAAAAATTTTAGTATGACAAAAAAGAAAGCAATAATAATCCCTGTTGTGTTTATTGCAGTGACGTTGCTTGTTGTTTTTGCAGGTTTTTCCGGTCTTAATATTTTTTCGTATTTTGATTTGGGTGAAATACTGGGTGTGCATTCTAACGTTGACGGCAACATAAGAACCAACGATGAATTAATTGAAGAGCTTAAAGGAATATATCTTGCTTCATCGGATAAGAAGCAGCTCTCCGCGGATATGAATGCTATTTGGCTTGATATCAATGAGGATCTTCTTGTTTCAGCCGAAGACGGAACTGAGGCAGTGAAGTATTGTATCTATTCAGACGTAAATTTTTATAAGAATTTTGTTCCGGATACATATTTTATCAAGCCTGATACGGAAAATGAGTTTTCTTCATTGCTTGAGCCGGACGGAACAAGATATGATATTCTCGCATATATTCTTTATTATGTCAAAGATGTTGACTGTGATGCTGTTCTTGTTGCTGATGATAGCCTTATTTTTGACGAAAGCGGAAAGCTTACTACGGAAAAGCTTGAGCATTACCTTAAAAATTATAGGTTTGACGGTGTGCTGATATCATGTGATTCATTATATTCGCAAAATGTATATGCAGAATGTGCTCAGACCTTAAGCGACTTTGTTAGGTCTGAGTTTCCGGAGCTTCCTTTAGGTATTGAGGTACATTCTGATTTTGAGAAGCTTTTTGCAGATGATTACGTGACTAAGGTGTTTCAGGAAAAGCTTGTCGATTTCGGTTACGTGGATATAGGCAGCACAACGGGTGATGAAAACTATCCGTTCCAGAGTGTTGCGTTATGGTGGAATTATTTTTCTGATTATTATAAAATTCCTCTTTACTGTGAGTACCGACTTGACAGCATTTTTTCATCTGAGGGTGACTGGAGCTATGCAAGTGAGATAAGCGATCAGATGAAGGCATTACATTATGCTGCAAATTTTGAGGGTGGTTGCTTTTATAATTCATCTCAGTTGAAAAACAAAAAGTCGCTTGCCAGAGATCTTTCCATATATATTAATGACGTTGCAGGTACGAATGACGACGGCTTTGAGGTAAATTCCCTGATAATAACCGACAGAACTGTCAGTTTTACCGGAACTGTAGCCGACAATAACGGAGTTTTCTGTAATAAGGATCTGATACATGCCGAAAACGGAGTCTTTAATTATTCATCTTTACTTTTAAGCGGAAATAATGATTTTGTTTTCTTTTCTAACGGAGCTTATTATACCTACAGTGTTTATGATAACTCGTCAATGTTTGCTGATTATTCCTCAGGTGATTCCGTTAAGCTTGATGCTGAGATGTATGTCAATGTTTTTGCGGAATGTCCCGACGGTAGCAACGTATTTGCCATTGTCAACGGCGCATATTATCAGCTGACTGTGGATAATTCCGAAGAATCATCAGCTAAAGGCTTTACAATTTATTCAGCCTCTATACCGTTTTTTGCTAAGGAAATCGTGTCCGATGAACTTCAGCTTGTTTGCTTCTGCGGAAATTTATATGAAGCTGTTTCCTGCGGAAGTATACGATTTGAGCTGAATTCCACCGGTTCTGTAGGAATTCAGAATGCAGGTTCTGATATCAGTCCTTTTTCAGATAACGGCCTCGGCACGTCGCTTATGTGTATAACTAAGTATGATAATACTGAGCTTATCAGTGACCGAAACGATTATGATACCTATCATCCCTATAATTCCTCTCTTGTAAAAGGAACTATTGATTACGTCAAGCAAATCAACGTATCCGCTGAGGGGTATCTCAGATATGAGCTTAACAGCGGTCTTACGGTATACGGAACGGATGCTACTCTGATAAAAAACGGATACAATCTGCCTCTTAACAGTGTTACTCTTGTTGATAGGTATATTGATTCAAAATTGTCTTCCTTCAGCTTTGATATGCAATGGCTGTCACCCGTGACGGTTACTGTTAAGAATCTTGACTATTATAAAGGATATCAGGAATTTGCTTTCAATATTGATAAGTTTGATGCAGAATATATTGATATTAATTTCTATTATTCAGATAAGTTCGGTCTTTCTCAGCAGATGCTTCTTGAAAACGATCCTCTGTTTTCATCGTATGAATTATATACTGACGCGTCGGGAACAATGCTTACGTTAAGGTTATTCTTAAAAACTCCCGGACGTTTTTACGGGTACGATATTGTTACTGAGGATAACGGAAGCGTAAAGATTGTTTTCAGGAATTATGAGAATAATTCAGTGGCAGGAAAGGTGATTATGCTCGACGCGGGGCACGGCGGAATTTCAATGGTCGGCACAGCCCTTAATGATAACAGTGTATCAGAGTCGCAGATTACCCTCGGAATTGCTCAGGCTGCAAAGAAATATCTTGAGGCTATGGGTGCTACCGTCTTAATGACCCGTGTTATGGATACAAGCCTTACTCTTTCTGAGCGTACGTATATGTGTGAAACGCAGAATCCTGATATATTCGTCAGTGTTCATTGCGACGGCGCGGATGATTCAACTGAAAGCGGAACTCATACCTTTTATTACACGCCGTTTTCTATGAATCTTGCTTCTGAAATCCATTCAGGAATTGTGGATGCGTATACGAGCAGGATATATCTTCCTGCCGATGATAATTTTGAGCGGATTGACAGAAAAATTAAATATTATCCTTTTTACGTAACAAGGGTTGATAACTGTCCGTCTGTTCTTATAGAAACAGGCTTCCTTACTAATTATGTTGAAGGTAACGTTCTTGCGAATCCCTCTAACCAGGAAATAATCGGCAATGCAATCGCTGCGGGAATCAGTAAATACTTTTCAAAATATTAAGAAATCCGGTGCATGATTATGGCAAAAATAATTAAGAAAAATAAAGCTGCTAATGAGAAGGAATTCAGAGACAGTCTTCATCATTTTCACAGACAGCGTATGAAGGAAACCTTCAGAAAATCCGGCTTTTCGGGTTTTATGTACCATAATATGCTTGAAATGATGTTGTTTTATTCAATTCCACGAAAGAATACTAATGAAACTGCACATATGCTGATTAATGAATTCGGCTCCTTTGCCGGTGTGCTTGATGCACCGATTGAGTCTTTGCAGAGAATTAACGGTGTAGGAATTGAAACTGCTACCTATCTTAAGATGTTTCCTGAGGTATTCAGGGCGTATGAGGAAAGCAAGCAGGTGGCCCGTCCCGTTATTCTTAGCTCTGATAGTGCAGCGAAATATCTCAAGCATTTCTTTGTTGCAGTAAACGTTGAAAAGTTTGTTGTTCTTTATCTTGACGGCAACGGCAAGCTTATTAAGGAGGACGTTACAACGCAGTATGCAACGGATTACGTTCACGTTAATATTGTTTCGATTCTGCAGTCTGCTGTTTCAGTGGAAGCAAAGACGATTGTAATAGCTCACAATCATAACGATGGCTTTGCGGTGCCCTCCGAGGAGGATATAAAGCTTACAAATGAGCTTGCAAGTAAATGCGCACCTCTTAAAATTGCCCTTTGTGACCATATACTCTTTGCAGGCAATGAGGTTTGTAGCTTTTCAAAATCCAAAAAGGTCAAGGCAAAATATTTTTTGTTCTGAAAAAAAGCATCCCATACACTGTTTGTGTAACGGGATGCTTTAATTATTCACAGAAGCTTATCAGAGAATCGAAAGCTTTTCGTTTTTTGTTTCGTAAAACGTCATCATCAGCAGGATATCCAAGAGTAATAACTAAGCGTACTGCTGATTTTATACCGCAAATGCTTCTGATTTTTTTGTCGTCAAACCAACCGAGAATGCAGGTGCCCAACCCCATTTCTGCGGCTTTAAGTGTGATAAATGCGCTGATTATCCCGATGTCCATAGAACGGTAGTCATTTCCCTTGAGTTTAGAGCCTAAGGCGGCGGTTTTTACGTATTCGTCTTCGCTGATTATCAGCAGAACGGGAGCATCAGCAGCAAACTTGTTCATTCCCATGCCGGTTGTTGCCTCGGCTACGGATTTTGCTTTATCACCCTTTGCAACGGTGATTTTATATGGCTGACCGTTACAGGCTGAAGGAGCAAGTATTGCAGTTTCGAGAAGCTCTTTTATGGTGTTGTCGTCAACAATTTTTTCTGAATTATATTTTCTGCAGGATTGTCTTGTTGTTGAAAGCTTGGTAAAATCCATATGTTTTCTCCTTATTCGGCTTCTACGGTAATTTCATCGGGACAGGTATAGGAAATTAAAAGTCTGCCGTCATTATTCTTGCATTCTATGCTTAAAATGCCATAGGGGGTAGGATATGTTCCTTTTGCATAGGTAAGGTTTCCGAGATTGGGGGATATCCTGATTTTTTTACAGCCAGGCTCGAGAATTTTTATTCCAAGTACCTCTTCGGCAAGGAATGCCGTGGGAGCCGATGACCATCCGTGACATAAGCTGTGTCTTAAGCCCTTGTAGCAGAATGCACCGTTATCTGCGTGTACGTCACTTCGTTTTTTGTCGGGTATTTCATCTATCGGGCAGGCATTAACTGACCAGTTGATATCGAAATCCTCCCAGAAGCTAGTTGCCCCCATTTTAAGCATACTGCCGTAATATTCTTCAAGCACGTCTAAAGTTGCAGGCATATTGATTGCTCCTGCAGCCTTGAGCAGATAGTAGCTCATAAAGGTAGAAAAGCCCTGAGCGCCGTTATTGAGTATTTCATCTGCTGCTTCACGCTTATCCATCCATCCTGCAAGTGAATACATGGCGGCGACTTGTTTTGCTTTGAAGGTTTCAGGTGTGGTCGAAATAAGTATTAGCTTTTTGCTTCTGCAGAGCTCTGATAACGTATCTTCTTTGTAAAAATCGCAAAGTTTACTGCAGGATTCGAGAGTAAGTGCAAGAAGAGCTCTTGATCCGCTGATACCCGCCGGGGTTTCGTTGCAGGGCCAGTCAATGAAATATGAGGGTAGATTATCGCTTCCGTCTTCGTTTACAAGCTCAGTGACAATGTTTATTAAAGATAGAGCGTAATCTCTGTTTTCTTCAAGAAAATCAGAGTTTCCTGAATATAAATACCAATCGTAAAGAATATGCAGCCACCACAATGAGTATGTGGGCATACCGTTCATCCATCGAGGCAGGGGAGTAGTATTGCGCATAAATCTGAGGCTTTTTTCAATTATGGGATCTGCACCGAAAACTGTTCTTACCGTAAGCATTTCCGGATGCATATCTCCGACCCACACAAGACGGTCGCGCTTTATGCCGTCCCATAAATATCTCTGCATATTAAGATGGCAGGTATATGCAGAAACGTTATAGATGCGATTCAATGTTTCATTGCTGCACTCAAACGTGCCGAGATAGGGAATATCGCGCACTATTGAAACTGCTGTAATCGCCTTGAAGCGTATTTCGGTATTTTTGCTTATGAGTTCAATTTTTGCAAAGCGGAAGCCTGATTCATTTAACGATATATCACTGAAATCAGGAAGCTTAACATTAAAATCTCTCGTGGAGTGGTCATTTGTTGCGCCCTTTTTTCCAACAGTGCTTAATGCCTCCGATACGGACTCGCCGTAGGTTATTCTCACGTCTGCTGCAGATACTGCTGAGGTGGTGAATGTAAGAAGCCTTAATTTTCCGTGAAGCTCTTTTCCGAAATCAAGAACAATTGCTGCCCTTTTTCCTGTAACTGAATTTTTCAGAGTAGTAAGCTCGCTTTCATTGGTGCTTATCTGCAGCTCTTTTTCTGATAAAAGATTTTCGGCATCCTCAACGTAACCGCAGGTGCTTACTATTCTTACTGGAAAAACGTCATTTTGAATAAAAACAGCGTCGTCTGTTGCGAATTTCATTATAATCACTCCGAATTTGTTTATGGGCTTATTTTATCATAAAAAATCTTGTGATTCAATAAAATATTTTCTTGTAATACCCTTAGGGTAATGATATTATTATACATAAGAAAGGATGTTGAATTATGAAATTAAGACCTCCCGCAATTCCGCTTATTACAGTTGATCCATATTTTTCAGTTTGGTCTTCCGCTGATAAGCTTTATGATGCCGATACTATGCATTGGACCGGTTCGTTGAATCCGATAAGAGGCAGTGTTGTTGTTGACGGTACTGAATACAGATTTATGGGTGACGGCGATGCAGCGACAATTAATCAAATCGGATTTGATATGAATGCTTACGTAACAAGCTATAGCTTCCGTAATGAGCTCATTACACTCGACGTGAATTTCTTTACTCCCTTGTTTGCCGATGACCTTTACAGGCTTTCGCGTCCTGTATCATACGTCTGCTTCAGTTATGCCGGTTGTGACGGAAAGGAGCATGACATACAGATTAAGATTTCTGCTGCAGAAGAGCTTTGCATAAATAAAAGAAATTCCGAAAAAGTAAACTCATGCGTATATGAAACCGAGAATCTCCGTGTCGGAAAAATCGGTTCAAAGAAGCAGGATATTCTCTGTCGTTCGGGTGATGATATCCGAATAAACTGGGGATATTTCTATATTGCAGGCTCATCTGATTGTACCGTAAATGCCTGTGAAAGAGATAATACTTCTTATCTTGAATATGCCTGTACGCTTGAAGAAAATAGCGCAGAATTTGCTATGTTTGCATATGACGACATCTATTCCTTACAGTATTTCGGTGAGAATATTGAGGCGTACTGGAAGAAATCAGGCAAGAATATCGATGCTGTTTTAGAAGAGGCTTTTGCTGAAGCTGACGAAATGCTTACAGAATGTAACTCAAGAGCACTTACACTTGAGCTTGATGCGCTTGTAACCGGCGGCGAAAAGTATTCTGAGCTTCTTTGCCTTGCCTACAGACAGGTAATTGCTGCTCATAAGCTCGCTGTTGATAATAAGGGAAATAATATTTTTGTTTCAAAGGAATGCTTCAGCAACGGATGTGCAGCAACTGTTGACGTAACTTATCCCTCTTCACCTTTGTTTATACTTTATAACACCGAACTGCTAAAGGCTATGCTCAGACCAGTGTTTGATTTTGCGGTTACTGATGAATGGGAGTTTGATTTTGCTCCTCACGACGTTGGTCAGTATCCTCTTGTAAACGGTCAGGTATACGGCACCGAGCATATTGAAGACGGCAGATATCTTGAATTCCAGATGCCTGTTGAAGAGTGCGGTAATATGATTATTATGCTCACTAATATATGTCTGAGGGACGGTAATACTGATTTCTTCGATTTATATAGTGATATTGTTGATAAATGGGTAAAATATCTTCTTGATTACGGAATGGACCCTGCAAATCAGCTTTGTACGGACGATTTTGCCGGTCATCTTGCGCACAACTGTAATCTTTCGCTTAAAGCTATTATGGGTATTGCAGGTTATTCGATTATTCTTGATATGAAGGGCGAAACAGCTGATGCCGAAAGATATATGGCTATCGCCCGAGAAATGGCAGATAATTGGGTTAAGAATGCTGCCAATGCCGACGGTAGCTTCAGCCTTACCTTTGATAAGCCTGATACCTTCAGTATGAAATATAATATGATCTGGGATAAAATATGGAAGACCGGACTTTTTGCTCCAAGTGTATATTATTCAGAGTTCTGCTCTAACAAAAAGCACGTGAATCCTTACGGTATGCCTCTTGATAACAGAAAGACATATACAAAGTCAGACTGGCTCGTATGGACCGCTTGTCTTGCTTCCACTGATGAGGAGTTTGATGAATTTATCACTCCCTTATGGAATTGCTATAATCTTACGCCTTCAAGAGTGCCTATGACAGACTGGTATGATACTGTTACCTCGCAGGTGGTTGGTTTCCGTCACCGCTCGGTACAGGGTGGCTTGTTTATTAAGCTGATGGCTGAGCTTGATTGCTTCAATAAGGAGAATTTCTGATGCTGCTTGCAATTGATATTGGTAATACAAATATTCTGTTCGGTATTTTTGATAATGATAATCTTCTGATGAAATCCCGTATAGCATCAGACCGTAAAATTACTGCGGAGCAATATGCTCTGCAGCTTGACGGAATTGTCAGTCTTAAAGGAGCAGAGCTTAGTAAAATTACCGGTGCAATCATAAGCTCTGTGGTCCCTGAGCTTACATCAATTGTTAAAGAAGCGGTTTATGAGCTTACAGGTATAAATGCACTTGTGCTCGGTCCCGGTGTCAGAAGCGGGCTTTCTATCAGAATTGATAACCCTGCACAGCTTGGAGCTGATCTCGTAGCAGGAGCTGTTGGCGCTATTGAAAAGTATAAAATGCCATGCCTTGTAATTGATCTCGGCACTGCTACTAAAATTAGTGTAATTGATTCTAATGGTGTTTATCGCGGTTGTACTATCACCGCCGGCGTTGGTATTTCAATCAGTGCACTTTCCGGTGCTGCGGCGCTGCTTCCCGATATTGATATTAACGCTAACGTGTGCTCGGCATTTGGAACAAACACTGTTACAAGTATGCAGTCGGGTGTTATTCTCGGTACTGCCACAATGCTTGACGGTATGTGTGAAAAAATTGAGGAAGCGCTTGGCGATAAGGTTGAATCGGTTGTCGCTACAGGCGGATATGCCGAAAATATTGTAAAATATTGCAAGCGTAGCGTCAGTGTTGAGCTTGAACTTATATTGTACGGCTTGAACGCAATTTATAAGAAAAATTAAAATAGGAGAGCAGTTAATTCTGCTCTCCATATTTTTTTATTTTTCATTGAGAAGCTGCTTCAGCTCTGCCATAAATGAATCAATATCCTTGAAATCTCTGTAAACGGATGCGAATCTGACGTATGCAATTTCATCGATGGTCTTGAGCTTTTCAAGAGCCATTTCGCCAACGCAAACTGAAGACACCTCTTTTTCAAGAGAATTCTGAAGCTGGCTTTCGATTTCGTCAATTGCATTTTCAAGTGTTTCGAGGGATACGGGACGCTTTTCGCAGGCGCGAAGCATACCTGATAAGAGCTTTGTTCTGTCGAACACCTGTCTTGATTTATCTCTTTTGATAATAATTATAGGCTGTCCTTCTATAGCCTCGTATGTGGTAAAGCGCTTGGTGCAGCTTATGCATTCTCTTCTGCGGCGGATTCTCTGACCGTCGTCAGCAGGTCTTGAGTCAATAACTTTGCTTTCGGGGTATAAACAATAAGGGCATTTCATAATCAAAAACCATCCGTTAAAAAATATATTGCTATAATAACATAAGATTAATCAATAATCAACGAGAATTTCATTGATTTTTGAAAAAGATTTATAAATCTGCTTCTCATCCTCATAAGAATAATTGTAGAGCTCAATTATGAATTTGCCATCGTAATCTATTTTATAAAGCTCGGCGAAAAATTCTTTGAAATCAAACAGACCCTCACAGGGTGGAATACAGGATGAATCAGCGTTATAGTCACTGATGTGTATATGTTTAATGTGCTTGTTGAGCTTAGTAATAAAGTCATATGGAGATTCAAGAGAGCGACGCGCTTGCTTAATATCGAGCACCATTGAAAAATCATTCCCAAGAGCATTTTTCATTTTTTGCAGAAATTCAACACTCTGACTGTGGTGCTGAACGACGTTCTCCTGACAGACAGTTACGTTATATTCCTTTCCGATTTCCACAAGCTTGTGAAAGCGCTCGAAGTATGTCTGCTCGTTGATACTGCCGGGTATCTTAAGCCCGTGGACAATGAAAATTTCTGACTGCAGTTTTTGCATTATTTCGAAAAATCTTCTGTAAAAATCCAGTATATCATAAAATCGTCTTTCGTAAGAGCTGAATAGGAAAAATGATTCGGCGAATGACATAAACGGGTGGACGGAGGGTATGTCTACGTTGTAATCAGTTTTCCATTTTACTAATTGATTTACATATTCATTCTCAATTTCAGAAGGGGAGTTGAAGAATAATTCTATGCATTTGATGCCTGCGTCACAAAGCTTGAGAAAGGAATCTTCCGTTGTTTGCGGATAAAAGCAGGCTGAAGAGATGCCCAGTCTTTCCATTGTCATCCTCCTTTGGTAATATTGATTCATTGAAAAGAAAGAATTTGCATTATATAATGCTTATGGTGATGCAAATGATTAAATTTAAGATTAACAGGGAAGCACTGTTTCTTGCAAAAGTGTTTTACATATTGGTGTTTACATTATATTTCTGCGGACTGATGATAATATCTGTATGTGTAGATATGTTTGCAGATTTTTCGACAGCCTTTTTCTGGTTTTTGGAAATTATGAATACTGCAAACAGAGTATTGTTTATGGGAATTCTTGTTTGCGTTGCTGCACAAAGAATAGGATAAAATAAAAAAAGCACTTCTTATGAAGTGCTTTCTTTATTGGTGATCCAGCGGAGATTCGAACTCCGGACACCCTGCTTAAAAGGCAGGTGCTCTGCCGACTGAGCTACTGGATCAACGGGAAACCATAAACGCAAGAAGGAAAGTGCAGAACAAAGAGATAAGGAAGAAAATAACTCCGAAAATCTTTGTGAACTTACTTAACTTTGCTTCTACGGAATTTGACTTGTTCTTACCGAAGAAAGTTTCAGCACCACCGGAGATTGCTCCTGAGAGGCCTGCTCTGCGACTCTGCTGCATAAGAACAAGAATAACAATTGCGATTGATGTTATTACAAGCAATAAGCCGATAAGAATTTCATACCATTCCATAATGTAAATCTACCTTTCAATATACATAGCGTTAACTTGGCGCTTTGATATATTATCACACCTGTACAAAAAAATCAAGCCTTTTTTTAGCAAAATTGAAAAAAATTTGCGTGTCAGCGCCTTTTTATGCATTTTATATAATTTTTAGTTCAAAATGAAAATTCTATTGAATATGTTTACTGCGTGTAGTATAATAATGAAAAAAAGAAAGAAGGAATACCAATGTACAAGTTTACTCTTAATGAAACATCTTACCATGGTGCAGGAGCCATTAACTCAATTCCTGATGAAATTAAAAGCAGAGCCTTCAGCAAGGCTTTTGTTGTAACAGACCCCGACCTTCTTAAGTTTGCTGTAACCGATAAGGTGCTTGACGTACTTAAGAACGCTGCAATTGAATATGCAGTTTTTTCTGACGTTAAGGCTAATCCCACAATTGAAAACGTTCAGAACGGTGTAAAGGCTTTCAAGGAAAGCGGTGCAGACTGTATTGTTGCAGTAGGTGGCGGCTCTGCTATGGACACTGCAAAGGCTATCGGTATTATCATTACTAATCCCGAGTTTGAAGACGTTCGTTCTCTTGAAGGTCTTTCTCCCACAAAGAATAAGTGCGTTCCCATTATCGCAGTTCCCACAACTGCCGGTACTGCAGCTGAGGTTACAATAAACTACGTTATCACTGACGTTGAAAAGAAGCGTAAGTTTGTTTGCGTTGACGTTCATGACATTCCCGTTGTTGCAGTTGTTGATCCCGATATGATGGCTTCAATGCCTGCTGCCCTTACTGCTGCTACCGGTATGGATGCTCTTACTCACGCCATTGAGGGCTATATCACAAAGGGCGCATGGGAGCTTTCCGATATGTTCCATATCAAGGCTATTGAGGTAATTGCAAAGTCACTCCGCGGCGCTGTTAAGAATGAAAAGGACGGCAGAGACGGTATGGCTCTCGGTCAGTATATTGCCGGTATGGGCTTCTCAAACGTAGGCCTTGGCGTTGACCATTCAATGGCTCACACTCTTTCTGCTTACTACGATATGCCTCACGGTAAGGCTTGTGCAGTTCTTCTTCCCACAGTTATGGCTTATAACGCAGAATGCACTGGTGAGAAGTACCGCGATATTGCAAAGGCTATGGGTGTTCAGTGTGTTGATAATATGACTCAGGAGGAATACAGAAAGGCTGCAGTTGATGCAGTTCGTCAGCTTTCCGAGGACGTTGGTATCGAATCAACTCTTAAGGGTGTTGTTAAGGAAGAGGACGTGCTTGAGCTTGCTGAATCCGCATATGCTGATGCTTGCCGTCCCGGAAACCCCAGAGAAACAAGTGTAGAAGACATTGTTGCTCTTTACAAGAGTCTTATGTAAGTAAAAAACACAGCAGTACCTGTACGGATACTGCCGTGCTTTCCGGAAATTATAAGAGAGAGTTTGCCAACAGTTTATCACAGGCTTCTTCTGTAATAAAATCTCTTATGATATCCTTGATATGAACAGCTGAAATGTCGGAATCCGTCAAATTCCGTATCAGCTGTTCTGCTTTTTCCTCACTTTCGGTAATTGCAGAATATTCTTCGGTTATTCCGTTTTCTTCTATTGCTATTCCGTAGCATATTCTGTTATTTACCATAGCTTGAATGATTCTGATTTTTCTTTCCATGGCTTTACCTCCTTTCTGTGATAGTGTATCACAAATACCGCGTGGAATCAATTCACGAAAGTGACAAAATTATATTTACTGATTTGTTTATAATGTGGCAATATGTCACAATAATTAACGGAGTACTTGATATGAAACGAGCAAAGAAGATATTATCACTTATGTTATGCTTTGTAACACTGTTTACGAGTTTTATTTTTGCAGTGGAGGCTGAGGAACAGGTGACAGGCTTCACCGATGATGATTTCCTTGTAACAAAAGGTCAGGATATTGTAAATCAGCGCGGCGAAAAAATCCAGCTTAAGGGCGTTAATTTAGGCTCATGGCTTATCTGGGAGGATTGGCTTTCTCCTTATGAGGAGGCAACTGACCACGCTGACGTTCTTGAAATTCTCACAGAACGCTTCGGTGTCGAAAAGGCATACGAGCTTATGGATACGTATATGGATAATTGGATTACCGAATACGATCTTGATGAAATCAAGGCTATGGGATTCAACTGTGTACGTGTTCCGTTCTGGTATAGAAATTTCTATTACGATGATAACGGTACAAAGATTCTTGATGAAAACGGCGAGTGGGATTTTTCACGACTTGATTGGGTTGTTGAGGAATGCTCAAAGAGAGAGCTTTATGTTATTCTTGATATGCACGGTGCTGTGGGATATCAGAGTGCAGCTCCTCACAGCGGTAAGGGAAATTCCTGCGGTTTGTACGATGATACCGAGCAGGGCGAGCGATACCGCGTGCTTACCGATGAGCTTTGGACTGCAATTGCACAGCGCTTCAACGGTAATCCTGCCGTTGCAATGTATGACCTTCTTAACGAGCCTATGTGCGACGTTGACTGCACAGAAATCAGAAGAAGAATCAATAATGAATTTATTTACAGCCGTCTTTATGACACTGTAAGAGCAGTTGACACTGACCATATCATTACTATGGAGTGTATTTGGACTGCAATTGCACTTCCTCAGGCTTGGACTAAGGGTTGGGAAAATGTGGTTTATCAGGTGCATTTTTATAACAATAACAACTTCATTTTCAATCTTTTCGCTTTATTCACAAAGATAATTTATTGTGATGTTCCTATGTATATGGGTGAGTTTTATCCCCATCAGCAGACAACCTGGGAAAACTGCTTTAATTTTATGAATAAAATAAATTATAGCTGGACCTTATGGACGTATAAGGCATCAAATCATATGTTCTGGGAATCTGACTGGTGTCTTCGCGGCGCAAAGGACGGCTTCTACAGAGCAAAGATCAAGACGGACTCATATGAGGATATAGCCTTTAAGTGGGGCGAATGCCTTCGTACTGAAATCGGCTTCCAGGATACCGGACATTACGCTAATAATGTAAAAGATTTTATTTAAGAGCTTACGACCTTCGGACTTATAAACCGAAGGTCGAATTTTACAGGTAATCTCTCATATCAACGGCAAGTCGTTCCTCGAGATTTATTAGCTTTTTTGTAATGTCCTTTGTGTGCTCGTCTGCAGCCTTGTATTTATTGAGATAAGAGTTAAGAGATTTTACTCCCATATTACAACCGTCTGTCAGAAGGTCTGCAATAGCTTCATCCGAGTGATTCATACCTATCATAAAGTTCGTTTTAAGCCAAGACATTCCTTTTGCCATTGGATCGGGATCCTTACCTTCATCCTTGTATTCTATAAGCTTCTGCTGTATCTGTGATTCAAGCTTTTCGTGCTCAAGCTTATTAGTATTGAGAACTGATTTCAGATCTTCGGATTTTACTCTGTCAATAACGTCACTGATTGATGTGATTCCCATTTTAACTCCTGCGTCGCATTCACGCAGAAGCTTTATAGTGTCGTTTTCTATCATAATTACACCGCCTTTGTTTTTTAGTATTATGTGCTTAAAAAAATGATATATTAATAATTATCGGAGTTATTTCTTGACATCGTCAATTAATTTTGATAAAATACAAAAGTCAATTAAGGAGAGTTGTCCGAGTGGTCGAAGGTGCAGCACTCGAAATGCTGTGTGGGGAAACTCACCCAGGGTTCGAATCCCTGACTCTCCGCCAAAAAAAGTCCGAGTCAGCTGACTTGGATTTTTTTGTTTATATAGAAGACCTTTACTGAAATATGTTTAAAAATTGTTTGATTAATTTATTGGTTGTGTTATAATATCTCTAAATTGTTTGGAGGATTTACTTATGTCTTTTATTATGCCACAGTACAGGGCTCCTGATTTTTTGTCTGAAAAATTTATAAATGCACCCGATTGCTCATATGAAATTGTTGAAGCAGACGGTGTTGCCCCTGAATATTTTCATAGCACGTCTATGTTCCCAGAGTATTTCAAAATTGAAGGGGAGTGGCTGCTTGCGAAGGAGAGTCGTATGGACTCCTGTGTTGTTATAAATGCAGACGGCTCACTTTCTGTTGTTGAAGCGAGAAATCTTAAAAAAGGTGACAAAGTAATTCTTGGCAGAACAGAAAAATGTGAGGAGGGTATTTTTCTTCACGCTAACGGCTTTGTTTCTGAAAAAGATGAACTTGAGGATCAGTTTGTGTTCCGTCAGGGAAGAAGCCGTGAAACGTCCTATTCAAGAGATTACGATAACCTTTTTGAGCTTCTTAAATATGAAAAGGAGCACGGTAATATCATATGGGTAATGGGTCCTGCTTTTTCATTTGATGCAGATGCAAGAAAAGCAATGTCCTTACTTATAAATAACGGATACGCACACGGTGTGCTTGCAGGTAATGCACTTGCAACTCACGACCTTGAGGGTGCTCTTCTTCATACGGCTCTCGGCCAGGATATTTATACCCAGCGATCACAGCCCAACGGTCATTACAATCATCTTGATATTTGTAATAAGGTAAGAAGAAGCGGCTCTATTCCACAGTTTATCGAGGACTATAAGCTTGATGACGGTATTATCTGCAGCTGTGTTAAAAATAATGTTCCCTTTGTTCTTGCAGGCTCTATTCGCGATGACGGACCTCTTCCCGAGGTTATCGGTGATGTATATAAGGCCGCGGATGAAATGCGAAAGCTTGTAAAGAAATCAACTACCGTTATATGCATGGCTACGATGCTTCATACTATAGCAACAGGCAATATGACACCTTCCTTCAGGGTAACTGAGGACGGAACTGTTCGTCCTGTATATATCTATACCGTTGATATTGATGAATTTGTTGTAAATAAGCTTCTCGACAGAGGAAGCCTCAGTGCAACAACAGTTGTAGCAAATGTTCAGGATTTTATTACTCTTGTGGCAAAGGGTCTTAAATTAATGTAAAATTATGGCTGTGCTATTTATGCACAGCCGATTTTTTATTTAATTTGCGTATATTTATTCTTGTTTAACCGATACTAACAGCACAAATTGTAAAACAAGGAGATAATTTAATATTTGAAAGCAACAGGTATTGTAAGAAGAATTGATGACCTCGGAAGGGTAGTTATTCCGAAAGAAATCAGAAGAACTATGCGAATTCGAGAAAGTGACCCGTCATATACCTCATTGACACTTTTCGACAGGTTTTGTGTGGCGATACATAGTGTGGTTAGAAGATATAAAAAATAGCGGAGTGAAATCACTCCGCTGTTGCTTCTATGTAATATTCTGAATTATACACAAAGTTTCATTCCAACAATGCCATGATTAAAAGCGCCAAAAATGCTCCTCCACCGGCAATTGCCCACCCTATCATTATCCATTTTTGTTGATTATGTTCTCGTTGCCGTTGCTTTTCTTCGAGTTCTAATTCTTTCAAGCGAATAAGTTTATCTGTTTCACTCTCGTGAATTCGTGCCTCATCAACCACTCGATGGGTACTCCGATAATCGTCTAATATTATTTTTGTACCACAGTACTGACAGAAACCAAAATCTCGACTATCATCCAAAGAAATTTGAGCCCCACAATTTGGGCAATGGAAGGTCTTCATCTTTTACACCACCTTAAAATATAGAGCTAGTTTTTTTCATTATATCACATCATATTCAAAAAGTAAATTATCACAGTATAAATTCCAACAAAACACAGATAATAGAATTGCATTGAAAATTTGTATTTAAATAAGGAGAATGATATATGAAAGCAACTGGGATTGTGAGAAGAATTGACGATTTGGGAAGGGTTGTTATCCCGAAAGAAATCCGCCGCACGATGCGGATTCGTGAGGGAGATCCTCTTGAAATTTATACTGACATTGACGGAGAGGTTATTTTTAAGAAATATTCACCTATGGGTGAGCTCGCAGAATTCACAAGTCAGTATTGTGAGGTGTTGTATAAGGCTCTGAATATGCCCGTTTTGATTACAGACAGAGATCACGTTGTTTGCTGTATGGGCGTTCAGAAAAAGGAAGCCCTTGAAAAGCGGATAACTGCTGCTCTTGAAAAAATAATGGAAAACAGAGCTGGCTTTATTGCCGCTGCTGCTGATAAAAATCTCGTGTTTCCAGTGGACGGTCTTGACAGAAGTGCTTGTATTGCTATGCCGATACTTGGAAACGGCGACGTATCAGGATGTGTTGTGGTGCTTTTTAATGAAAAGAATCAGTTGCCGACACAGGCAGAGATTAAGCTCAGTGAGGTTGCTGCTCAGTTTTTAGGTAAACAGACTGAGGAATAATTCTAAAGCATAAATTTACTTGACAAGTTTTTCATATTTTGTTATTATTTAATAAACAAAACAGAGCTTGAGGGAGTAGTTTGCGCTGATGAAGCGTGGTATGTCAACATCATGGCTTATTAGTCTGGCATATCTTAAATAACGAGACTCACAGACAGTTATCACTGTACTGGGTCTCATTTGGGACTTTAGTACAAGGGATACTAAGGTCTTTTTTTGACTTTTAAGCTCTTGAGTAATTTTGAAAAGGAGTAACCCCAATGAAGCACTATCTTGAAAACATTGAAAACGTTTTTGAAGAAGTAAAATCAAATCCTCAGGGCTTGTCTTCAGCAGAGGCTGATCTCAGACTTCAGCAGAATGGCAAGAACAAGCTTGCAGAAGCAAAAAAGGATTCCATGATTAAAAAGTTCTTTGACCAAATGAAGGACCCTATGATCATTATTCTTATTGTTGCTGCTGCTATTTCCGCTGTGACAGAGTATATTGAAGCTAATGCTGCCGGTCATAGCTTTTTCCCCACTGATACTCTTATTATTCTTGCAGTTGTACTTATTAATGCACTTCTTGGTGTTATTCAGGAAAATAAGGCAGAAAAGGCTGTTGAGGCTCTTCAGAAGATGTCTGCTGCAACCACCAAGACCTTAAGAGACGGTAAGGTTGAGATTATTAAGAGTGAAGACCTTGTTGTCGGTGACGTAATCTTACTTGATGCGGGTGATGCTATTCCTGCTGACTGCCGTATTTTTGAATGCGCAAGCATGAAGATTGAGGAAGCAGCTCTCACCGGTGAATCTGTCCCCGTTACAAAGCTTGTAAATGCTCTTATGAGAAAGAATGACACTGATGAGGTACCTCTCGGTGACCGTAAGAATATGGCATATATGGGCTCAACACTTGTATATGGTCGTGGTAAGGCAGTAGTAACTGCAACAGGTATGGATACTGAAATGGGTAAGATTGCTAATGCTATTGCGCTTGCAGAGCAGGGCAAGACTCCTCTTGAAATCAAGCTCGAGCAGCTTTCAAAGATTCTTACAAAGCTTGTTATCGGTGTTTGTATCGTTATTTTCGGATATAATATTGCAATGCACTTTATTTCCGGCAGCGATGCACAGTTCTACCAGGTTGCACTTGATTCCTTTATTACTGCAATCGCTCTTGCTGTTGCAGCTATCCCCGAAGGACTTGTTGCCGTTATGACAATCGTTCTATCTATCGGTGTTACCAATATGTCGAAGAAGAATGCAATTATCCGTAAAATGAATGCAGTTGAAACACTCGGCTGTACACAGATTATCTGCTCTGATAAGACAGGTACTCTTACTCAGAACGTAATGACTGTTGTTGACCATTATGCTGAGGATGAAAAGATTCTTGCTACTGCTATGGCACTTTGTACAAATGCAGAGGTTGACGAAACAGGTAAGAGCACAGGTGAGCCCGATGAGGTTGCTCTTATTAACTATGCAAAAACTCTCGGTCTTATGAAGGCTGACCTTGTAAACGCTGCTCCCCGAGTAGGAGAGGTTCCCTTTGATTCAGGAAGAAAAATGATGTCTACAGTTCATGCTGAAAACGGTAAGTTTGTTCAGTATACAAAGGGTGCACCCGATGAGATTCTTAAAAAGTGCGTAAAGGCACTTGTTGGCGGTCAGATTGTTGATATGACCGATGAAATCAGAGAAAAAATTTCTGCTGAAAATACAAGAATGGGTAACAAGGCTCTTCGTGTATTTGCGGTTGCTTTCAAGGAATATGCAGCAGAGCCTACTGTATATGAGTCAGCAGAGCTCGAATATGATATGATCTTTATCGGTCTTACCGGTATGATTGACCCCGTTCGCCCTGAGGTTAAGGATGCTATTATTGAATGTCGCGGTGCAGGTATTACACCTATAATGATTACCGGTGACCATATCAATACTGCAAAGGCTATTGCAAGAGATCTTGGTATTCTTACTGATGATAGCCAGGCTATGATGGGTGCAGATATCGATAAGTACACAGACGAAGAATTTGAAAAGATTGTTGAAAACGTATTCGTTTATGCACGTGTTCAGCCCGAGCACAAGACCCGTATTGTTAACGCTTGGAGAAGCAAGGGTTACGTTACCGCAATGACCGGTGACGGTGTTAACGATGCTCCCTCTATTAAGAGTGCCGATATCGGTGTTGGTATGGGTATTACCGGTACTGACGTTACTAAGAACGTTGCAGATATGGTTCTTACAGACGATAACTTTGCAACCATCGTTTCTGCAGTCGGTGAAGGCAGAAGAATCTATGATAATATCCGTAAGGCTATTCAGTTCCTTCTCGGCTCCAACCTTTCCGAGGTTATTTCTATTTTCTTTGCAACCATTATGAGCTTCACAATTCTTGATGCGCCTCACCTTCTTTTTATTAACCTTGTACCAGACAGTATACCTGCTCTTGCTCTCGGTCTTGAAAAGCCTGAAGCAAATATTATGAAGAGAAAACCCAGAAGCAAGAATGACGGTATTTTTGCAGGCGGTCTGGGCTTTGACTGTGCATATCAGGGTGTTGTTGTAAGTATTCTTACAATTGTTGCTTTCTATATCGGTGAATTCCTTGAGTGTAAGGCAACCGGTATGCCCTTTGCATGGAGAGGTATACACGACAGCGCAGACGGTATGACTATGGCATTCTTTACAATGGCTATGTGTGAAATTTTCCATTCCTTCAATATGCGCTCACAGAGAGGCTCTTCTGTTGCAATGCTCTTCAAGGGACATCACAACGTTGCTCTTTACGGTGCTATGATTGGGTCATTCCTTCTTACAACAGCTGTTGTTGAGATTGATTTCCTTTCAAATCTCTTCGGTTTTGCTCATCTTGACATTACAGAGTACCTTATTTCTCTCGGTCTTTCAGTTCTTATTATTCCTATCGTTGAAATTGTTAAGGCTGTTCAAAGACTTGCTGCAAAGAAATAAATTAAAAGGGGAGTCGCAAGACTCCCTTTTTTTGTATAAAAAAATTGCCCGTATCTCATTGATACGGGCTTAATTTGTTATTCGAGAATGTTTGAAGTAATATAGTCAATTTGCCAGCTTGCGAGATTTTCTCCCCATTCCTTATCGTCACAGGTCCAGCAGTTAACCTCAATTGACTTTGAATGAAGAAGGGAAATTCTTTCTTCATTAAGCTGAGTGTAGAGAATATCAAGGTCGAACTTGTGATTTTTGAGCGTGTCCGGTAAATCATCGGAGTATTTGTCTGTAAGGAACTGAACCTTCTGTTCGGGATAGAGCTCGCGGAGCTTCACAAGATTGTTGAAGGCAAAGGAGATAAAAATTACGTTTTCAAGATATTCGAGCTCCTTGATTTCGTCGCAGATTTTTGCTATATCTTCCTTTTCAAATTCATTCTTAAGCTCTAAAACTGCAATTTTTTCATATCTCTTGCAGGTGGCTATATATTCTTTGAGAGTAGGAATTTTAAGGTCTTCTCTTCCTTTTACACCGTCACGATCAGTAAGAAGAAGCTTTCTTAAGGTGTCGAAGGTTGTTTCCTCGATTATCATATTATCTATAGCAACTCTTCCTGTTGTATCGTCATGGAAGCAAACAAATTTACCGTCAAGAGTTCTGTGAACGTCGGTTTCAATACCGAAGTAGCTTCTGTTTCCGGCGGCTATGAAGGCTGCATTTGTGTTTTCCTTTTCAATACCGCTGAGGCCTCTGTGTGCTACTACCTTAGTGTTTTTAGAATTGAATTTAATTGTATTCATAATGCACCTCTTAAAGAAATCTCAAGTAAATTATACATTGTAAGAATGAAAAATTCAATATAAATGTCAGATAAAAAATAAGTCCTTTTGCGTAATGCAAAAGGACTTATTGTGGCGGAGAGCAAGGGATTCGAACCCTCGAAACGTTTTAGGCGTTTACACGATTTCCAATCGTGCTCCTTCGACCATCTCGGACAACTCTCCAAAGGACGAATGCTATTATAACCGAACACAATTAAAAAATCAAGTACTTTTTTAATTATTTTTTTTAATCTCTTATTTCAACAACCTTTTCGGCAAGTAGCTTCAATTCGTCATAGGTTTTAACTGTGCTGAATTCACTTCGCAGTTTTGCGGAGCCCTTGAGCCCCTTGGTGTACCATAAGGCGTGCTTTCTGATTTCACACATTCCGTGTGTCATTCCGCGAAGCTGACAGATAGCATCAGCGTGACGCAGCATTATCTGCATTCTTTCCTGAGGTGTAGGGTCAGGGAAATAGGAGCCATTCTTCATAAATGCTTCAATCTGAGAAAACAGCCAGGGTCTTCCCAGTGCACCGCGACCGACCATAACAAGGTCAACGCCGGTTCTATCAAACATATTTTTTGCATCCTCAGGAGTGAAGATATCACCGTTACCTATAACAGGAATTGAAACTGCAGATTTTACTGATGCTATAGAATCAATATCAACAGGAGGAGCATACATCTGTTCCTTTGTTCTGCCGTGTATTGTTATTGCAGATGCTCCGTTAGCTTCTATTATTTTTGCAAATTCTGCGCAGTTTTTACTGCTATCGTCCCAACCGGTTCTGAACTTTACGGTTACGGGTATGTTCACTGCATCTGCAACAGCTCTTGTTATTTTTCCTGCAAGCGCCGGATTTTTCATCAGCACACTGCCTGATTTGTTTTTTACTATTTTAGGCGCCGGACACCCCATATTTATGTCAATTATATCCGGAGAAAAGCTCAGAGCGAATTTTGCTGCTTCAGCCATTATTTCAGGCTCTGAGCCGAAAATCTGAATAGCACTCGGATGCTCAGCACTATCAATTTTCATAAGCTCCTTGGATTTTGCATCATTCATACTGACGCCCTTTGCACTTACCATTTCACCTACGGTATAGGGCACACCGAATTCCTTGCAGATAACTCTGAAGGATATATCTGTTACACCTGCCATTGGAGCAAGAGAAGAATATCCGTCTATTAATACGTTGCCGATTTTCATATAATCACCAAATGGTATAATAACATAATATTTTCTAAAAATAAAGTAGCGTTTTAATTTTATTTGTGTTATAATACATTAAATATGTATTTAAGGAAGATATAATATGAAATATCTCGTTATTGACGGCAACAGTATAATTAACCGTGCTTTTTACGGAATAAAGCTTCTTAATGCAAAGGACGGTCATTTTACTAATGCTATATACGGCTTTGTAAATATTCTGCTCGGTCTTCAGGAAAAATATGAGCCTGATGCCGTTATTGTTGCATTTGACGTGCATCAGCCTACCTTCAGGCATAAGATGTATGCTGATTATAAAGCTGGCAGAAAAAGCCCGCCTCCCGAGCTTCTTGAGCAGTTTGAGCCCTTGAAGGAGCTTTTAAGGGCCTATGGATGTAAAATTGTGGAATGTCCCGGCTATGAAGCAGACGATATTCTCGGCACCTTGTCTGTTTCTATCACTTCTGATGATCATTGTTATATTGCAACAGGTGACAGGGATTCGCTTCAGCTTGTAAATGACAACGTTTCCGTGCTTCTTACAACAACAAAAATGGGAAAAACTCAGACTGTTGAATATGACAGAAAACAGCTCTTTGAAGAGTATGGTGTTGAGCCTTCCGGAATGATAGAGCTTAAAGCATTACAGGGTGACACCTCTGATAACATTCCCGGTGTGCAGGGCATCGGCCCTAAAATTGCAGGGGAGCTTATCAAAAAATATAAGACAATTGATGCGATTTATGCTGATATTGATTCTCTTGATGCAACCCCCGGCATTAGAGCTAAGCTTGCTGCGGGCAAGGAAAATGCCTTTTATTCACGCAAGCTCGGAACAATCTGTCTTGAAGCTCCTGTAAATACTGAGATGGCTTCATATCTTGAAGATTCACAGGACAGAGAAAAGCTTCTCAAGGAGCTTGCTCATCACGAAATGTTCAAGGTGATTTCGAGATTAAAGCTTGATGATGTTAAGTCAAAAAGCTTTACAAAAGCTGAATCGCTTTCGTCGGAGATGAGGCTTATTGTATGTGAAATTGACGAGGCAGAGAAGAGAATCGCTGCAACAGATAAAGTATATGTATCCTGCAATTACGTTGACGGAAATATTTCTCAGATAGCCTTAATTACCAACAATGAAATAATAGTTGCTGAAAATAATAATTTCCTGTTTTCAGGCTTTATCAAGGGCTTAATGGAGTCTGATAAAATTAAATTTACCGATGATTGCAAAAGCTTGTTTGCATATTGCAACGATTGTAATATTGAGCCTTGCAATGTTAAATTTGATATTACTCTCGCGGCATATCTTCTTGATGCGAATTCATCTGATTATTCTGTGACCTCTCTTGCGTTATCTTATGATATTAATGCTATTTTGCCTGTTTCTTCTGCGGGTGCTGATGATTCTTTCGTAGAGGGAAACAAGGCATTCTGTGAGGCAATTTCGTTAATTAAGCCGCTTGCTGACAGATTATATTCAATTATACTTGAAAGGCAACAAGAGAAGCTTCTTGCAGATATAGAAATTCCTCTTTCGAAGGTTCTCGTATCTATGGAAAAGGTCGGCATGCGTGTTGACGTTTCAGGTATCAGTGATTTTTCTGAAATGCTTTCTTCAAAAATTGATGCCATAGAAAATTCAATATTTGAGGCAGCAGGAGAGAAGTTTAATATCAACTCTCCCAAACAGCTCGGAGTTGTTCTCTTTGAAAAGCTTGGACTGCCTGCAAAGAAGAAAACGAAGACCGGTTATTCAACGAATGCAGACGTGCTTGAAGAGCTTGCTGAGAATTATCCTATTGTATCTATGGTGCTTGAATACAGAACATATTCAAAGCTTCGTTCAACCTATTGTGAGGGTCTTCTTAAGTCGGTTGATTCCGATAACAGGGTAAGATGCACTTTCAATCAGACTGAAACAAGAACAGGCAGACTTTCTTCGACTGAGCCTAATTTACAGAATATTCCTGTACGAACTGCTCTCGGCAGGGAAATGCGAAAATTTTTTATAGCTGAAGACGGGTGTGTAATAATTGATGCCGACTATTCTCAGATAGAGCTGCGTGTGCTTGCTGCATTATCCGACGATAAGAATATGATTGATGCCTTCAATTCAGGAGTTGATATACATTCTGTGACAGCCGCTAAGGTTTTCGGAATTGATCTAAAGGACGTTACAAGTGAACTCAGAAGTAAGGCTAAGGCAGTTAATTTCGGCATTGTTTACGGTATAGGTGCGTTTTCACTTTCCAAGGATATCAAATCTACACGTGCTGAAGCAGATTCGTTTATTAAAGCTTATCTTTCTCTTTATTCATCAGTAAGCGAATATATGGATAAATGTATTAGCGATGCTAAAGAAAAGGGTTATTCAGAAACCTATTTTAACCGACGCAGATATCTTCCTGAGCTTTCTTCCTCAAACGGTATGATAAGATCCTTTGGTGAAAGAGTTGCAAGAAATATGCCTATTCAGGGAACTGCCGCCGATATTATTAAGATTGCTATGATAAGAGTATACGAGCGACTTAAGGCTGAATGTCCGGATGCGCGACTTATTATGCAGGTGCACGATGAGCTTATGGCTGAAGCACCTGAGAAGGATGCTCATAAGGTAGCACAGATAATTAAGGAAGAAATGGAAAATACAGTTAATCTCGCAGTAAAACTTTCTGCAGATACTGCTATGGGAAAGTCGTGGTATGATGCAAAGGATTGATTTTACTGTAAGAACTGCCGTCGATTCTGATGCGGAGCAGATAGCGACTCTCGAAAAGCAATGCTTTTCATCTCCGTGGTCACTGCAACAGGTTTCTGAGGAAATTAAACGAGATAACGTTATTTTTCTTTCTGCTGTGACGGAGAATGATTTCTGCGGTTATATAAGCGGACAGCTTATTCTTGATGAATTTTATATTTCAAACGTTGCAGTTGATGAAAAATACAGAAAATGCGGTGTTGCTACTGCATTGATTTCTGATCTCTTAAACCGATTAAAACAAAAAAAATGTACCTTTATGACGCTTGAGGTAAGAGAATCCAACTGTAGCGCTAGAAGAGTTTATGAAAAAGCAGGCTTCACAAATCTTGGTATCCGAAAGGATTTTTACTCCCATCCTGTTGAAAATGCCTGCATTTATACCTTCTATTTTGATGAGGAGTGTGATTAATAATGAAAATTCTTGCAATAGAATCCTCTTGCGATGATACCTCCGCTGCTGTGGTTGAGGATGGCAGGGAAGTGCTATCCTGTGTTACTGCGTCACAGGTGCCTGAGCATATTCTTTATGGCGGTGTTGTACCTGAAATTGCCTCTCGTCGCCATTGTGAATCGATTTCGGGAGTAGTTTCAAGGGCACTTGATGATGCTGAGATTACAATTGACGATATTGATGCCATCGCCTGTACTTATGCTCCCGGGCTTATCGGTGCGCTTCTCGTAGGTGTTAACTTTGCTAAGGGCCTTTCCTTCAGCACAGGTAAGCCTCTTATTCCCGTGCATCATCTCAGAAGTCATATTGCATCTAACTATGTTTCTCATAGTCAGCTCATGCCACCCTTCCTTGCCCTTGTTGTATCCGGAGGACATACGCATCTTATCAATGTTAAATCATATACTGACTATGAGGTAATTGGTCGCACGCGTGATGATGCTGCCGGTGAAGCTATGGATAAGGCTGCAAGAACAATGGGGCTTCCGTATCCCGGCGGGCTTAATATGGATAGGGTAGCAAAGGACGGCGATCCTCTTTCCTATAAATTTCCGTCACCTAAAATTCAGGACGCAGAGCTTGATTTCAGCTTTTCTGGACTTAAGACTGCGGTTATTAATCTCGTTCATAATCTTACTCAGAAGGGTGAAGAGATTGACGTGCCCAATATCGGTGCTTCATATATGCATTGTGTGGTAAGTATCCTTTGTGACAGAACCCAGCGTGCAATCAATATGATTAACCCAACGGCTCTTGTGCTTGCCGGCGGAGTATCGGCAAACTCAGTTCTTCGACGTGAAATGACTGAGCTCGCAAAAAGGAATAATATTGAGCTTTATATGCCTGAGCTTAAATATTGTGGTGATAATGCTGCAATGGTTGGCTCGCAGGCTTATTATGAATATGCAGCCGGCAATATTGCGTCTTTAAAACTTAATGCAACTGCTGCTTTAGATATTGACAAAAAAGTGACAATATAGTATATTAATATGGATTTGAAATTTTTCTATACAAGGAGAGAACCAAATGGCACTTACAACTAACAAGTCGATTCTTTCTTGGATCGAAGACAAGGTTGAACTCGTAAAGCCTGACAAAATTGTCTGGATTGACGGTTCAAAGGAGCAGATCGAAGCTTTGAGAGCTGAAGCTTGCTCAACAGGTGAAATTGAAAAGCTCAACGAAGAACTTCTTCCCGAATGCTATCTTCACAGAACACATCCCACAGACGTTGCTCGTGTAGAGGACAGAACTCTTATCTGTACTCCTACTAAGGAAGAGGCAGGTCCCACTAACCATTGGATGGAGCCCAATGAATGCTATGAAATGCTTTACAATATTGCTCGTGACTCCTATAAGGGCAGAACAATGTATGTAATTCCTTATTCAATGGGTCCCGTAGGCTCTAAGTTCTCCAAAGCAGGTATTGAGCTTACCGACTCTATCTACGTTGTGCTTAATATGGCAATTATGACAAGAGTAGGTAAGTCAGTTCTTGACGTTCTTGGCGATTCAAACGACTGGGTTCGCGGTCTTCACTGTAAGTGCGATATCGATCCCGAAAAGCGCTGGATCTGTCAGTTCCCCCAGGACAACACAATTATTTCTGTAAACTCCGGTTACGGCGGAAACGTTCTTCTCGGTAAGAAGTGCTTTGCTCTTCGTATCGCTTCCTATCAGGGCTGGAAGGAAGGCTGGCAGGCTGAGCATATGCTTATCCTCGGCGTTGAGAATCCCCAGGGCGAAACAAAGTACATCTGTGCTGCATTCCCCTCAGCTTGCGGTAAGACCAATCTTGCTATGCTCATTCCTCCCGAAGGATATAAGAAGGCTGGCTACAAGGTATGGTGCGTAGGTGACGATATTTCCTGGATCCGTAAGGGTGAAGACGGCAGACTTTATGCTATTAACCCCGAAAACGGCTTCTTCGGCGTTGCTCCCGGCACAAACATGAAGTCCAACCCCAATGCACTTCTTTCAACAAAGAAGGGTACAATCTTTACAAACGTTGCTCATAATCTTGATGATAATACAGTTTGGTGGGAAGGTCTTGATAAGAATCCTCCCGAAAACGCAAAGGATTGGAACGGCAATCCCTGGAACGGCAAGACTAGCGAAATCAAGGGTGCTCATCCCAACTCAAGATTTACTGCTCCTGCAGTAAATTGTCCTTGCCTCAGCTCTGAGTTTGAGAATCCTCAGGGTGTTCCGATTTCTGCTTTCGTATTCGGCGGCAGACGTGCTAAGCTTGCACCCCTCGTATATCAGTCAAAGGACTGGAACAACGGTGTATTCGTAGGTTCAATTATGGCTTCTGAAACTACAGCTGCAGCTGCCGGTGCTGTTGGCGTTGTTCGTCGTGATCCTATGGCAATGCTTCCTTTCTGTGGTTACAATATGGGTGATTATTGGCAGCACTGGATCAACGTTGGTAAGACTCTTGATCCTGAAAAGGCTCCCAAGATCTTCAACGTTAACTGGTTCAGAAAGGATGACGAAGGCAACTTCTTATGGCCCGGCTTCGGCGATAACCTCAGAGTTCTTAACTGGATTCTTGATCGTTGCGACGGTAAGGTTGATGCAAGAGAAACAGCTATCGGTTACGTTCCCTTTGTTGATGATATTGACCTTTCAGGTATTGAGGATGAGGTTTCAAAGGAAACTCTTGAATCAATCCTTGTTGTTGATAACAACCTCTGGAAGAATGAAATCCCCGGCATTGAAGAGTTCTATGCAAAGTTTGGTGACAAGCTTCCCGAAACTCTCACTGCAGAGCTTGAAGCTCTCAGAGCGAGCCTTAACTAAAATTATAGAATGCTGTATCTCATTTAAGAGATACAGCATTTTTATATGTTGATATAATAAAAAAATATCCACCTGTCGTAGTGACAGGTGGATAAATTATTTGTTTATGCTTATGAGTAAAGGGATGCAACTTTCTTGCAAGCTTCATTTGCAGCGAATTCAAGGAATGCCTTAGCAACTGCAGTGCCTTCTGTTTCAGCGGCAATACCTGCTTCATATTCCTCGTAAGCATCTGTGCCGAGAGACTCTCTTACAGAAATCTTCCATGCGGGCTCTTCGTGCTGCTTAACGAAATACATAATATGCCAACCGTAGTCAGTCATAATGATTTCAACATCACCGGTCTGTCTTGCTTCATCATAAATCCAGTTCTCGAAGGGAGCAACCATCTTGCCCTTTTCGATTGACTCGTAAAGACCGCCGCCTAAAGTGCTTTCACCTACGGAGCCTGTATCAGAGCTGTATTTTTCTGCAAGCTCAGCAAACTTTGCTTCTGTCTTGTCGCTGCCGTTGTATTCATTGTAGATTTCAACGGCCTTCTTATAAGCTTCATTTACAAGTTCAATTGAATATGTTGTGCCTTCGTTTGTGATTTCTGTGCCGTCTTCTGCAGTCATTGTCTTGATTTCAACATCAGACTTTGATTCTACGTCTATGGTGTTGCCTTCAGTTTTCTTGAGTGTTGCAGCAATATCCTCGAATGAAACAAGAATGTGTCTTGCATCAACTAAGGGCTGTTCTTCTCTATATGCAGTCTTGATGATGTATACTACGTAAACATAGTCATCAGTTGAGTATACGGTTTTGTCGCCTGTTTTTCTGTCAGAGGAATAGAGCCATTCTGCAAGATCCTCACCGATGTTGCTTTCAACAACAGATCTCTTGATGTTCTTAGCAAGAGTAGCGGAGCCATCCTTGAATGTGTCCTTTTCATCCTCTGCGCAATATTCGTATGCAAGCTCCATGAAGGAATCCTCGTCATATACTCTGTCAAGCATTTCCTTTGCAAGAAGCTCTGTCTTTGTGGGTTCCTTTGCTACAGTTGTTTCTTCCTCTGCAGCGGTTGTTTCCTCTGTTGCAGTAGTTTCTTCTGCTGTTGCTGTGGTTTCTTCAGTATCTGCAGTTGTTTCCTCTGCTGCTGCAGTTGTTTCTTCTTCCTTTTCATCCTCTGCTACTTCAAAGCCGAAAAGTCGAATGTCAACTGACTGGTAAGCTGCGGGATCTTCATTGTATGCTGCTTCGAGTTCATCTTCAGTAAAATCAGCATAAAGACCTTCTTCAACGCCTTCAAGATACTGAGCTACAAGATACTGCTCGTTAAGAAGCTCGGTGAAAATCTTTTCGTTAAGCCCCTTACCGTAAATAACGCTGATGTATCTTGATACTGAAAGATCCTGCTCTGCTGCGCTTGTTTCAATTTCAGCAAGAAGAGAATCAATTTCAGACTTATGCTCGTCAGAAAGAGTAATACCTTCTTCCTCACACTTTGCAAGGTAATAGTTTGTAGCTTCAAGAGTAGAAATTACGCTTTTTCTGAAAAGCTCGTCATAAGTGATCGTGTTGCCATCTTCATCAGTTGTTGTCTGAAGAGAGGGATCCTTTGTGTAGTCAAAGTACATATATCCGTATGACTGATATAATGAGCTTGACTGCTGTGCATAGTTCTGGAATACAGATGAATAGTAGTAGTTGTATTCAGCAACAGAGTATGTTCTGTCGCCAACCTGTACAGCGGGAAGTATCTTCTGGGGTACTCCGAACTGATATAATGCAAAAGCTGCGATGCAGATAGCAAGAATAACGGAAGCAATTCTTACAACCCAGGTAACAACCTTTACTGAATCTAATTCCTTCTTTGAGTTTTTCTTGGCATTCTTAGCCAATCTCTTTTTTCTTTCAGCACGATAATCATTCTGCTGATTTTCCATTTTTGACATGATAATACACCTTTCATTGTAAAATTATCTGGGCGGAAAAACCACATTATTAATATTATATAATAAACATATTAAAAGTACAAGCATTTTTTTTGTTAATTAACCATTTTTTACTTTGTGCTGCTGTTCAAAATTTGTTGACCTGTTGTTCATATTGTGTTAAAATTGAAAAAAACGCAGAGGAATGTATATTAATGAATATTCTTGTCATTAACGGCAGTCCGAAGGGCGAATACAGTATAACTCTTCAGACAAGTAAATATCTTGAAATTATGTTTCCCTCGCATAATTTCAATTATCTTAACGTGGGTAGAAAAATAAGGACTTTTGAAAAGGATTTCTCGGAGGCTGCCAGCATACTTAACGAGGCAGAGCTTATAATATTTTCTTATCCCGTATATACTTTTATTGCTCCTTCTCAGCTTCATAGATTCATTGAGCTTATGAAGTCGTCCGGCGTTAACATTGCAGGAAAGTGGGCAACTCAGATAACCACCTCCAAGCATTTTTATGACGTAACTGCTCATAACTATATAGAAGATAACTGTCACGACATGGGACTAAGATACGTTAAAGGTCTTTCTGCGGATATGGATGATCTTACAAAGAAAAAGGGACAGAAGGAGGCCATGGATTTTCTTAGTTACGTTTTTTGGTGCATTGAAAAGGATTTCTGTGAAAAGCCGCTTCGTCTTTCATCTGACTGTAAGTCTGTTATTGCAACTGTTCCCGATAAGTCAAGTGAAAATAAAAAGGGTGACGTTGTTGTAGTAACTGATGCTATTGACAATGATTTCAGTCTTAACAGAATGATTGACCGTTTTGCTGCAATATCGGAAAATAACGTCAGAGTTCTGAATCTTCACGATTTTAATATGAGAGGCGGATGCCTCGGTTGTATGAATTGTGCCGTTACAAGTCAGTGCGTTTATAAGGATGGATTCAGCGAAATTCTCAGAAACAATATCCAATCCTCAGATGCTATTGTGTATGCATTTACAGTAAAGGACCATTCAATGGGTTCTGTTTTTAAGATGTATGACGACAGACAGTTCTGTAACGGTCACAGAAGCGTTACAATGGGGCGTCCTGTTGCATATCTTATTAGCGGTAATTATTCAGCTGAGAAAAATCTTCAGATGATTCTTGAAGGCAGGGGAGAGGTCGGCGGTAATTTTATTGCCGGAATTGCTACTGATGAGGCTGATACTGATTACAGTATTGATAAAATGGCTGAAAATCTCAGTTATGCAATCAGTAATAATTTTAATAAGCCCGCTAATTTCCTCGGTGTCGGCGGATCAAAAATCTTCCGTGACCTTGTTTATATGATGCGCGGCATGATGAAGGCTGACCATAAATTTTATAAAGAGCATAATCAGTATGATTTTCCGCAGAAGCATAAGCTTATTTCAATGGCTATGTACCTTGTTGGTGCGATGCTAGGCTCTGATAAAATCAGAGCAAAAATGGGTAACAGGATGAATGAAGGAATGCTGATGCCGTATAAAAAGATTCTTGATGATGCTACAAAAAATAAATAACCAAATAAAAATCGGCTATCCGTTTTTCGGATAGCCGGTTGATTTTACTGCTTTGTAACGTTACCTGTTTTGATGTTGAAGGAGAAGATTTTCTCTTTGCCGTCAAGCTCGGTAACAATTGTAATGTTTTCTTTGTCTGTATATTCTGCACTGATAACCTTTTCGTCTGTCTTTCTGAAGAACTTTCTAAGGTAATCCATCTGCTTTGCGTCGTAATCGCCTGCATTATCTGAAACAAACAGAACGTTACCGAAGAGATTGTTGATTTTTGCAAGAAGCAGCTTCTGCTCTTCGGTGAATTTAAGATTGTCGTTTCTGAGGAAGAATACGTCGGGGTCATTCATAAACACTCTGCCGTTGAGATGTCTTCTGAAGATAGAGTTGTTGATAGCATTCTGTGCGCTGAGGATTTCATTTGATACCTCAAGGAAATTGTAGTATTTGCCCTTGTATGTAAGGTCAACGTCGCAGCTGATTCTGCAGGCATCAACAAGACCGAAGCTGGGGGCCATAGGTACGCCGCAACCGAGCAGAAGCTTATCGCCAACGAGCTCACGGAGAAGTTCCATAGCTTCACGCATTATTTCACCGCGGCACTTACCGTTTCTTGGATAAAGACACTGGCTGTAAAGGAAGTCAAGCTTAACCATATCAAAATTCCATACATTTAGAACGGTATCAAATACTTCCTTGAGATATGCCTTTACCTCAGGATTGTAGATATCAAGAATATATGCGCCGCCCCATGCAAGAACACCCTGTAAGGGCTTGCCGTTTTCGTCCTTTACAAGCCAATCGGGATGCTCCTTTGCAGTTCTTGAAATCTTCTGAACACTGAAGGGTGCAAGCCATATGCCTGCCTTATAGCCCTTGTCGTGAATCTTCTGAGCAATATAGCCCATACCGTTGGGGAATCTTGCAGGATTGGGATCAATCCAGTCACCAACGAAGGTTTCATAACCATCGTCAATCTGGAAGATAGAAACGTCATCCTTTACGGGATCAAGACCGTTAAGGTCGCGAAGGATAATTTCCTCGTTGATATTCTGGAAATAGTTATACCATGAGGTGTAGCCGCTCATCATACCTGTTCTTGTTTCGGGCATTTTGAAAAGACCGAAGTAATTGTCAAACACCTCGTCATAAGAGCCTTCAAAGTAAACTATATCGAATACTTTATAAGCTTCAGTTACAAACTTACCGAGAACGTCCTTGTGGTAAGAGAAGCTGTTTGAGTTCATTTTTACCTTGAAATATGTATAGCCGGTTTCGGCGCAGAGTGAGCCCCAGAGCTTAACGAAGCTGCCGTTTCTTATGTAGGTGTATCCGTGTGAATGGAACTCGCCGGGCTTTTCTGAATAAGTAACGAATCTTTCGTCACTTGTCATTGATGCAAGGTGCTTAACCTTTTTGTGAATATTGGCAAGCTTAATTGTTCCCTTTAAGATATCGTCCTTTGTTCTTTCCTTGGTAACTGTCCATGACTGATAGCCTGCGCAGAAGAACTTGTCGCCTTCCTTGAATTCATAGGGCATTTCAACGCAGAAATCAACAAGCTCGAATGTTTTCTTGGGGTTAAGAATAACTGTAAATCTTTCAGCGGTATCTGTAACGTTTATAGAATAGAAGCTGTTTTCAAGCTCATTAGACGTTACAATCTGATTTCCGCACTTGTACTTAACGGTAAACTTCTTCATTTTCATTCTCCTTAAGTTTATTTGAATAAATGTTTCAACAATGCTTCGGTGTTTTCAAAATCGGGAACAACAGCGTGAGCACCGGCTGAGAGAAGACGCGCGCGCTTGAGCTCGTTAATTCCGCATTTTTTCTGTTCATCGGTAGCCACGGCTACGGCATATCCGCCTACGTTTTTTACAAGCTCGATTTCAACGAAGCCGTCACCGAAGGAAAGAAGGTTTTCACCCTTTACGTTCTTGTTGCTGAGCACTCTGTTGATTACAAGCTCCTTTGAGCACTGACTTGCGTGCTCGTCAAGTGCGCCGAATATGTTATCACCAAAATATTTGTCGAGGCCGAGAAGCTTTGCTTCTTCAATTACCTGAGGCTGGTCGGTGCCGCTTGCGCAGAAAATTTCAATACCCTGATTTTTGAGAGCTATGAGAAATTCCTCGCTGCCTTTGACAAGAAGCTCAACAGGGGAGATGCTGCCGTCAGCAAGCCCCTGACGCTTGCTTTCTATTTTGAGAAACAGTCTGCGAAGGTATTCGTTTTTGTAATCCATCGCTTCCTTTGCTGTACCGCCACGCTTTTCAATTTCAGTTTTTAACTGCATACACTGAAAAATTGTCTGCTTACCTGTAAGCTCGTCGACAAAATCAGTAACAAGCTCGCAAACCTCTTCATCTGTTTCAGTTCGATCGGAAACTGATGCAAAAAATTCCTCACAGAAATAAGGTATCATAATTTCCTGCCAGCCTTCACGTATAAGGCTTAGCGTTCCGTCGAAATCGAACATGGCTATTTTGAATTCTCTTCCATCTGCTACAGGCTCGATTATTTCTAGTGACCAATCAGGATATAAGACTTTGTCCTGCATAATAACCCTCCGATTTATTTTTAATATATTATAAACTTAATAAGCATAAGACGCAAGACAAATTTTTTATTATTATTTATAAATTACATAAATGGTTGAAAATTGTGTTATTTAGTGTATAATCATTTTATCGGAGATGATTAAAATGAAACTTACACAAATGCTGAATTCAGAAAAGCTTTCCTTGTCCTTTGAGGTTTTTCCGCCAAAAACTGATTCGTCCTTTGAGTCTGTAAAGGATGCAGTATTCAAGATAGCTGAACTTCGTCCCTCGTTTATGAGTGTTACCTACGGTGCCGGTGGCGGCACAAGCAGATACACGCTTGATATAGCAAAAAGCATAAAGCACAATTTTGGCGTTCCGTCGCTTGCTCATCTGACCTGTGTATCTTCAACAAAGCAGACTGTAAGAGAAAGAATCAATGATTTCAAGGATGCAGGTATCAGCAATATTATGGCTCTTCGCGGAGATATTCCCAAGGATTTTGACGGAATCAGAGAATATAACCATGCTGTAGAGCTCATAAGAGAAATAAGAGAAGCTGACGCAGATTTCTGTGTCGGCGCAGCGTGCTATCCTGAAATACACCCGGAAAGCTCTGACAGAAAATCAGATCTTAAATATCTTAAGGAAAAGGTAGATGCAGGTTGCGATTTTCTTACAACGCAGATGTTTTTCGATAATAATCTCCTGTATAGCTTCCTTTATAAAATAAGAGAGGCGGGAATTACCGTTCCCGTCGTTCCGGGCATTATGCCGATTACTAACGGAAATCAGGTGAAGCGCGCAATTGAGCTTTCGGGCTCTCATATGCCTCAGCGTTTTCTCGCACTTGTGGATATGTTTGGTAATAATCCCGACGCTATGCTACAGTGCGGTATTGCATACGCAACCGATCAGATTATTGACCTTTATGCAAACGGAATTAAGAACGTTCACGTTTATTCTATGAATAATCCTGTTGTTGCAGCTAAGATTACTGAAAATCTTTCTGCAATAATCGGCAGATAATGGTGTTTATATGAAAATTACTGAATTTATTAAAGATAACATCGTCGTGCTTGACGGTGCTATGGGCACAATGCTTCATAAGGCAGGTCTTAAAAGCGGAGAGCTCCCCGAAACCTGGAATATATCCGCACCTGAAAAAATTATTGAGATTCATAAGTCCTATTATGACGCAGGCAGCAACGTTGTAGCAACCAACACCTTCGGTGCGAATCTTATAAAATTTGACAGACCGCTTTTAAGAGATATAATTGTCAAGGCTGTTGAAAACTGTAAGGAGGCAAGACGCTTGTCTTCCTCGAATAAAGAAAAATTCATAGCCTTCGACATTGGTCCTTCAGGAAAGCTTCTTAAGCCCTATGGGGATCTTGATTTTGAGGCTGCGGTTGAAATATTTGCAGAGTCAGTAAGGATAGCCTGTGAGTGCGGTGTTGATCTGATACTTATTGAAACAATGAATGACTCCTATGAAACAAAAGCTGCCGTGCTTGCTGCAAAGGAAAACTCTGATCTTCCGATTTTTGTTACCAATGCTTATTCTGAAGACGGAAAGCTCCTTACGGGTGCATCTCCGGCTGTTATGGCTTCTATGCTTGAGAGCATGGGGGTAGCTGCTATTGGCGCTAATTGCTCATTCGGACCTGAAAAAACTCTCGGGATTATTGAAGAGCTTTCATCAAATACGTTGTTACCTGTTATTATGAAGCCTAACGCGGGTCTTCCCGAATTAATTGACTCAGAAACTGTTTATGACGTAAATCCTGATGATTTTGCCTCAACTGTTATCAAATCGCTTGAATTCGGAGTTTCGTGTATTGGCGGCTGCTGCGGTACTGATCCTGATTATATCAGAGCGCTCAGTTCAAGAGTTGAAGGAATTAAGCCTGCTAAGAGAACTGTCAGAAACAGTACCGTGATTTCTTCCTATACCCATACAGTTGAGTTCGGAAATAAGCCTGTTCTTATCGGTGAGCGCATTAATCCTACAGGTAAGAAAAGATTCAAGCAGGCATTAATTGAAAATGATATTGATTATATTTTATCGGAAGGCATCAATCAGCAGGATAAGGGGGTGCACGTCCTTGATGTTAACGTAGGCCTTGCGGGAATCGATGAGTCCTGTATGCTTAAAGCTGTTGTTGAATCCTTGCAGTCTGTTTGTGATCTTCCTTTACAGCTTGATTCAACGGATCCTGTTGCTCTTGAGGCTTCAATGAGAATATATAACGGAAAGCCTCTTGTAAATTCAGTTAACGGAAAAGAAGAATCTATGAAGGCAATATTTCCGTTGGTAAAAAAATACGGAGGATGTGTAATTGCATTGACTCTTGACGAAAACGGTATTCCCGAATCGTCAGACGGTCGCATTGAAATAGCTGAAAGGATTATTTCTCGAGCTAAGGAATACGGAATTAATGAACGTGAGCTTATATTTGATCCTCTTGCTATGACTGTAAGCACTGACGCAACGAGTGCAATAAAGACACTTGATTGTATTGAACGTCTTCACAGAATGGGTGTAAAAACCTCTCTCGGTGTTTCCAATATATCCTTTGGTTTGCCGAAAAGAGAGCTTATTAACAGTACGTTTTTTGCTATGGCACTTGATAAAGGACTTGATGCAGCAATAATGAATCCTTATTCTGATTCTATGATGAGTGCTTATCATTCCTTCTGTGCGCTTAATAATATGGATTCCGGCTTTGAGGAATATATTGCTTATGCTTCAGATGTCAATGAGGTAGAGAATTCTGTACGTGCTGATGACGGTAATAACAGTCTTACATTTATGATTGAAAAGGGCAGGGCAGAAGCTGCTTCAAGGCTTACTGCTGATCTTCTTACAACTATCAGCCCTCTTGAAATTATTAACGGCTATATAATTCCTGCTCTTGACGAGTGCGGTCGCAGATTTGAGGAAGCAAAAATTTTTCTTCCCCAGCTTCTTATGTCGGCAGAGGCAGCTGCAGCATCTTTTTCTGTCATCAAGGAGAGCAGTTCGGGATCCACCGCCGATAAATGTACTGTTGTTCTTGCTACCGTCAAGGGTGATATACACGATATCGGTAAAAATATTGTAAGAATGCTTCTTGAAAATTACGGCTTTCACGTTATTGATCTGGGCAAGGATGTGGAAATTAGTACGGTTATCAGCAGTGTTATTGAAAATGATGCTCCTCTTCTCGGACTCAGTGCTCTTATGACAACAACTCTTCCTGCAATGCAGCAGACTGTTGATGTAGTTAAAGCAAAATGTCCCGGATGCAGAATTTTTGTTGGCGGTGCAGTTGTGACTGCTGAATACGCCAATTCAATATGTGCCGATGCATACGCTAAGGATGCTATGGAAGCTGTAAGATATTGCGAGAAAATTTTCGGATTAATTAAATAAAAAAAGACCCGTATCAGTCGTGCGGGTCTTTTTTTATTAAGCCGAATATTCTTTTTCGTTGTTTTCTTTGTTGTACTTTTCAATAATTGCATTGACGTTATTCTTGCCCTTGTGACGGTAGGGGATAATGCAGAGAACCCAATACATAATGAAAGCACCGATGAAATTGAGAACCATATCGCCCATCGTATCCATAAGAGCAAATCTCATAGGATCCTCAACAGCGAAAAGATTGAAGATTTTTTCGGGATCTCCGCCTGCTGCAGCAAGAGCATTTTCGTAGCTCCAGTGCTGTGCATCACCACCGAAAAACTGATCGAACGTGAATTCAAAAAGCTCCCACGCACCTGCAAATACAAAGCCAAGACCTAAGGCAGTAAGGTTAGCAATCTGATGCGGACAGGTTTTTCTGAACTTAAGCTGAGTTGCTGCAACGTATTCATATCCGATGTAAACTGCTTCTGCAGTACCGAGCGCGTGAAGCACTTTGTCGTAGCCGGGAAGTGTATAATAGAAATTAAGGTAGGCTCCGCCGAATGATGCAAGGAAAAAGCCGAGAACTGTAATATGCTGGAATTTGTGAGAGAAAAAGCGGAGTCTGCTGTTTTTCGGCATCATCTGAAATACCTCGTAACCGAACATACCGCATAAGTTTGCCGCCATCTGTAATGGTTGATTGCTTCCGAGATATTCATCACCGAACAATGAGGATTCTATAATTCCGTAAATCATAAGTCCGCGCAGAATCCACCAATAGAGTAATTCAATTTTCGACACGTCCTTGTAGACGCGACGAAAATAATCTTTTATAATATTCTTCATGATAGCACCCCTTTTGTCGAATAATACCATTAATGAGTGTAGAAATAATTCTAAATAAGAAATATATATTTATTTAATAATTCCGTTTTTTTATTCTTATCGAATTTATTCTTCATTTTATTGATTTATAAAATGCTTGATGCTATAATAAACAATCAGTAAAGGAGATGCTAATATGTTCAAGAATGTAAAATTGCGTTTTATTGTCACAAGTGACATTCATTATAAGGCAGATACTGACGTCGAAAGAGAACGCTTTGAAAAAGGTATGAATATGGCATATTCATATGCAGATGAATGCGAATATAAGAATATTGATGCCTTCTTTGCAGTTGGTGATTTTGCTAATTGCGGCAGCGATGCTGAAATGAGAAAGTTTAAGGCTTCTCTTGACAAGGTTATTGCACCAGAAACTAAAAAGGTTCTTATGCTTGCAAGTCACGAATTCAAAAGCATTGATGGTCAGGAGGGTGCAGAAATCAGACTCCGCGAGATTTTCAATCAGGAGCCTGATAATTATTTTACAATCAAGGGCTGCCCATTTATTTGTATTTCTACAGAGGACGGCTGCAGCATTAAGGATGCTAAGCAGAAATGGCTTAAGTTCTGCCTTGAGGATGCAATTGCTGATAACAGAAAAACTCCTGTTTTTGTTTTTCAGCATCCACATCTTACAGATACCGTTTATGGCAGTATTAATTGGGGTGACGACGATATTATTGCTATTCTTACCGATTATCCTCAGGTTATAGATTTTTCCGGTCATTCACATGCACCTATCAATGACCCGAGAAGTGTACATCAGAAGTACTTCACATCCTTCAACACCGGCTCTTTTTCATATTTTGAACTCGACGAGTTTGATTTTATGTACGGCACCGTACCTCCTGATTGCAAGGAATGTGCACAGTTTTATATTGTTGAGGTAGACGAAAATAATGCAGTAAGAGTAATTCCTGTTGATATACTCACTGAAAGCTTTTTCTCTGACGGTTATTATATTAAAACTCCATGGGAGCCCGATTCATTTGAGTTTACCGATGCAAGAATTGCAGATGAGAAGAGACCTTATTTCCGTGCCGACAGCAGCATTGACGTTAATTATGATAACGGAAAGCTTTACGTAGCATTCTCACAGGCAGAAACACAAAGCTACAGAGTTGATTCGTATACTGTTGTTGTCAGAAACACTGACAATGAGGTTATTTCACAGAAGAAGGTAAGCTCTTCTTACTATATTAAAAATATGCCTGAAACCGTTTCTCTGAGCTTCGATTTTCCTTATAATAAAGGTAAATTCAGACTTGAAATTACTGCGCACGGCTTCTGGATAGCAAAATCCGAGAAGCTTACAGCTGAATTTGAAATTTGAGGTTATTATGACACGTAAGCTATATTATGATGACAGCTACATTTTTGAATTTGATTCAATTGCAGCTGACGTTATTGCTAATGAAAAATACACTGCTATTGAGCTTTCCTCGACCGCTTTTTTCCCATTAGGCGGAGGGCAGCTCCCTGATACGGGATATATCGGCAGCTGCTATATTTATGACGTCAGGGAATGTGACGGTAGAATTTTACATTATACCAATGATATCGTTGAGTTTTCAAAAGGGGAGTCATTGCATTGTCGAATCAATGAAAGTGTTCGTTATGCACGAATGCAGTCACACACGGGTGAGCACATTGTTTCCGGTATAGCAAATTCCTTATTTTCAGTAGAAAACGTCGGTTTTCATATGGATGAAAATAACCTTATGACAGTTGATTTTGACAAGCCTCTTACGAAGGAAAATATTATTGAGCTTGAAAAAAAGGCGAATGAATGCATATACAGTAACGTGCCTGTAAAGGCAAGCCTTCATGTTGCCTCTGAATTTGACAATATCAGCTATCGCAGTAAGCTTGATTTTGTCGGAGAATTAAGACTTGTTGAAATTTCAGGCTATGATATATGTGCCTGTTGTGCTCCACACGTTAAACACACAGGTGAGGTCGGTGTTATTAAGATTCTTAGCTGTGTAAGCCACCGCGGCGGTGTAAGAATTACCTTGTTATGCGGCTTATCCGCATATGAGGATTATTGTCGGAAGCATAATGCTACTGTAAATATCGCTACGATGCTTTGCGCAAAGCACAATGAAACAGACTGCGCTGTTGACAAGCTTATATCGGCAAACAAGGAGCTTGAATATAAGCTTTCGTGCGTTAAAAGGAAATATCTGTCTATTATTGCAGATGCTTTTGTTGAAAATGATTTTATTGTCAGCTTTTTCGATGAGCTGTCGATGGATGAACTGAGAGAGCTATGTAATTTTGCGAGCAGTAAGTGCAGGTATTACGGTGTATTTTTCAACGGTAACGATACTGACGGTTACGCTTATTGCTTTTATTCGGCAAATCTTAAGCTTCCCGCACTTATAAAGGATTTTAACCACGTGTTGAACGGAAGCGGCGGCGGTCGAGGAGAAATGGCTCAGGGTAAGCTTAAGGCTACTGCCCAGGAAATCAGAACATTTTTAAAGAATTTGAGGATAGATGAATATGAGAATGCGTAGAAAAAAGAATCTTGAGGAAAGAATTGCAGGATTTGACAATATTATTTCCATTCCAAAGGTAAGGGATGACTACAGAAATATTATTGCAGACAAGGAATATTTTGATTTCAAGAAATTATTCGGAAACGATAATCCTGTTCACATGGAAATCGGCTGCGGTAAGGGACAGTTTATTTTTGAGCTTGCTGCCCGCACGCCCGATATTAACTATATAGCAGTAGAAGTTAATGAGAGTGTAATTTCTGACGCCTGTAAAAAGGCACAGGAGGCAGGTATTGAAAACGTTATTTTTATGAAATGCGGTGCTGAAATTCTTACAAAATATATAAAGCCTGCATCTATCGGCAGACTTTATCTCAATTTTTCCTGTCCTCTTCCCAAAAAAGCAAATGAGAACAGACGTCTTACAAATATCAGATTCCTTGAAATATATAAGGAAATATTAACCTCTGATGCTGAAATTCATCAGAAAACTGATAATATGCATTTCTTTGAGTATTCTATTGAGCAGTATACCCTTGCAGGTTTTAAGCTTAAAAACATTTCTCTTGACCTGCACAACAGTGATTTTGTGGGAAACATTGTTACTGAATACGAAAGAAAGTTTTCTTCAATGGGTATGCCTATCTACAGGCTCGAGGCTTATATCTGATTTTGTACCGCAGAATAATATCTGCGGTATTTTTTTTGTTATATTTCGGACAGGTGTCACATAGTATTTACTGAGTAAAACGTTAGGAGTGTATTAAAATGAACTGTGAAACCACCTGTATCAAAGCAATCGAGGAAATTTCAGCCCCTTCCGGGCAACAGAATATTGAAGCCGATATTGTATTGCCTGATTACTATGATTCTATAGGTAAAATCGTAAGATGTGAGCTTATCCCGAGAGTTGAGGCTGTCAATACAACAGAAGACAGAGTAAGCGTGTTCGGAAGCGCAAGGTTACATATTGTATACTGTGGTGAGGATAATAATCTGTATCAGTATGAAAATGATTACAAGTATACAAAAATTCTCCAGGACAGAAATGCAGGTAAGGCATCAGAGGTGAGAATCAAGCAGAATCTGTTTTCTGTAAGCTGTAAGGCCTCGGGGCCTAAAAGAATTGACGTAAGAGCTGTGCTTCTTGTTTCGGCATCTTTACTTCAGATTTCAGACAAAAACGTAATTTGTGATATTGAGAATGATAATATAATCCTCAAAAAATCTAGTCTTGAAATAATGAATCCGGTGTGTATCACCAATAAGGAAATCAGTATATCCAAAAAATTTTCATCTGACGAAATCGGCACTTACGTAAGATGTGTGCTTAGCAGCACTTCGCGTATGACCATCGATGAAATCAAGCCTATAAGTAACAAGATTTTTATTAAAGGAAGTCTTGATTCGGAAATTAATTATTTTGACAAGGAAAACAGAATAGGGAAATGTGCTATCGCAATGCCGTTCTCAGAAATTCTCGACGTGCCAGGTGTGCAGGAAACAGATATCTGCAGAATAAATACAGAATATATCTGCTGTGAAATTAATCTTTCTTCGAACGTCGGTGAAGCAGATTGGATTGAGATAAATGCTTCGGTATGTATTTCTACGGACGTATTTAGACGTCAGGAAATTTCTCTTGTGAGTGATGCGTATTCATTGAATGGTGATCTGAAATGCTTGCCTGTAAGCTTTGATTACATTCAGAATATTTCACCGTCAGCAAAAACAGAAACGTTCACCTTTGAAGCTGATATTTTTGATGATAATAACGTTGAAATATTAAGTGTTACACCCGAATGCATAAAATTAAGCACTGATTACAGAGAAGGTCAGATTACCTATCTTATAACGTCAGATTTTTCTGTTATTTATCGTGATTCTGTCGGTATGCTCACATCGCTCAGAAGAGAATTTACAAAGGAAGCACAAATGACGTGTAATGCCTCCAATGCAGAAATTAAAAATGCAAGAGTCTGTGTGTCAAGTATATCTGCTTTACGTGTTTCAAGCGGCAAGCTACATTTTAACTGTGATATGCTTATAGAAACTGATTATTTTGAAAAATGTAAAATGAATTGCTTTACAGAAATCGAACTTATAAAGTCTGAAATTTTCAGAGATTGCGGTTATGTAGTTTATTTTGCACAAAAGGATGAGGATATCTGGTCTATTGCTAAGGAAAACAGAATTTCCGCTGACTCTATAAGGACTTTAAATAACCTGACAGGTGATACTATAGAAGAAAATAAAACTCTTTTATTGCCTGTATTCTGATTTTTCTCTTGATTTGTGAATCCCGATTGGATATATTATTAATATAATAAATTTCAGGAGCAATCAGATGGACGCAAAAAGAGATACAGGAACAATGGAATCAATAAGAGAATTGTATAAAATTGGTGTCGGCCCCTCAAGCTCACATACTATGGGACCTGAGCGTGCGGCAAAAATTATTTCTCTTAAGTACCCTGATGCAGAAAAGTACAGAGTTACTCTTTATGGCTCTCTTGCAAAGACCGGAGTAGGGCACAGAACTGACTATATCATCAGAAAAACTCTTTCAGAGGATAAAACTGAGATAATTTTTGATGAAAGCCGTGCAGATCTACCGCACCCGAATACAATGCGCTTTGAAATCATAAAAGCTGATGACGTTATTGCTGATTTTACAGTGCTCAGCGTCGGTGGCGGAGCTATCCGTTTTGTCGGTGAGGACGTTACTCCTCCTGCAAGACCTTATAAGATGTCTTCATTTTCTGAAATAGCAGAGTATTGCCATTCAAAAGAAATCAGATTATGGCAGTACGTTGAAGAGGTAGAGGGCTTTGAAATATGGGATTTTCTTCAGACAATCTGGGATGCTATGAAGAATTCCGTAAAAGAGGGCGTATCTGCCGAGGGTGAAATCTTCGGCGGTCTTCAGGTGGTGCGTAAAGCAAAGCAGCTTTACAACTACAGACATATGGATGAGCTTGCAGAAACAAGAGAAAACAGATTAGTATGCGCCTATGCATTTGCTGTTAGTGAGCAGAATGCCTCCTGCAACGGTAAAATAGTAACTGCACCAACCTGCGGTGCAAGCGGTGTTCTTCCTGCAGTTCTTAAATATATGCAGGATAAGAAGCATTTCTCCGATTCTGATATTTTAAGGGCTCTTGCAACCGGTGGTCTTATCGGTAATATCATTAAAACAAATGCTTCTATTAGCGGTGCAGAGGCCGGTTGTCAGGCTGAAATCGGTAGTGCCTGCTCAATGGCTGCAGCAGCTCTTGCTGAAATTTTCGAAATGGATATTGCGCAGATAGAATATGCGGCAGAGGTAGCTATGGAGCATCACCTCGGCCTTACCTGTGACCCAGTAAAAGGTCTTGTGCAGATACCTTGTATTGAAAGAAATGCAGTTGCGGCTATGCGTGCAATTAATGCGGTTAATCTTGCAAATTTCCTTTCCGGCTCAAGAAAGATTTCTTTTGACCTTGTTGTTCAGACAATGTATGAAACGGGAAGAGATCTTCATCATCATTACAGGGAAACAAGCGAGGGTGGTCTTGCAAAGCTTTATAAATAATAGGAAGGAGTCTGTTCTCAGACTCCTTTTTTATAAATAATGCTTGTAATATTTTAAAATAGTGATAAAATTATATAGTAAAATTTATGTAAGGATGTTGTACTATGACTAAAATTGATATTTATTCCGGCTTTCTCGGCGCAGGTAAAACAACACTAATAAAAAAGCTTATTGCTGATTGCTATAAGGGAGAAAAGCTTGTTCTTATTGAAAACGAATTTGGGGAAATAGGTATTGACGGCGGATTTTTACAGGACTCAGGTATTGAGATTACTGAAATGAATTCCGGTTGCATCTGCTGCAGCCTTGTAGGTGATTTCAGAACTGCACTTTCGAAGGTTATTTCTGAATATGCTCCTGACAGAATTCTTATTGAGCCCTCAGGTGTCGGCAAGCTTTCTGACGTTATAAAAGCTGTTGAAGCTATTGCAGATGAAAACGTTGTGCTTAACTCATTTACAACTGTTGTTGATGCAGGTAAATGTAAGATGTATATGAAGAATTTTGGTGAATTCTTCAATGATCAGATTGAGCATGCGGGTACTATTATTATGAGTCACGCAGATGCGGTAAAGGAAGAAAAGCTTACCGCTGCAGTAGACCTTGTAAGAGAAAAGAACTGCACTGCCGTAATTGTAACAACTCCTGTTTCTCTGCTTTCTCCGGAAGCACTTGTTGATGCTATCGAAAGAAAGGATACGCTTAATGCTGTTATGGCTGCTATGCATTCCGAGCATAAGCATCATCGCCATCACCACCATCACGACGATGATGATTGTGACTGTGGTTGTCATGACCATGAACACGAGCATCATCACCACCATCACGATGAAGACTGTGATTGCGGTTGTCATGACCATGAACACGAGCATCACCACCACCATCACGATGATGACTGTGACTGCGGTTGTCATGACCATGAACACGAGCATCACCACCACCATCATGACGGGGATTGTGACTGCGGATGCCATGAGCACGGACATCACCACCACCATCATCATGCTGATGAAGTATTTGTCAGTATCGGCAGAGAAACTGCAAAGAAATTTACTATGAATCAGATAGAGGATATTCTTGACAGCTTCTGTGATGAAGAGAAATTCGGAATCGTGCTTCGAGCAAAGGGCATTATAGCCTGTGAATGCGGTTCATGGATTCATTTTGATTATACACCCGGTGAGTCCGACGTAAGACAGGGAAGTGCCGGTATTATCGGCAGAATATGCGTTATTGGCTCAAAGCTCAATGAAGAAGCTATACTGAATGCATTCGGCATCTGATTAGAAGGAGATTAATATGTCAGTTCCTGTTTATTTGTTTACGGGCTTTCTTGAATCTGGTAAAACAACCTTTATTCAGGATACGCTTGAAGATAAAAGATTCAATTCCGGTGAGAGAACTCTGCTTCTTGTTTGCGAGGAGGGAGAGGATGAATATGATTCATCTAAATTCAGCGGAAAAAACGTAAAAATTACTTTTGTTGATGAAAAAGATAAGCTCAATGAAAACTATCTCAAGAAGCTTGCCGATTCAATCAAGGCGGAAAGAGTTATCGTTGAGTATAACGGTATGTGGCAGATTCAGGATTTCTACGACAATATGCCGGAGGACTGGATGCCTTATCAGAATATGCTGTTTTTTGATTGCAATACCTTTATTGCGTATAATGCCAATATGAGAAGCCTTGTTGTGGACAAGCTTTCAGATTGTGACGTTGCAGTATTCAACAGAATCCCACAGGGCTTTGATACTATGCAGCTTCACAAGATTGTCAGAGGAACATCAAGACGCACTCAGATTCTTTATGAGTATGCTGACGGTACTCTTATTCCCGATGAAATTGAAGATCCGTTACCCTTTGATATAGAAGCACCCGTTATTGAGGTTGAAGATAAGGATTTCGGCTTATTTTATAGGGATCTTACCGAGGAAATGAAGAAATACAAGGGGAAAAAAGTGAAGTTCAAGGCTATGGCTGCAACTGACCCTAAGTTCCCTTCGGGCACTTGCGCTATAGGCAGACATATTATGACCTGCTGCGCTGACGATATTGCTTTCTGCGGACTTGTATCGAAGGTAAAGGATTTATCTTCTGTTGAAAACTCAGCCTGGTATTACGTTACTGCTGAGGTCGATATCCGTTTTTCAAGAATGTACGGAAAAAAGGGTCCTATTTTCAACGTTCTTGAACTCACGCCTGCCCAGCCCCCTGATGAGCTCGTTGCAACATTTTATTAATAGGAGAGAGAAGATATGAATATTCCCAGATGTGAACATCCCAAGCCTCAGTTTGAAAGAAGCAGCTGGCTTAACCTCAATGGCGAATGGGATTTTTGTTTTGACCATGGCAGAAGCGGTATTGCAAGAAAGCTTTATGAAAAGTCAGCCTGCTTTGATAAGAAGATTATTGTGCCCTTCTGTGTTGAATCAAAGCTTTCAGGAATTGAATACAAAGACTTTATGTATGGCGTATGGTACAGAAGAGATTTTGTGCTTTCCTCTGAAAATATTAATATGCGTACTGTTCTTCATTTCGGTGCTGCGGATTTTAAGACAACGGTTTTTGTAAATGAGAAGCAGGTTGGTGAGCACGAGGGTGGTTATGTATCCTTCTGCTTTGATATTACGGATTACGTAAATGAAGGCAATAACTCTGTTGTGGTTTATTGCGAGGATGATACAAGAAATCCTATGATTCCCAGAGGTAAGCAGAGTGAGGAGTTTTATTCTCACAGCTGCGACTATACAAGAACTACCGGTATATGGCAGACTGTCTGGCTCGAATTTACCGAGAAGGAGTACGTTAAGCACGTAAAATATTATCCTGATTACCGTAAGGGAAGCGTCAGCATTATCGGTGAGGTTTCCGGATGTGCGGATCTTTGCTTCAGGGCTTCTTATGAAGGTAAGCAGGTTGGTGTAGCTGAAATTGCTTCCTGCTCAGGCACGTTTTCAACAGAGCTTACTCTTTCCGAAATTCATCTTTGGGAAGCCGGAAAGGGCAGACTCTATGACCTTGAGATTTCCTACGGCAAGGATACGGTAAAAAGCTATTTCGGTCTTAGAAACATCTGGTTTGACGGTTACAAATTTATGCTTAACGGCAAATCAGTTTTCCAGCGTCTTATTCTTGATCAGGGCTTCTATCCTGACGGAATTTATACTGCTCCCTCGGATGCAGAGCTTCTTAACGATATCAAGCGCTCAATGGCTTGCGGCTTTAACGGTGCCCGTCTTCACGAAAAGGTATTTGAGGAGCGCTTCCTTTATCACTGCGATAAGGAAGGCTATCTTGTATGGGGCGAATATGCTAACTGGGGACTTGACCACACTCGTCCTGAGGCTATTTATACGTTCCTGCCTGACTGGCTCAGTGAAATTGACCGCGATTTCAATCATCCTGCTATTATCGGTTGGTGTCCCTTTAACGAAACCTGGGATATGCACGGATGTAAGCAGTATGACGGTGTTTTAAGCCTTGTTTACAGAGCTACCAAGGCTGCGGATAAGACTCGTCCCTGTATTGATACAAGCGGCAATTTCCACGTTGAAACCGATATATTTGATCTTCACGATTATGAGCAGAATGTTGATATATTCAAAAAGAACAATGATGAAATTATAAAGACCGGCATTCCTTTTGACAGATTTGACGACAGACAGACCTATGTTAAGGGAACACCTGTATTTATCAGTGAATACGGCGGAATAAAATGGAGTGCTACACAGGGTAACTCCCGTCACGTTTCATGGGGCTACGGTGATGCGCCTAAATCTGAGCAGGAGTTCATGGACAGATACAAGGGGCTTACTGACGCTCTTCTTGACAATCCCTGCTTCTTCGGCTTCTGTTATACGCAGCTTACTGACGTTGAGCAGGAACAGAACGGTGTGTACACCTATGACAGAAAGGAGAAATTCCCCCGTGAATTCTTCTATAACGTCAACTCAAGAAAGGCAGCAATTGAAGACTGATTCAGTTTCTGTTGCGCAAAAAATATCAAAAATCATTAAATAGCTTCGGTCTTTCTACGAAACTGTTTATCTTAAAAGGAGAATAATATGAAGCAAAAGCAATTCAAAGCAGAATCAAAAAAGCTGCTTGATCTTATGATAAATTCTATTTATACACATAAGGAAATCTTTTTGAGAGAAATCATTTCCAATGCAAGCGATGCTCTTGATAAGCTATATTTCCGTTCACTCACCGATGACAGCGTTGGAATTTCAAGGGAGGATTTCAGAATCCTTATTACAATTGATAAAGAAAACAGAACGCTTACAATTTCCGATAACGGAATCGGTATGACTGCAGAAGAGCTTGAGAATAACCTCGGTGTGATTGCAAAAAGCGGGTCTCAGAAATTCAAGTCGGAAAATTCTGATGAAAATATCGACATTATCGGTCAGTTTGGTGTTGGCTTTTATTCCTCATTTATGGTAAGCCAGAACGTTAAGGTAATATCAAAAGCTTTCGGCTGTGATGAGGCAAATTGCTGGGAATCCTCAGGCGCGGAGGGCTTTACCGTTACACCCTGTGAAAAGGCTACTGCAGGTACTGATATTATTCTTTCAATTTGTGATAATACAGATGAAGTAAATTACGATGAATTTCTTGATAATTACAGAATTTCTGCTCTTGTTAAGAAATATTCTAATTATATACGTTATCCCGTTATGCTTGAGTTTGAGTCCGCAGTTCCTGTTGAGGGAAAAGAAGGGGAGTATGAGAAAATTCCTGAGCTTCGCACGCTTAATTCAATGCTTCCGATATGGAAGAAATCAAAAAGTGAGCTGAGCGAAGAGGAATACAACACCTTCTATAAGGAGGTTTTTTATGACTACGATGTGCCGTTAAGAGTTATTCATTCAAAGACGGAAGGGCAGGCTACCTATAATGCTCTGCTTTATATTCCATCTCACGCTCCTTATGATTATTACACAAAGAATTTTGAAAAGGGGCTTCAGCTTTTCTCAAAGGGTGTTCTGATTTCTGAAAAGTGCTCCGAGCTTCTTCCCGATTATTTCAATTTTGTGCGCGGACTTGTTGACAGTGAGGATTTATCTCTTAATATTTCCCGTGAAATGCTTCAGCATGACCATCAGCTTAAGCTTATTGCAAAAACACTTGAAAAGAAAATCAAATCAGAGCTTTCAAGAATGCTTTCATCTGACAGAGAAAAGTATGAAAGGTTTTTTGATGCATTCGGTACTTCGATTAAGTACGGAGTATATGCTGATTTCGGTATCCATAAGGACGAGCTTGCTGATTTAGTCCTTTTTAAGACAAGTAATGAAAAGAAATACGTTTCTCTTAAGGAATACTGTGACAGAATGCCCTCTGAACAAATAAGCATCTATTATGCTTGCGGCGAAACAATTGACAGAATCGAGATGCTTCCTCAGGTTGAAAAGGTTAAGGATAAGGGCTTTGAAATAATTTATCTTACAGACTATATTGATGAATTTGCAGTAAAAACTCTTATGACTTATGAAAATAAGCCTTTTATTAACATTTGTGCCGATGATGCTGACTTTGACACTGACGAGGAAAAGGATTCACTCAAGGCTGAAAATGAAGCAAATAAGGATATGTTTGACTTTATTAATGAAGCTATAGGCGACGTAGCATCAGTAAGATTTACTAATAAGCTTAAATCTTACCCTGTCTGTCTTACAAATGAAGGTGAAATTTCTGCTGAAATGGAAAAGGTTCTTAATTCAATGCCCGGTGCCTCCGGAGTCAAGGCAGAATATGCACTTGAAATTAATATGAATCATCCTGTAGCCGAAAAACTGAAGGAATTATTTAGTGAAGATAAGGAAAGACTTACTGTTTATGCAAAGCTTCTTTATAATCAGGCACGTCTTATAGGCGGTCTTACCATTGAAGATCCTGCTGAATTTTCACGATTAATCTGCGAATTGATGTAAAAGAAAATGACTGCTCTGCATATGCGGGGCAGTCATCTTAAATTTTATGTATCTTTTCTAAAAAAACACTTGACTTTTACCTTGATAACTTATATAATAATCAAGCAGTTTGCAACGGGGCATTAGCTCAGTTGGTTAGAGCAACCGGCTCATAACCGGTTGGTCCGGGGTTCGAGTCCCTGATGCCCCACCAACCAGACTGATGCACAAAAAAACTGAATATAGGGGTATAGCTCAGTTGGTAGAGCAGCGGTCTCCAAAACCGCGTGCCGAGGGTTCGAGCCCTTCTGCCCCTGCCAAATTAAAACGGATGCCTTTTGGTGTCCGTTTTAATTTTATTATTGGTTGCAAAACCCGAGGCACGCGAGCGTGACGGGTGAGGTCGCGAGCGCGTCCTGAGGACGATGAAGCGAGCGTAACGAAGCGCAGCGGTCAAAATTCATAGGCGCTCCAAGCCGTTATGAATTTTGGGCACCGCAGGAGGACACGCAGTGTTTCGAGCCCTTCTGCCCCTGCCAGATCCAAGTCAATGACTTGGATTTTTTTATGTTCTAAATATAAAAAGGATAGCCGTTAAGACTATCCATTTTTTGTTATTTGTTTATTTTAATCTTGTAGCTGTCTGTAGATATGAATCCTCCGTTTATATCTGAATAATCACCAAGTGAACAGATATACGTTCCGTAATAGCCGACGCCGTCATCCGTAATTACGGCAAATGTTGGTGAGCACGTATAAAGAGGCTCATCGAAAAATGCTTCCTGCATCATCATAAGAACAAGGCGCTCTCCGTCAAAAACTGCTGAATAACTATAGGGAATGTGATTCCATCCCATCTGATTGCTTTCTTCAAGAGAATAGGAAAGTGCATTGCTATACGTTCCGTCGGATAATTTTTCAAGTACGAAAAGTTTTTGTGATGAATCCTCGAGAATTATAAAATCATCATAAATTTCTGCTGTTATGTCCTCGCTTAAAAGCTCACCAAGGTCCAGCTCACACACGTCAGTCATAGTTTTTATGTCTATAACTTTGAAGATCAGCCTGCCATCATCATTTATACCGAGATAGAGATTTTCCTTGGCAGTATCTGATGCGAAGAAAATTACGGTTTTTGCGGAATCAATTGAATAAACTGTACTCAGATTTTCATAAATGATATCATTATCTGTATAGGGAACGGCATAGATGCCATATCCGCCGGGAATTAGTGACGTATCAATATACTGAACGTTTCCGTTTTCTTGTTTGGTTGTTTTATTATTTATAGTAAAAAACAAATTATCATCTGTAATTACGTTATTGAATTCTATTCTGAACTGATTCTCATAGTATGTGCTATAAGAAAAGCGTTCTTCATTTTTCCGTATAGTCGTATGAACCGTATGATTTTCTATGACGGGAATTTTGAAATATTCATTCATTGCATCAATAAAGCCGTAACCACGCGATTCACTGATTTCGTTGAAGTCATATGATATTTTATCATCTAAACCGGCTTGCTGATAAACGTTTATGCTTAATTCACCGAGATAAATATCGACAATTACAGGATAATAGTCAAAGTATTCATTTAATGTAAAATCAAAGCCCTGGGTGTCGTTATTATTCACAAGATACCGTTTTATCTGATTTACATCATTTTTAAGCTCTTCAGATAATGATTGGAGTCGGGAAAAATCTAACCAGAAGTTGGAAAGACCACGGGTAAAGTAGGTTGCAGTTGATTTTACAAGCTTTGAAAATGAATGCTCGTTTACTGTTTCACCTAATGGTGTGAATTGAACGTTCCATTTCAGACGCCTGTTGTGAGAATATGAAAATTCTGCCGAAACACCGTCAAGAAGATTTCTGTCACCGAATTCTTCTGAAAGCTCATATGTAACTGTGTTCCCCTGAGTGTAAATATTATATCCTGCAAAGCCTGTAAGGGAAAGAGTAACGATGATGAGTGTAAGCATAAAGGCGAGTGTTTTTTTCATTGTTACACCTGCTCTCCTGTAATATCGCTAAGCGCTTTACTTACTCTGTCACTGCGATAATCGTACATTTCTTTTACGTATGATATGAGATTCTTTCCGTCAGCCTCTAAATCCTCAACGTATTTATCACCTATAATTATGCCGTTGCGGATTAATATTGCCCTTCCGACAAAATCAGCAACCTCTTCTATCAGATGTGTTGATAAAATAACGGTTTCATGGTCCTCTAAAATACCTGAAAGCACCTTGTAAAAATCTTCTCGGTTAAAGATGTCGTTTCCAGCAAAGGGCTCATCCATAAGAATATAATCAGCGCCTTGAGAAAGAGCCAGAATTACTTCAAACTGGTTTTTTTGTCCTGTTGAAAATGTGCGAAGAGGTCTGTTTTTCGGCAGATCAAAGAAGTTCATAAGACCTGTAAATCTCTTTTCGTTAAATGAAGGAAAGTGCTCCTTATAAAAATCTCTGTGTCCTATAGGGCTGAGGGCAGGGAAGAAGGAATGCTCACTTGTAGCAAAAGATATTTTTTCTATGTTTTTATGGGTAATTTTTTTATTATCAAGCGTAATGGTGCCACTGTATTTAACGTAATTGAGAATACATTTCATAAGAGTGGATTTACCTGCTCCGTTTTCACCGAATAGACCTATTATCTCACCACGCGGTAGTTCAAGGCTTACGTTATCGAGGGCAGTTTTTGTTACATATTTCTTTGTAAGAGAATCTATTTTAATCATAGTAAATTCCTCCATATATATTCGTCCCACCAGGGCAATAAATGTTCATCAGGAACATAATGAATATAAATCCCTAAAAATAAACCGTTAAGAGCTATTATTGTAAAGATGCATATCATTAACATTATGGTGGTCATAAGAGCGCATCTGATGAATAATTCAAATGGATTTTTAAGTCTGAGCATTGTATATATGCTTTTTGAGCCTATAAAATGACTTACTACACAATACAGTGAGAAGGCAAGCAGTAAGCCGACGTATAGCTTGAACATATAAAATGAGTCACCACGCACGTGAACAAATTCCTTGATATAGCTATTATCAATATAAATCTGAATTCCGTTTTCATATTCTGTTATGCTCTCATAAGCTACAATAAACTTTCTAAGAAACTCGCCAACTGATATTAACACACTGATAATATATCCTGATATATACAAACAAAAAGCAGGCTTTGCACTGAAGCCGACAGGAATTAATCTTCTAAGCTTATCAGTCATATTGCTCACCTCGAGTTACAGTGTAAATAATTGCGGTATAAAGGAATATTAAACCGATTGAAATAAAGGCAATATCTACTGCAATATTAGTAAAATCAACTTCTGCCACAAAGGGGATAACGTACGATGTAACAAGAACAGCAACGGGAAACCATTTTTTTGAACGTCTTATAAGCGTTGAAAAAGCAGATAAATTAAATCCCAATGCAAGCATAAGCAAAAAGTTTCTTATTACTCTTAAAATATCTCTTCCGGCAAAGATGTTCTGAATAAATTCACTTTCATAGAACGTAAGGTATAACGTTTGTGGCGTTAATATTTTTTCGTGATAAAAATCCTTGATATATAAAACGGCAACGAAGCATACGAAAACCTCAAGAATCAGAAGCATGAGAAGAACAATACTGTTATAAGCGCCCTGTAAAATAAAAACTCCATTTTCTTTAATTCTTAGTCTTCTTAAGGTGTATCCTGTTTTTGATTGAAACTGCATGCCAGTTTTTGCAAGAACAAGGGCGGTCACAATAAGAGTTATAAAGAAAATATTCGGAATATATGCTGCAGCGTTGATTCTGAAAACCGAAGAAACAGAAACGTGATACAACGGTTTTGTGTTTGAGCCTGCTTCTGCGGCTGCATTCGTTATTAAAAGAGCAAGCTGAATTGCAAATGAAACTATCCAGATTAAACATACTCTGAATATACTCTCTCTTGTAATTAAATATAACACTGATAAATGCTTTTTCATCAAATCACCTCAATCCCAATTATTAAGAATAAGCTCCGCTGCCTGCTGCTTAGTAAGTCCCATCTGACGAAGGGCAGAAGTTATATTCTTTACATCAGACAAAAGAAGCTCTTCCTTGATTCTTATGATGGTTTCAGTATCCGCAGAAATTATGCTTTTTGCGCCTGAGCGGGAAAGAATCAGTCCTTCTTCCTCAAGCAAGGAAAACGCTTTTTGCACAGTGTTGGGATTTACGCCAAGCAGTGCAGAAAGAACTCTTCTTGACGGGAGCTCCTCGTTATTTTTTATAGTTCCTGCAATAAGACCGCGTTTTATATACAGAATTATCTGCAGATAAATCGGAAGAGTTCCGTCGGCAACAAACGTGTCGAATGAAATCATATTATTGCTCCTTTCCGTAAGAACTGTACTATGCGCATAATACACTCCACAACTGTATTATATGAGTGATACGGTTTAAAGTCAAGCGATTTTTATAAAAAAATTGCGGAACCCACAATTTGTGAATTCCGCTTAATAATTATAAATATTTTATTTAATTTAAGCATTTTTCTTCTTGTTGTCAGCTATCATTTTCTTCGTAATAATACCGGAAATAATAACAAAGAAGATAATTGCAGCAACGGGAATAGCTGCAAGCCAGGGCTTTTCACCTATGTTTTTAAGAGCTACGCCGAAGCCTGTGTAAACAAGAATAAGGGGGAGATTACCTAGGTTCGCACCAATCATATAGTTTTTATATGTAACGTTCATAGCACCGAAAAGAAGACTCGAAAGGTCGCCGGGCAGAAGACCGGAAAGCTTGATAACAAATGTCATCTGAGCTTCGTTTGCGCCTGCAAAGTCATCAATCTTTTTAACTGCCTTGAATTTTCCCTTAAGGGTATCAACCATTCCTGCTCCCGTGAATTTACCAAGAAAATAGGGGATAGACAGACTTAAAAATACAGATATGATATTAACCGTAACACCGACAATGAAGTTCGGCATAAGATATCCGCAGATTGACATAACAACAGCGGGAGGGAAGACAAGAGCAAAGGATTTAACTACAGAAAATGCAATAATTCCCATTGCAATTGCAAGCGTACCACCCTGTATCATAGAGCTGAGCTCGGGAATATTCGTTACCTTAATATTGTATTTATTGGTAAGAATAAGACAGGCAATAACCATACCTATCATAAGTATACCTGAAAGGATCTGTAAAAGCTTAATAAATTTTGCGTAGTTTTTGTTTTCCATAATCTGATCTCCTTGTTATTATACAATAGTATATAATTAATCAGACGAAATTTCAATAGCTGCAATATTCATAATCTAACCTGCCTGTTATTTTGTTCTTACGGTCCGGATGAGATAAAAATACCTTGCTTTCAGAAGCCAGCAAAACAATTCTTATGTTTTTCTGAAGCTTTTCGGTAAAATGCTTCTTTATTGTTTTGTAATTCTTGTCGTAAGCTTTAAGACAGTCAGGTATATGAATATTAACGTCTAAACAGTTAAGATCACAAAGTATTGCCTCGCGAAGCTTCTGTTTATCCGCATATTCACTGAAAAAAGTATATATTCTTTCTGAAAAGTCCGAAAGACTGATTCCGGTAAAATCTGCCGACTCACCGAAGCGCAGGAATAACTCAAATGGTGTCCAACCGGTTTCGTTTAACAGATAGTTTATTGTTATAAGAAATCTTGAGCTGTTATACATTCTGTCCAGGGCATCCTCACAACACTTAAGATGTAAAATATCATCATGAGATAGCCACTTGTTGCTTCTGATTTCATAAGGAGCTTCAGTTGAAAACTCGGCCTCATATTCATCTGCATTTTCTCGTATTTCAGACCCGTGAAGCATTTTCAGAAAGCCAAGCTGCAGCATAGATGCTTTTAATGAATATGCATTATTAAAGCTATTTTCAAAGCTATTAATGTCCTCAAAGGGCAGACCTGCTATTAGGTCAATATGAATATGCATATTTTTTAGTGCAACGAGCCTTTTGATATTTTCATACAACTTTTTAAGATCTGATTTTCTGTTCACACCTTCAAGAGTTTTTTCATTGAAGGATTGTATTCCGATTTCAAGCTGACACAGACCTACGGGCATCTCAGAAAGTATTTCAACAGTTTCATCTGTCAGAATATCAGCTGCAATTTCAAAGTGAAAGCACAATTCCTCTGCCTTATCGGAGAAATTCTCCAGAATAAAACGTAATATCCTGTTTGCCTTTGCACCATTTGCATTAAACGTTCTGTCGATAAATTTCACTGTTTTAGTGCCGCTTTCAGAAAGAGCTAAAATGTTTTTGCAAACACTCTGAAAATCAAAATATCTAACTGTATTAAGGCGACCTGACAGACAGTAAGAGCATCTGTAAGGGCAGCCTCTGCTTGCTTCAATGTATGCGATTCTGCCTTGAAGTGAATCGAAATATTCTAAGCAGTAGGGTGAAGGGGGAGTGTCGGATATTTTTCTTGCAGGAATCGTAACAATATTTTCACAAGCTCTATAGGATACACCCTCGCTATCCGATATTTCTTTATCACCGCTTAAGGCATCTATAAGTGAAGAAAACGACCATTCGCCTTCACCTGAGCATATGTAATCAACAAAACTGAAATTTCTCAGAATTTCCTCCTGACGGTATTCAGCTTCGGGACCACCGAGCACAATTCTGCAGTTTATATTCTTGCTAAGGATGCTGCAGATATCAAAAATTTTTGACGTATTCCAGATATAACACGAAAAGGCAATTATATCAGGCATAAAATCTATCAATTTGCGGATTAAATCATCGGGCTGAGAATTTACTGTTGCTTCAAAAACTCTGCAGTTATGCTTGCTTTTGCAGAAAGCATCTACACCTGCTTTAAGGCACCACGTTGACAGTCCTGAATGTATAAATTTTGAATTCAGAGTTACTAATGCGATATTCATTTTATCTCCGTAAAATAAAAAGCAAGTCGCGAAGACTTGCTTTTTTAGTAAATTAAAGAGCAGTTACGATTTCGTAGGTATCCTGAGCAATCATAAGTTCCTCGTTTGTGGGGATAACGAAAAGCTTAACCTTTGAGCCGGGAACTGAAATTTCAAGCTCCTCACCGCGCTTTGCGTTTGTTTCTTCGTTAATAGCTGTGCCGAGGAATTCAAGCTTTTCAGCTACTCTTGAACGATAGTGAGGATTGTTCTCACCGATACCGCCTGTGAATACAACTGCATCAACACCACCCATAGCAGCAGCAAAACCGCCGATGTACTTGGTGAGCTGATGGCAGAGCATTGATTCAACAAGCTTTGCTCTTTCGCAGCCGTTCTTTGCGTCGTTTTCGATTGTTCTGTTGTCGCTTGTCTTCTGAGTAACACCGAGCATACCGGACTTCTTGTTCATAATAGAATCCATCTGATCGGGTGTAAGGCCTTCCTTCTTCATAATAATGGGAATGATAGCGGGGTCAATTGAGCCGCAACGAGTACCCATCATAATGCCCTCAAGGGGAGTAACACCCATTGTTGTATCAAGGCACTTGCCGTCCTTAACAGCTGAAATAGAGGAACCGTTACCGAGATGGCAGGTAACAATCTTTGTGCCCTCTGCCTTGCCGCCAAGAAGCTCAATGCATCTCTTGCTTACGAAGCGATGAGATGTACCGTGGAAGCCGTAACGACGGATGCCGTACTTTTCGTAATACTCATAGGGAAGAGCATACATATATGCATAGTCGGGCATAGTTGCGTGGAAGCCTGTATCAAATACTGCAACCTGAGGAACTCCGGGCATAACCTTTTCGCAGGATTCAATACCCATAAGGTTTGCAGGATTGTGAAGAGGACCGAGATCAAAGCATTCTCTGATAGCATCCTTAACTGCTTCAGTTACAAGAACTGAACCGCTGAACTTTTCAGCACCGTGAAGAACACGGTGACCTACTGCAGCAATTTCAGACATTGATGTAAGAACACCCTTGTCCTCACTTGTAAGAGTATCAATAACAATCTTGATTGCCTCTGCGTGATCGTTCATTGTCATGGGAACAGCCTTGCAGTTCTTTGTTTCATCAGCAGATACCTTGTGAGTAAAGGTGCTTTCGCCGCCTATCTGCTCACAGATACCCTTTGCAAGCATATCATTTGTGGTCATATCAAATAACTGATACTTTAATGAGGAGCTACCGCAGTTGATAACAAGAATTTTCATTTTTTACCTCCAAAATATTGAAAAAAATATTAACCTCAAGTATTATATAATTAAATTATAATTATTTCAAGTGTTTTATCAGGTTTGGAGAGATTTTTTTGAAGGTTGCATTTATTGCAAGTGAATACAATCCGTTTCATAACGGTCATAAATATCACATTGATGAAACAAGACGACTCGGCGCTGACTATGTAGTCTGTATTATGAGCGGTAATTTTGTTCAACGTGGCGACATTGCGGTTGCATCAAAGCATCTCAGAGCAAGAGCCGCAGTAATGGAGGGGGCGGATCTTGTAATTGAGCTCCCACTGAAATTTGCCGTTTCTACTGCATCACTCTTTGCTGAGGGCTTTGTAAAAACTGCTAAAGCGACAGGTCTTGACGGCTTTTTCTCCTTTGGTTCAAAAGATGATATTGATACGTTAAAAGCAGTTAAATCCGTAATTTATTCCGATGAAGCAGAGACTTTTGCAGCTGATGCGATTGCAGCGGGCATAAATTATCCTTCTGCGAAGGCTAATTATCTCAGGAGTTACCTTGATGGAAGATATGTGGACGTGCTTGATGATGCAAACAATATTCTTGCGCTTGAATATCTTAATGCTATTGAAAAATATTTTCCCGAAGCCACAGCGACATCAGTAAACCGCAAGGGAGTTATGCACGATAGCGACGAAATCAGCGGGAATATCTCCAGCGCAGGAAATATAAGAAGAATTCTTTACAGAGATATTCCGTCGGACGATTACATAAATAACATCTATGATTTCAGAAGCTTTACTACCGATGCCGTTTTTAATGAACTATTGAAGGCATATTCTCAGGAAATTTTCCCGTCGGACCGAAACAAGTTTGAAACCGTTGTATTTTCAAGGCTTTCAGGGCTTTCTCCTGCGTATTTTTCGACAATAAATAACGTAAACGGGGGACTTGAAAACAGAATATGCGAGGCAATAAACAGAACCTCTGATATCGGAGAGCTTTACGACCTTGTAAAGACAAAAGCCTTTACGCATTCAAGAATACGACAGATAATTCTTGCTGCAGCGCTTGGAATAACCCGTGATGATATAAACGCCGGCTTATCGTATATACGTGTGCTCGGCTTCAATGACAAGGGAAGAGCTTTACTTAACATAATGAGAAAAAGTGCTTTGCTGCCTGTTATAACAAATCTATCGCAGGCTGATCCTGCAAACAAATGCACCCGTCGCGATATTTTCCTTGATTCGCTTGCAGGAAAGCTATTCAATCTTTGCCTTCCTTGCCCCTTAAAGGGTAATCCCGAATTTGATACTCCGCCTGTTTATATAAAAGATTAAGGACTGCAAAAGCAGTCCTTTTTTTCTTTAGTAAGCAAGAGAATCGAGCTCATCAATAGCCAATTTTAGCTTTCTCGGCATAATTGTGCCCTTGCCCTTCTTTACAAGCATTGAATATCTTGTAGTTTTTTTGCCGTTAGAGCCCTTAAGCTTTGCTATTATTTCTGTTGTAAGCTCCTGCTTCGAGGGATTTACCTTAGCCTTGACGTTTATGAGAACAGCCTTGATTTCACTGTTGATATTTACGTTATTTATTGCTAATTTAAGATTTTTTCTGTCACTAATTATCTCACATTCTGCTGCTTCGCCGTTAATATATACCTCGATTTTGTCGCATCCTGAGATATCTATAAACGAAAGCATATAGCTTCTTTTCTCAGGAATTAAGGATGTAACACCGCTAGCCGGTGAAATAGTAAATTCAGAGTTATTATCTTTTCTTCTGACCGTAAAATCAGTGGTGCAGTATTCACCGTTTTTATAACCGAGAGTTTCACCGTCATCCTCATACAATCTGAAGCTGTTATTACCGTTGCTGATAAGAATCTCAAGCTTATCGGGATTTTCAGTACTGTTACTGTCGCATTCGACGGCCAGAGGTATAATTGCCCCCTCTTTTGCAAGTACAGGAATTGACGATTGATCACGGAAAAGTGTAGTTTCGCAATTACCATTGTAGATTCTTCCTGTGAATATATCGGTAAATCTGCCCTTGGGTAAATAGGCCTTTGTGCCTGCAAGACCTGTTTCATTATCGCATTTTTCTGTTATGGGACAAACAATAAGCTCTGTTCCGAACATATATTCATTAGGACAGTTATAAGCTCTGGGATCACGGGGATTTTCATAATATACAGGCTCAACAAGACATCTGCCTTCGGTTGCAGTAAGGTAATTCATTGAATAAATATAGGGGATAAGCCTGTGTCTGAATTTCAGGAATTTAACCGAGCAATCCTCAACAAACTTATTATACATCCAGGGCTCCTTGCCCATAAAATCATTGGAGGTTGAATGAAGTCTGTTAATAGGACTGAAAACTCCGTACTGAAGCCAACGCAGATATAACTCATCATCTCTGTAGCCTCTGCAATGACCGCCTATATCGTGGCTCCACCAGCTATAGCCGATGTTTGACGCAGTAGATGTAAAATAAGGCTGAAAATCAAGAGATTCCCAGGTCTGAACAGTATCACCTGAAAAGCCGAGAGGATATCTGTGTGAGCCTGCTCCTGCAAAACGAGAAAGAATAAGAGGACGATTGCCGTTACGCGCAGAATCTATTGAATGATAGTGATTGAGAGCCCATAAGGGATCAAGTCCGGGAATAGCAGTATTTTTTCCCTGCTGCCAGTCAATCCACCAAAAATCTACTCCTTCATTCTCGTGGGGATGATGGAGGAATCTGAAATATCCTTCAATAAATCTTTCGTCTGTTATGTCGAATCTTATCTGCTGCTTGCTTTCCTTGTCTACTCCCATAAATTCGCAGAAATCAGCATACGCATCCTCATAGAACTTACAGCCTGATGCAGGATGAAGATTCATTGTAATTTTAAATCCGTTGTCCTTAAGCCAGGTAAGAAATGCCTTGTGATCAGGAAACAGCTCGGTATTCCATGAGTATCCTGTCCATCCGGGAAGAACAAGGTTATAAAATAATTCAAAGAGATTGTTTCTGTGTCCGGAATCTGCCGCATCCTTGCCGAATCTTTTTACAACGTCAACCCAATGCCAGTCCATATCAATTGTTGCAACTGTTACGGGAATCTTCTCGTCTATGAATCTCTGCATAAGAGTTGTGTATTCTTCCTGAGTATATGCCTTATATCGGCTCCACCAGTTACCGAGCGTGAAACGGGGGATAAGAGGTGCAGGTCCTGTCAGACGGAATAAATCGCGCACTGCCTCTCTGTAGCTGAAGCCGTAGGCAAAGAAATACTCATCAAGACCGTAGCCCTCTCTCGGAAGTACCTTACCGTCATTTTTTAACACAAGAGAATTGCTATCGTCCAGAATTGCAACGCCGTTTGTTGAAATAACGCCGTCGCCGAGCTTTGTTTTTCCGTTTACGTTGTCAAGTGTTCTTGTGGTGCCCTTAAGATTTCCGTTTTTGAAATCAGTTACAGTTCTGCCGTCGTGAAGCCTGACTGAAAGCATTTTGTCTTTTTCCATACTGTAAATAAAGGTCGTATGCTCCGTGTAAATTACGGCTTTTTCATCGGTGGCTTTAGCTTTATAGGATGCCTTACAGAACGACCTGTTGATTACGGATTGCGTAGGCTCGTTGCAGAAGCAGCCGTTTTCCTGTTTTTCCACTCTGAGAAGGAATGGAGTTATTATCGAAAATCTGTAGCAGCCCTTTATAAAATATTGATTTGAGGGTGTTTCGGGGTTAGTTTCAAGTATCATATTTTTAAGATAATCGCTCATAATAATTTTACTCCCGCTTTATTTATTTCCTTTATTTTAACATCTGTATGCAGATAGTTCAACTCATTTATATGTTTACGTCAAACTTTTTTCTTAATGACTTTATTGTTTTAGTTTCAAGACGGCTGACGTATGAGCGTGAAATATTGAAGATTTCAGCTATTTCATTCTGTGTTTTCGGCTCCTTCCCGTCAAGTCCGTATCGCATAATTATAATACTTCTTTCTCTGGGATTTTTAATTTCATCAATAAATTTCATCAGAAGATGTACGTTATTTTTAGTTATACATTCCTCTGTGACGTTATCATCAGTTGCAATAATGTCTATAAGTGCAAGCGGATTTCCCTCAGCATCTGTTTCAATAGGCTCTTCAAGAGAAATATCAAGCGCTGATTTTTTACGGTTTCTGAAAAACATAAGAATTTCATTTTCTATGCATCTTGATGCGTAAGTAGCAAGCTTTACGCCTTTTGAATTATCGAAGGAATTTACTGCCTTAATAAGACCTAACGTACCTACGGAAATCAATTCCTCGTTATCATTTTCATTTACGTTAAACTTTTTGATAATATGAGCAACAAGACGCAGATTGTGTCGTACGAGTATATCCTTTGCCTTTTTATCTCCTTCAATCATCAGCTTCAGGTATTTCTCTTCGTCGCATGCCTTAAGGGGAGCTGGGAAGACTCCGTAATTATCAAGATGCAGAGCAAAGAAAATCAGCTGTGTGAAAATCTCAAGCATAAAAAATACTCCTTATTGTTTGGTAATATCTATTTTTATGCCACCTTAGGCTTAATATGTATATTTTTAAATATCAAAGCAATTGAAAAACACAGAAAAATATGATATACTTTTATAAAAAACAGGGGAGTGGTAATTATCAGAGAAAGTTCTAAGGCAGCATTATGCGGAATAATTTCCGCTCTTTCTGTGGTAATTATGCTTTCCACCTATCTTTCACCCTTCCTTGTTTATGCAGCACCTGCCTTTGCGGGACTACTGCTTCTTCTTATTCTGAATGAGATCGGATACGGATGGACAGTAGGCGCTTATTTTACCATCAGTGTATTAGGTCTGTTTCTCTTAGCTGACAAAGAGTCTGCCGTATTCTTTACGATGTTTTTCGGCTTTTACCCCATTTTGGGCTATTTATTGTTAAAGAAAGTCAAGCGCAGACTAATCGGATGGCTTATCAAGCTTCCTGTATTCAATTTATCCTGCCTTTTATCATTTATCGTATGCTTTTACGTATTCGGCATAAGCTTTGATGATATCTTTTCAGACGGAATTTTTTATAACATTGTATTTGTTTTTCTTCTTAACGTGTTGTTCGTTGTATATGATATTCTCATCGTAAGATTGCAGGTGCTTTACGTTATAAAATTTCAGAAGCAATTCCGCAAACTTTTCAATATCAGGTAATTTATGGATATCTTTCGCATAAGCATAAAATAAATGCATATAGCGGGTGATGCAATGAAAAGCAGATTATACGTTGCAATAATTATTTTAATTTTTTGTTTTAGCAGTTTTCTGATTATTAATAAAGCAGAGGCAAATATAATATCTGTGATAAGCTCGCAGGCAACGGATTATAAAGACGCCGTCATAATTCTTGATGCAGGGCACGGCGGTGAAGACGGCGGTGCAGTAGCCTTTGACGGCACTGTTGAGAAGGATCTAAATCTTAATGTATGCAGAAGAATTTCATTACTATTTGACTTATTCGGCATATCCTACGTTATGATACGCTCTTCAGACGTCAGCGTCGGCGATACAAGCCTTGACACCATACGAAGTCGAAAGGCATCTGATATATATAAGCGCTATGACATTATAAATTCCTATGAAAACTCCGTTTTGTTGAGCATTCATCAGAATATGTTCTCTGTTGAAAAGTACAGCGGAACGCAGGTTTTTTATGCTGATAATGACAATGAATCATCAGTGCTTGCAGAAATTATTCAGAAGGAAATTAAATACAGCCTTCAGAATGACAATACCCGAAAAATCAAGGCTGCGGGAAAAGATATATATCTGCTTTATAACGCAAAGCGTCCGTCTGTAATGGTTGAATGCGGCTTTATGTCTAATCCTGAGGAGCTTATTATGCTTAAATCAGACGAATATCAGACTCAGTTGTCTTATTTTATAGTTAAAGGTATAATGCAATTTTTGTTATTATAAAGGAATTTTATTATGGCTAATAAAATTAAAACATCATTTATATGCTCATCATGCGGTTATTCTTCACCGAAATGGGCAGGGAAGTGTCCCGATTGCGGCGAATGGGACACGCTTGAAGAGCAGACTCAGATTGTAAGCTCAGATAAAAGAACTATCAGTTCAGCCGTTAAACCGATGAAGCTTAGAGAAATTGCCGATTACACCGAGCATCGCTATGATACAGGCATCAATGAACTCAACAGGGTACTTGGCTCAGGACTTGTAAAAGGCTCTGTGGTGCTTCTGAGCGGCGACCCGGGCATCGGTAAATCGACGCTTCTCCTACAGACTACACAATCGCTTGGTATTTCAAAAAGCGTATTATACGTTTCAGGTGAGGAATCCCCTCATCAGTTAAAACTGAGAGCTGAAAGGGTTGGAGTAAATGCCGAAAAGCTAACCTTTATCTGCGATACAGATGCTGAGGCCATATGCGAATACATAAAGGAAAATCTTCCTGACGTTGTTATTATTGACTCAATACAGACAATGGGCATAAGAGATATCAATTCCTTACCGGGCAGTATCACACAGGTTCGCGAATGCTCGAATCTCTTTATGCGATACGCTAAAAATCTTGATATTCCTATTGTAATTGTAGGACACGTCAATAAGGACGGTAATATAGCAGGTCCTAAGGTACTCGAACATATTGTTGACTGTGTGCTTTATTTTGAGGGTGAAAAGAATCTTTCCTACAGAATACTTCGCGCAGTAAAAAACAGATATGGCTCAACCAACGAAATCGGCGTATTTGAAATGAACGACAGGGGACTGCAGGAGGTCATAAATCCTTCTCAGGCTCTTATATCCGGAAAGCCAAATAACGTTTCAGGTTCTTGTATTGCATCGGTTATGGAGGGCTCACGTCCCATTCTTGCTGAGGTGCAGGGACTTGTCTGCCAATCGGGTTTCGGCACACCAAGAAGAATGTCTACAGGCTTCGATTATAACCGTACGTCTTTGCTTGTAGCCGTTCTCGAAAAACGCGCCGGATACTTTATGGGAAATTGTGATATTTTTGTCAATGTTGCCGGTGGTCTTAAAATTGATGAGCCTGCCTCAGATTTACCTGTGGCTCTTACCTTGATTTCAAGCCTTAAGGACGAGGTATTAAGAGATGATTGTATTGCATTCGGTGAAATCGGTCTTGCAGGTGAAATCAGAAGTGTAAGCTTTGCGCAATTGCGCATTAAGGAAGCTATAAGACTTGGTTTTAAGAAATGTATTATTCCTGAACATAACCTTAAGGAATTACCGAAGGATTTCAACGATCAAATTGAAATTGTCGGCGTAAGCAATATTCGCAGTGCATATTACGAAGCAACCAAATAATTTATGAGGAAAATTATTATGAAAAAAGAAATTCATTCATCAGCAAATTTCCGTGCAACAATGACAGTTCTTACTTTAAGCGTTGCAATAGCATTTATTATCAAGAAATATACTAAATAAAATTATAAAGGTAAAATGACGCATAATTTTGCTGATTCGTAGATTTAGGGCTAAAATTTTTCATTTGACTCCCCTAAATTATACAAAATATTAATTTTGTATAATTTTATTGATTGAATTGTACCCTTTTGACGTAATCCGAATTGCTTAATTATGACCGGATTTAATTATGAACAATAACTATTTATATTCTCTACCGCAGATAGTTGTTCAGTTTATTCATTACCAATCAAACGTTAAGAATAAATCTGATCTCACGTTAAATGAATATTGTCTTGATTTAAGAATGTTTCTGAGATTTCTTGTGATTTCAGCTGATAAAAAAAAGTTCTCTGATGATGAGCTTGATACAGTTGACGTTTCAAATCTGAATGCAGACTTTTTTAAGGCTATCACTCTTAATGACGCCTACAGGTTTTTATCCTACTGCAAAGAGGTTCGCGGAAACAAGGAACGAGCGAGAGCAAGAAAATCATCTGCAATTCGTTCTTTTTTCAAATATCTTAAGGTTAATGCTTATATCGAGGATAATCCGATGATAAGTCTTGATTCTCCGAAGCTTAAGAAAACCTTGCCGAAATATCTTACCGTAGAACAAGCAAAGCAGCTTCTTTTAGCAGTTGAAGGAGCTAATAAGGAACGTGATTATTGCATTCTTACATTGTTTCTTAACTGCGGCATGCGATTGTCTGAATTGGTTTCGATTGACTACAATAAGATTAAATATGAAAATGACTCAGCAACTATTGTAATTACGGGAAAAGGCAACAAGGAACGAACGGTATATCTCAACAATGCCTGTATCCTTGCAATTAAAAGATACATGAACGCAAGACCGAGAGATGGCGTAAAAGACCGTGATGCGCTGTTTTTATCAAACAGACTTACAAGAATCAGCACTAAAACCGTTCAGCATCTTGTGGATAATTACATTGATAAGGCCGGTCTTTCAGGGCTTGGTTTTTCTGTACATAAGCTTCGTCACACCGCGGCAACATTAATGTATCAGACCGGAAAGGTTGACGTTCTTGAGCTTAAGGAGCTTTTAGGTCACGAAAGCCTTAATACAACACAGATTTACACTCATATTGTAAACGAAAAGATAAAAGACGCAGTTGACGCAAATCCTCTTGCAGATTTTGACGGCAGCAATAATAAATAAGATAAGGACTTCCCTGCTATTTGTTCGGGAGGTCCATAATTTTTAAAGATTCAATAAGAATATTATAATCACTGAAGCTGATAAAGCAATAAAATAGCTTAAAAGGTACTGCTTTAAGGGTATTTCTTCTCTTATCGAAAGAATTGCTTTTCGGCTGATTTTTTCTGACATTCTGTATGATATCTCCGCTGTGTAAACCGAAATCAAGAAAATTACAATTACGCTGATGTAGCATTTAATGCTTTCAGAATGATATGATATGTAATAAACTCCCGAAAAGCCTGTAATAAAACCTGAAAACAGACAGTTTACCGATACTATTGGAGTGCCGACACACGACAATCCCGAAATAAAATTCATCGTAAGAATAAGAAGTATGAAAATCATCTGCAGTATTCCTGCTGAGCAAGAATCAAGCTTTTCTAATATTTCCTTATAGGTATTAAGATAACTGCTACTCAGAACAAAATATGTACCGATGATTGTTCCGCTTGTGAGCATAATTAATGATATTAACGTATTCCCTTCTTTTTGCAGAAAAAACAGTACCTCAGAGGGCTTCGGCAGGGAACGGGTTAGTTCTTTTATTTTTACAATCATAGCCACTTCCCTGCTTTATCTTAAATTCGACGAAATTATGCCGCTTATTGCACCTGTTAGAAGGTATAAAGGTAATATTACTACAGTATAAATAGTCACACTGAAGCCGTTGAAAATCAAAACTGTCATAAATAATATAATAGAAACTGTAAGTGCTGCCAATGATGACCATACAACTCCCTTTGAACGGCAATATTTACCTGTAATAAAGCCTGAAGACAATCCGCCTGTAATTGAAAAGAAAATATAAAAATACTTGAATATTTCGTGAGGAAGGTCATATTTTGTAAGAATTACTGCAGCAAGAGCTATACTCAGTAAAGTTCCTGCTATACCTGATGTAGTTCCTGCAATAATTGCCTGACCGGTATTCGTGATTCTGAGCTTTAATTTCTTTTTCATATTAAATTCTCCCTGTCGTTAGTCATACTATATATGTATTCACAGAAAAATTTAATATAACAAAAAAACTGCAACAGATTTCTGTTGCAGTTGAAAAATTATTCTTCTTCGTTTTTCTTGCTTCTTCTCTTGGAAGATTTCTTTTCTTCTCTTTCAGCAGCCTTAGCAGCCTCAAATGCAGCCTTTTCGCTTGCAGCTCTGTCGTTAGCAGTATTGTTGGTCTGGATACCCCAACGCATAATCTTCATCTTTGTTCTGTCTGCGCCTGTTTCAAGAACGATTGAATCTTCCTTAACTGTTACAACTCTGCCGTTGATGCCGCCGATTGTTGTGATTTCGTCACCAATCTGAACGGAGTCACGAAGCTTCTGCTCCTCCTGCTGCTTCTTCTTCTGAGGTCTTATCATAATGAAATACATTACAACAAGCATAACAACCATCATAATGATCATAGTAACAGAGCTTTTGCCTGAGCCCTCTGTTCCTGTTGCGGTGCCTGTGCCCATACACAGGAAATTAGCTAAATTGAATAACATGAGTTTTCCTCCAAATTACATATTGCATATATTATAACAAATCATATCTGATATTTCAAGTATAATTTTGAAATTATAATTATCTTAAAACAGTAGCTCTTTTGTCGAGCACGTTAACGTATTTATTATAGAATTCCTCAAACGTACCGTTATCAAGAGCATCGCGGATTCTTTCCATAAGAGAGTTATAGAAATACAGGTTATGTATTACGGCAAGTCGAAGACCTAGCACTTCTTTTGCCTTCATAAGATGTCTTACGTATGCTCTTGAATGATTACGGCATACAGGACAATCGCATTCGGGATCAATAGGAAGAACATCCCTTTCAAAGCAGGCGTTATTAATGTTGATTATGCCGCTCCAGGTGAAAAGATGTCCGTGTCTTGCATTTCTTGAGGGCATTACACAGTCAAATAGATCCACGCCTCTGTGAACAGCTTCAAGAATATTGACCGGTGTACCGACACCCATAAGATATCTGATTTTTTCCTTGGGCATATGAGGTTCGACAGCTTCTATAATCTCATACATAACAGGTGCAGGCTCACCAACAGCAAGACCACCAATTGCATAACCGTCAAGATCAAGCTTTGCAATTTCCTGCATGTGCTTAATTCGGAGATCAGGGAAGGTACAGCCCTGATTAATACCGAAAAGAAGCTGATTCTTATTTACGGCATCATGAAAGGCATTGAGCCTGTCGTGTTCCTCCTTGCATCTGTAGAGCCATCGGGTTGTTCTTTCACAGGATTTTTTTGAATAATCATGAGTTGAGGGGTTTTCAACACATTCGTCAAAGGCCATAGCAATAGTCGAGCCAAGATTTGACTGAATCTGCATACTCTCTTCTGGCCCCATAAAAATTTTTCTTCCGTCGATATGTGAGTTAAAGGTTACGCCCTCCTCCTTGATTGATCGGAGCTTTGCAAGTGAGAATACCTGAAATCCGCCCGAATCAGTTAGAATTGGTTTATTCCAGCCTGTAAACTGATGCAGACCGCCCATTTCCTTAATTGCCTTATCACCTGTTCTTACGTGAAGATGGTAGGTATTACAGAGCATTACCTGACATTTTATATCCATAAGATCAAAAGCAGAAAGACCACCCTTGATGGCTGCGGTTGTAGCAACGTTCATAAAGCCCGGAGTCTGGACTGTGCCGTGAACAGTGGTAAATTCACCTCTTCGGGCACTCCCCTCCTGCTTGATTAATTTATACATAATTCCACATCCTTATATCTCATCGGTAATGATTGTAGAATCACCGAATGAGAAGAAATGATATTCATTTTTTATAGCCTCAGCGTACGCGTTAAGTGCATTCTCTCTTCCGCAGAAGGCTGAAACAAGCATAATAAGCGTGCTTTCGGGAAGATGGAAATTGGTAATAAGCGTATCTATGCACTTGAAAGTATAGCCGGGATAGATAAATATGTTGGTAGAGTTACTGCAGGGGGTTACAAAACCGTTTTCATCACAGGCTGATTCAAGCGTTCTGCAGCAGGTAGTACCGGTACAGACAATTTTACCGCCATTCTTTTTTGTTTCATTGATAGCCTCTGCTGCCTCAGGAGAAATAAGATAATTCTCGTAATGCATATCGTGATCTTCAATATTATCTGCCTTTACGGGTCTGAAGGTACCGATACCGACGTGAAGAGTGATGTAGGCTATTTTAACACCCTTTGCCCTGATTTTTTCAAGAAGTTCAGGTGTGTAATGAAGACCTGCTGTGGGTGCGGCTGCAGAACCGTCGTTTTTTGCGTATACTGTCTGATAACGATCCTTATCCTCAAGCTTTTTTGTTATGTAATGCGGAAGCGGCATTTCGCCGATTTCCTCAAGTCGCTCAAGGAACATACCATCATAGAAAAATTTTACAAGACGGTTTCCGTTTGAAAGAATCTCTAAAACCTTACATCTGAGCACGTTATCACCGAAGGTGAATTCAGTGCCCTCCTTTGCGCGCTTTCCAGGTCCTGCAATACATTCCCATACATCGTCACCTTTATTGTTCAGCAAAAGAAATTCAACACGAGCACCGGTATCATTCTTAATGCCGTAAATTCTTGCAGGCAAAACCTTGGAATTATTAAGCACAAGGCAATCGCCCTCGTGAAGATAGTCAATCACGTCGTAAAAGCGGCGATGCTCGAGCCTGCCGGAGCTTTTGCCGATAACGAGAAGACGTGAATGATCTCGCTTTTCGGCAGGAGTCTGTGCAATTAATTCTTCGGGTAGATCGAAATAGAAATCACTTTTTTTCATTTTATATCCTTTTATACGTCGGCAGTTTATATTTCCGACAAATTTATTATTAATATTGATAAATGTTATGACCTTTATTTATTGATATTGCATAAATAGCAATTGACATAAATAAAATATGATGATAAAATTAAAAAATCTAAATTATGTTAACATAAATATCAAAAAGACGCAAGTCCCAAAAGGATACTTTTTGAATATAATGTTTCTGACGGAGGTTTATTATGGATAAACATTACAAAGTAGGTATTATCGGTGCAACAGGTATGGTTGGTCAGAGATTTATTTCTCTTCTTCATAATCACCCCTGGTTTGAAATTACAGTTCTTGCTGCAAGTCCCCGCTCTGCAGGTAAGAAGTATGAAGAAGCTCTCGGCGGCAGATGGGTTATGAAGACTGAGCTTCCCGAAAGCATCAAGGAAATGGTTGTTCTCGATGCTCAGGCTGACATTGAGAAAATCGCCTCACTTGTTGATTTCGTATTCTGCGCAGTTGATATGAAGAAGGATGAAATTAAGGCACTTGAAGAAGCCTATGCAAAGGCTGAATGCCCCGTTGTTTCAAATAACAGTGCTCACAGATTTACTCCCGACGTTCCCATGATTGTTCCCGAAATCAACGGCAAGCACTGCGAGGTTATTGCTTCTCAGAAGGAAAGACTCGGCACAAAGCGCGGCTTTATTGCAGTTAAATCCAACTGCTCTCTTCAGAGCTACGTTCCCGCTCTTTATCCCCTTGATGAAAAGTTCGGCGTTGAGGACGTTCTTGTTTGCACATACCAGGCTATTTCAGGTGCTGGCAAGACCTTTGAGCGTTGGCCCGAAATGGTTGACAACGTAATCCCCTTCATCGGCGGCGAGGAAGAAAAGAGTGAAAAGGAGCCTCTTAAGATCTGGGGTAAGGTTGAAAACGGTGAAATTGTTCCTGCAACTAAGCCTCATTTTACAGCACAGTGCCTTCGTGTTCCCGTATCAGACGGTCATATGGCTGCAGTGTTTGTAAGATTCAAGAATAAGCCCTCAAAGGAAGAAATTATCGAAGTGTGGAACAGCTTCTCAGGTCGTCCTCAGGAACTTGCTCTCCCCCACGCACCCAAGCAGTTCCTTAACTACTTCACAGAAGACAATATGCCTCAGACAAAGCTCCACAGAGAGCTTGAGGGCGGTATGGCTGTTTCAATCGGCAGACTCAGAGAGGATACACAGTACGACTACAAGTTTGTTTGTCTTTCACATAATACACTCAGAGGTGCTGCAGGCGGCGCAGTTCTTGCTGCAGAGCTTCTGTGTGCGGAAGGTTATATTGAGCCTAAAAACTGATTCCGGTGATTTTGTTTGAAAGCACCTGTTTTTAAGGGTGTTGCGACTGCACTCATCACACCCTTTTCCGATAACGGACAGGACGTGGATTTTAAAGCATTCAGGCAGCTTTGCGAATTTCAGACGGAAAATTCCGCCGACGCTCTTGTTGTGTGCGGCACAACGGGTGAATCTCCCGTTCTTTCTTCCGAAGAAAAGATGAAGCTTTTCGGCATTTCGGTCGAAGCAGCTGCCGGAAAAATTCCTGTTATTGCAGGAACAGGCTCAAACAATACCGAGGAAGCAGTAAGAAAATCCAATGACGCAGAAAAAATGGGAGTTGACAGTCTTCTGATTGTCACTCCCTATTATAATAAGTGTACACAGGAAGGACTCATCAAGCATTATTTTTATATTGCTGACAGAGTGTCAAAGCCCATAATAGTTTACAACGTGCCGTCAAGAACAGGCGTTACAATAAAGCCTGAAACTTATCTTGAGCTGTCGGCTCATAATAATATTGCTGCAGTCAAGGAGGCTGCTTCTGACGTTGCCGCGACAATATCCGCAATGAATTTATGCGGCAATAATCTTTGCTTTTATTCGGGAAATGATGATCTGATGACTGCACTTATGCTTAACGGGGCACAGGGTGTAATTTCAGTTGTGTCTAATATTATACCGGGTATAATTCACGAAATTACCTTAGCATGTCTTAACGGAGAAGCGGAATATGCGTCACAACTTCATAAAAAGTATCTTAAATTAATGAATGCCATGTTCAGTGATGTAAATCCTATACCTGTCAAATACGCCTGCAGCAGGCTTTTTGGCATCAATAACTCGTTAAGACTTCCAATGACAAAATTGAGCGTAGAGATTTGCAAAAAAACAGATGACATTTTGAATGAATACGGACTTATATAAAATTACTGCACACCCTGAAATGAGTGTGCAGTATATTTTTATCTCTTATCGAGTATAGGAGTATCCGTAAAATTAAGAACCGGCTTTCTGAAGCCCTCAAACTCGAGAATAACGATTTCGTTTGATCCCTTATGAAGCCAAGGAGCGGGAAGATATAACGTCTGCTGAGGTCCCTTTTCCCAATATCTGGAAAGAAGTCTGCCATTAACAAAAATTATTCCCTTTTTAAAGCCTGACGGCTTAATGAAGGTGTCGCATACGTCACCGGTAATATTAAGAGTGCCGCGCAAAAACATCGGACGCTTGTTAAACCTTGCTTTAAGATTGCGCTCAAACTTAATGACAGACAAATCGTTGAGGTTTATGGGATAGTTGCTCCAATGATAAAGGAACTGTTTTTCAAGCCTTACAGGCTCAAGAAGTCCCTTTTTGTCATGAAGATAATTACCGTAATTGATTCTTCCCATATTTTCAACGATTACGGAAAGCTTTATTCCTTCGGGGGGAATCGAAATCTTGAGCTTCTTTCTTTTGTCGTTTCTGTAAACAACGTCAAAGAATTCATCGTTAATATAAACGTACGCACGGTCATTTGCTTTGATATGAAGCAGACCGGGATCTCTTGGTCCTCGAATGAAAGACTCATAAAGAATATAACCGTATCCCTGACCCGCTTTTTCCATAGTAAGAGGACAGGTAGTGTTTATGCATTCCGATAACTCTGAAATATTATCAAAAAGCTCAGCACATTCATTGAGCTTCACGCTGTCATAAGCAACGGTTACAGGCTGAGATACATCAATGTCATTAACGAAGCCGTAATCAGCAAGCACCTTTTTGAACGCAAAATATTTAGGCGTCATATATCCGTATTCATTTACGGGAGCGTCGTCATCGTAGCTGTTTACAGTGGGCTGATACTCTGTATCGGTACAGTTAGCACCGTTCATAAAGCCGAAGTTAGTACCGCCGTGCATCATATACACAGAGATATTTCCGTCACATTCAAAAACCTCTCTGAAGGATTTTGCTGCATCCTCGGGGTCGCGTGCGTGATGCTTCTCGCCCCAATGGTCAAACCAGCCGTTCCAGAATTCCATACACATCAAGGGGCCGTCAGGCTGGAATTTACGAAGATTTCTGAATGCAGTCTTAGCATCCGAGCCAAAGTTTGCAGTCTTGAAAATTTCAGGAACGGTTCCGCCCGTAAGCATCATATCACAATCACCGTCAGATGTGAAAAGCTCGCACGTAATACCGCGTGAGCGCAGCCCTGCCGCAACGTATCTTATGTATTCACTGTCGTCACCGTAGCTTCCGTACTCATTTTCAACCTGAACCATAATAACACTTCCGCCGTTTTCTATCTGACAGGATGCGATTATGGGAATAATTTTATCAAAGTATGCATCCACCTTACTAAGATAGGTTTCATTCATACAGCGAAGCTCTATATCATCATATTTGAGGAGCCACCAGGGAAAGCCACCGAATTCCCATTCTGAACAGATATATGGACCGGGGCGAACTATCGCATACATACCAAGCTCGTTTATAAGCTCAAGATATGCTTTAAGGTCAAGCTCTCCGGTAAAATCAAATACACCCTCCTCAGGCTCGTGAAGATTCCATGCGGTATATGTTTCTATTGCATTAAAGCCACAGGCCTTGATTTTAAGTAATCTGTCACGCCAGTATTCTCTGGGCACACGGAAATAATGCATAGCACCTGCAACAATTTTCACAGGCTCACCGTTAAGGAGAAAAGATTTTTTTCCTACTAAAAATTCGTTCATTATAAGCTCCTTTCTACAATTGAACAAACTAAATTATATTCCTTGAGATATTCACATTTCATAACCTCATACTGAGGATTATCGGAAATGATTTTATTTTCAGAAAAGCTGAAGTTTATTTTTGAAAGGTTATTCATTATTACCTTTCCCGAAGAATAAAACAGCGCCTTTTTAAGAGAAATAAGCATAGCATATCGGGCATTCAGCTCATTGTTGCCACAATGCTTATTTCTTATAATATCAGTAACAGAAAAGCTCGAATCAGACAATAGATATCTGATTTCAGAATCAGATAGATTTTTCTGAAGCTCAGGAAAACTGAAATCAGCAGGCTTCATAATAAACGCACCTATACTTTTGTGAGAAGCGGCGCAGATAACGTATTCATCACAGGTATTTATGCTTATTTTAGCATCAAAATTTGTAACTGCGCTTTTTGAGTCAGGCTTAACAAGAAGCTGAAAAGATGATTGAGGAGCATCGCACAGCTGCGAAAGACACTGACGCGGAAGAATTTCACAAACAAGTGCCTGTGATGCTGCAAGTATGTCAGTAATCGATAGAATCCGATCTCTTTTCTGGTCGGAAAGCAAGGGTAAATATTCGGCAATCATTTCCCTTGTAAGATTTTTAACATTAAAAATTTTATATATCAAAATATCAGTCCTGCTTGTACATTTTTATTATCGACTGAGCCTTGAGCTTAATCATATTCTTAAGCTCCTCAGGGTAAATAACCTCAATTTTATCACCAAACTGCATAATCCACGAGGCAAGTCCTTCGTTTACAAATAACTCGTCGTGTACGTAAAACCATCCGTCCTCGCCCTTTTTGATAGATATCTTTTCACCGAATCTGTCAAGCATCTCCTCAAGAATTTCGGTTTTACATCTGAGCTGGGTCATCTGAGGCTTTCCCGTGAACATATTGAAGGTTTTTGACACGTAATCTGCAGTATCAAAGCTGTTTTTATACTCACTTACCTGAGAAATATGACGTCTGTTTTCACTAAGTATTTCAACGTTCTTTATTCGGTCGATTCGAAGATTCATCAGATTATCATATTTTTCATTGTTCGCAATAAGATAATAGTGGTCGTTAGACCATATAAGAGCATATGGGCTGAGTATAAAATCCTTATGCTCGTTAGTTGCAGCAAATTTATCATCAAGCTTGCGTCTTGTGTATCTGAGCTTTACCTTTTTTTCATTTTTTATTGCGTTGTCGAGAGCATCAATATTGTAAAAAAGCTCCTCATTCGTGCATTTGTTTCTGTTGTCGATAAAAACCTGCGATTTAAGCCTGTTTGCCTGATAGGCACTTACGAGATTGTCTGTTTTTTTAAGAAGGTTTATAGTCTTTTTTCGCGAAATAAAGGCAGCGGACTGAATAGCATCATTAAGTAGTCTGAGCTCAGCAAGCTCAAAGCTTCTTGACGCAAGAAAATATCCGTTTTTAGGCTTCGAGGTTTTAATAATATCAAGACCGTATTCGGTAAGTATATCAATATCCTTATATATTGACTTTCTTTCGCATTCAATTCCGTATTCAAGAAGATGATCGGCAATATCAATTGAATTAAGAATATGCTCTTCGTCGGAATATTTTTCAAATATGTCCTTCATATATAAAAGCTTTAATTTTGAATTCTGTTTTCCAGCCAAGGTTATCACTTCCTTATATTGTCAATTTGATTATATAAGATAATTCTTGACAAATCAATAGTCAGTGATATAATTAACTCAGATACTTCGGGGCGGGGTGTAATTCCCCACCGGCGGTAAAGTCCGCGAGCCATACGGCTGATCCGGTGAAATTCCGGAACCGACGGTATAGTCCGGATGAAAGAAGTAAGATACAGATTTTGTTCGCCCCGGAATTTTATTTCGAGGTGTTTTTTTTATGCAGAAAAAATCAAAAAACAATATTATGAAGCTTGTTCTTACCGCTATGATGGCTGCACTCAGTGTTGTGTTTATGTTTGTTGTGCGCTTCAGTCTTCTTCCTGGCGCAAAGTTTCTTGAATATGATATGGGTGATATTCCCGTAATTCTTGCAACACTTTTTCTCGGCGCTCCATCAGGCGGCTTTGTGCTTGTGTTTGTTTCTCTGATTCAGTCACTCACTGTAAGTGCAGCAAGCAGCTGGCAGGGCTTTGTAATGCACGTGCTTTCAACGGGAGTTTATTGCCTTATGCTTAAGGGGGTTACAAGAAAAAGCGATAATGCGCTGAGAACTATTTCAGCTGCATGCGTTGCAACAGTTGCACTTACACTTATAATGATACCTCTTAATCTAATATTCACTCCCCTTTATCTCAACACTACTGTTGAAGCAGTTATGCAGCTTATGCTTCCTGCAATTATTCCCTTTAATTTCCTTAAAGGTATTATTAATTCACTTATTATAGTACTGCTTTATAAGCCGTTAAAGGAAATTCTTACCAAATCTAACATGTTGAACAAAAAATAACCAAGAAAGTTGTTGACATTTACATAATAATGTAATATAATCACAACATATTCATAATCCTTATGAAGAGTGGCTGAGGGACCGGCCCTGCGAAGCCCGGCAACCTGCATCTGCAAGGTGCTAATTCCGCGGTTTAACCGAGAGATAAGGTAATTTTATTCCTCACGGGTAAGCCCTGTGAGGTTTTTGTTTTGTTATGTAAATTTTCTTACTTTTATGGAGGTATAATATTATGGCTAAGCATTTCTTTACATCAGAATCCGTAACCGAAGGTCATCCCGATAAGGTATGTGACAGAATTTCCGACACAATACTCGACGCTCTTCTTGAGCAGGATCCCTATTCAAGAGTTGCTTGTGAAAGCATCTGCACAACAGGTATGGCTCTCGTTATGGGTGAAATCACATCAAAGGCTAACGTTGACTTCCCTGCTCTTGTCAGAAAGGCTATCTGTGATACCGGATTCGATTCACCCGATGCCGGATTTGACGGTAACTCCTGTGCAGTTCTTACAACAATTGATAAGCAGTCACCCGACATTGATATGGGTGTAAGCAAATCTCTTGAGCTCAAAAACGGCGAAGAGGATTCATATAATCTTCACGGTGCCGGTGACCAGGGTATGATGTTCGGCTATGCCTGCGACGAAACTCCCGAGCTTATGCCTATGCCCATTACACTTGCACATAAGCTTGCAAGAAAGCTCTCTGAGGTTCGTAAGGACGGCACTCTCGATTATCTTCGTCCCGACGGTAAGACTCAGGTTACCATTGAATATGATGACAATAAGCCCGTAAGAGTAGACACTGTTGTTCTTTCAACTCAGCACAAGGATTACGTAGACCTTGAAACAATAAGAAGGGATATGATTGAAAAGGTTATTGCTCCTACTATCGATCCTTCTCTTATTGATGAAAACACAAAGTATTTCATCAACCCCACCGGCAGATTTGTAACAGGCGGTCCCGTTGGTGACAGCGGACTTACCGGCAGAAAAATAATTGTTGATACATACGGCGGTTACGCTTGTCACGGCGGTGGCGCGTTCTCCGGCAAGGATCCCACAAAGGTTGACCGTTCAGGAGCTTATGCAGCGAGATACGTTGCAAAGAATATTGTTGCTGCAGGTCTTGCAAAGCGTTGCCAGGTTGAGCTTGCATACGCTATCGGTGTTGCAAAGCCCGTTTCCGTGCTCGTAGATACCTTCGGCACAGGCAGCGTATCAGACGAAAAGATTTCAGAAGCAGTATCAAAGGTATTCGACTTAAGACCTGCTGCTATCATTGATATGCTTGAGCTTCGTAAGCCCATATACCACAATGTTGCTGCTTACGGTCATATCGGCAGAACTGATATTGACCTTACCTGGGAGCGTACAGATAAAACTGAAGAGCTCAAGGCTGCAATTGTATAAGTAATTCCAAAGGCCTGATAACGTTCGCTATCGGGCCTCGTTTTTTATATTTCCTTGCTGTCAGCAAGAACTTCATTTTCTCTGAATAACAGAGAAATACACCAGATACCTGCAAGGGCTACTATCGTAAATATAATTCTGCTGACAATCGCAGATTGGCCGCCGAATATCCAGCCAACTATATCAAACTGAAATAATCCGATTGCTCCCCAGTTTACGGCGCCGATTATTACAAGTATCAAAGCAAGCTTATCAAGCATATTACTTCACTCCTTAATTATAATCACTAATATTTTTGACACAAAATTTAATGATATTCAAAATTTTATCACAAGTCATTCGGAGTTAAATTATGGAAAACAAATCACAGTCGGACGTTAAGGAATTGTTCAAAAAGAATATGCTTTCTCAGAAAGCAGTTACTACACTTCTTGTTTGCATGATACTCGTTCTTGTCGGATATATCGTCGGTACGCAATTTGCACAACATATCAAGCATAATCCGGAAGACATAGAATTATCTGATGACGTATCCTCTGAGCCATCTTCAACAACAGGTGAAGCAAGGGTAAACATCAATACGGATGATATGTTTGAGCTTTGTTCTGTACCGGGCATCGGCGAAGCAAAGGCGCGTTCAATAATTGAGTACAGAAAAGAAAACGGCGATATAACTGACCTTAAGGAGCTACTGGAAATTAAGGGCATCGGAGAAAAGCTGCTTGACAATATTTCTCAATTTGTTTACATAGAATAATAAAAGGCAATCTCAGACTGAGATTGCCTTAATTTTATTTACCGGTAAGATATTTCAGTGCTGCGTTATATTGCTCGTCATCTTCAAAATTATCAGAACCAATCTGATTCTTAAATGACTCAGAGGTTTCTATAACAACGTCAGGGGTAATTCCTATGTTATTGAAGGATTTACTGATATATGGATGAATTTCAGCAATAGAAAGGAAAACGTAGCCACCGTCCTGAAGCTCGAACAGTTTCTGCATAGTACCGTAGCCTGCAGTCTTTTCACCGATAAGAATTGCCTTGCCGAAATCCTTAAGGTCACAGGCAATAAGCTCAGCAGTGCCCTCTGTGCGTGAATTTACAAGAACTGCAAAGGAAAGATTTGATGAAACTGCATCAGATGAATACTGAAGCACTGTATTTCCGCTAAGATTTTTAGCAGTGAAAATTGCGCCGGTTCCCTCGGTTCCGACAGGTACAAGAAAATCAATAATTCTTGCAGCCTCCTCGTAATTTACCCCCGTGCTGTTTCTGAGATCGAGAATAACCGAGCTGACCTTATTTTCAGTCATATAACTCATTGCCTTAACGAAGCTTTCATAGGTACTTTCGTAAATAGCACTGATTCGGATGTAGCCTGTGCCGTCAGATACGGAATATTTGCAGGACTGAAGCTCATAGCCAGTTCTGAATTCGAGCGTTTTTTCGGAAAACTCACCGCTTAAGGACGAAAACGAAACTTCAATATCCTTATCTGTTGAATTACACAAGGAAGAAATTAATTCCTCATAATTATCGGCCGATACTGACTTACCATTCACTGCGGTTATTGAGTAGGTGGTGTTAATGCCAGCGTCTGATGCCGGTGAATCGGGATAAATATAGCTTACCATAAGGGCTTCTGAAGTGTTATCATAATAAGCATTAAGACCGATGCCTTCTGCCTTACCGCTTAGATAATTGTTAAAGGAATCAAAATCCTCAGCAGAAACGTAATAGCTGTAGCTATCCTTAAGACCGTTGATATAGCCTGAAGCAAGTGCATTATCAACAGATAAATCATCAACTTTACCGTAATACTGAGTACGGATAAGCTCGTCTATTTCACTAAGCTTTAAATATTGGTCTGCCCGCTGAGGTAAATCAACGAGCAGATTATTATAGGATGTGAAAACAATAAATAATGTTGCTACGCTCGAAAAAACAATAGCAATTATTACAAGTATTGCAGTAATACCTATAGAAATTTTCTTTGTCATCTATTCTACAACCTTCAAAGAATTACGGTAACGATGCATAGTTAAGAGGATTAACCTTCGTACCGTTTACACGGACCTCAAAGTGACAGTGAGCACCCGTTGAATAACCTGTTGAGCCCGCGTACGCTACAATATCACCCTGATTTACATTCTGTCCGACAGAAACGTTAAGAGAACTGTTGTGAGCATAAATAGTCACAATACCGTTGCCGTGGTCGATGCCGACGTAATAGCCATAGGAATTGTGCCAGGTGGAGATAATAACAGTACCTGAAGAGGAAGCACGTACTGCCTTACCCATTGTACCGCTCCAGCAGCACGTATCCGTACCACCGTGAAGCTTGTAAACACCTGAGATGGGGTCATATCTGTAGCCGTAATTAGATGAAATATAAACGTCACTGTACTGCAAGGGCCAGATAAAGCCGCCGGGCTGAGCAGAGAAATCACCGTCACCCTTAGAAGCAGAGTTAACAATAGCATCAATCTTATCGTCAAATGCCTTGATATCAGCCTCATAGCTTGCAACGAGATTCTTATATGCATTACTTTCAGCATTAAGCTCCTTGATGTAGGCATATGCCTCCTGTTGAAGATATTTAAGGTCCTCCTGTGCATCTACAAGGGGGCTTTTAAGCTTAACAATTTCATCCTCTTTAAGATTAAGCTCATCAACCTGAGCCTGATGCTCATCACGCTTTACCTCTATGGTTTTAATCATAAGCTCAAGCTCATCATTGAGAATTTCAAGCTTCTTGATATCCTCATTAAGCTTTGTGACAAGCTCCTCATCGGATTTTGCCCGTCTGCTGAGTATCTCCATAGTAATAAGATACGTAGAAAAGTCGCCGTTATTATCAAAATCAAGAAGAAGCTCAAGCTCAGACGTTGCTCCGTTCACGTAAGACTCGTAAAGTCTTTGCTGAAGCTTAAGGTATACGCCGTCAATTTCAGACTGTATAAGCTGCTGCTGATTTTTGTTTTCAGTTATATCCTCGTCAATCTCGGTAATTTCCGCGTTGAGAGTGTCAATCTTTTCCTGAATAACTGATTTCTGTGCTTCAAGGTCTTCAATTCTGGTATTAAGCACGTCAATCTGAGCCTGATAATTTTCTATCTGAGTAGCAAGCGTACCTGCATACGCTTCCTTATCCTTGATATTCTGCTTAAGAATTTCTATTTCTGCATTAGCAGCATCTATTTTATCCTGAAGCTCCTTCTGCTTCTGCTCGTAGCTGTCAATCTTCTCCTGATCCTCACTGCTTATGGTAGCGAAAATATCAAGAGGTGAGCAGAAAACACAGAGGCAACAAAGAACCAACGCGAAAAGTCGTTTGATTAAATCAGTTTTCATCTACAACGACACTCCCCTGCTCCTTGAGATATTTTCTCATTGAAATAAGGCTTCCGAGTCCGCCTGTGATAACGCTTACAGATAAAAAGCCTGCAAAAATTACAATAGCATACTCCCAGAAATTGACTACCGAGTTTCCGAGAATACCGAAAATTGAAGTAAAAGGACCTGTAAGCACGTTATAAAGCAGCGCAAGAACAATAAATGATACAACTGAAGAAATAAGACCGATAACAATACCCTCTACAAGGAATGGCCAACGAATAAACCAGTTAGTTGCGCCTACTGCCTTCATAATGCTGATTTCAAGCTTTCTTGAGAACATAGTGATACGGACAGTGTTTGCTATAATAAACATTGAAACAATAAATAATACGATGATAACACCGATGCTGATAAAGGAAATTGCCTGTCTGATTTCCTCTAAGGTTGAAGCAAGATTACTGTTCTGCTGTATAGAAGCAACGGTATCAACCGAAGAAATCTTTGCTACGGTTTCATCAAAAAGCTTCATATCTGAAATAGTAAGCCTGAAGCCGTCAGGCAGGAAGGAATTGTCAATATTTTTGAGAATTTCTGCATTATCACCAAATGATGCAGAAACCATTTCAAAGGCTTCCTCCTTTGAAACAAACTCGCAGAGAGCAATATTATCAATCGACTCAAGTGCCTTCTTGGTGCCTTCAACTACGTTATCGGGAGCATCAGCCTCACAGAATGCCATAACAACGTTCTGTGACTCAACGTATTCAAGAAGAGAATCTACGTTAAGGAAAAGCAATATTGCGAAGCCGATAATAACAAGGCAGGACATAAGAACTGCGACTGACGCTACTGACATCAGTCGGTTGATTCCTATATTTTTAATACCCTCATGGGTAAGATAACGAATGTTTCTGTTTTTCATAATATACCTTTCAAAAGGAATAATATCAGTCAACGTCTTCCTGTTTGTCGGTATTCTTTGAGGAAATACCGTAGCTGTCAAGGAATCGTTCTATCTCTGAGTCCTCAAGAGGAGCCTCATAATATGCATTAGGAGCAGTCTTTTCAGGAATAGCGAAATCGACACCTATGATTTCAGGATGTGCGGTATCGGAAAAAACTGAACCGTTCTTTATAGTGATTATTCGCTTATCATACTGCTTGGCAAGCTCAACCGCATGAGTAACCATAATAATGGTTGTATGCTTGTTCTTGTTGATATGAGTGAGAAGGTCAACAATTTCCTTAGACATTTCGGGATCAATGTTACCTGTGGGCTCGTCTGCAACAATAATGTCAGCCTGATTAACAAGTGCTCGCGCAAGAGCAACTCTCTGCTGCTCACCACCCGAAAGCTCGTTAGGATAGCACTTAACCTTGGAGGAAAGACCAACAAGACTGAGCGCGTATGCAACTCTTCTTGCAATATCCTTATTTTTCGCGCCTATAACGTGCATTGCAAAGGCTACGTTATCATAAACTGTCCTGTTGGGAATCAGACGGAAATCCTGAAAAACAATACCAAGCTTTCTTCTGTAATAAGGAATCTTGGAGGGCTTGAGAGAATTAAGGTCCGTACCGTCAATAACAATGCTACCTGAGGTTGGAACCTCTTCTCGCATTATCATCTTAAGAAAGGTACTCTTACCTGCACCTGAAGCGCCGACAACAAAAACGAATTCACCGCGGTCAATATGAATATTGAGATTATTTAATGCCTTAGTTCCGTTATGATATGTTTTTGAAACATCGGAAAAATCTATCATAAATTATATATCCTTTGATTGAATTTAACCTTAAATTAATACTTGATGGGTGAAGAATCGAGATACTTCTTAACCATAAGAGCTACTTTGAAAACAATAGCGTCATCGAACTCACGAAGGTCAAGACCTGTAAGCTTTCTGATTTTCTCAAGTCTGTAAACAAGAGTGTTTCTGTGAACAAAAAGCTTTCTTGAGGTTTCTGAAACGTTAAGATTGTTTTCGAAGAATTTCTGGATTGTAAAAAGAGTTTCGTGGTCAAGGGTATCAATTGAGCCTACCTTGAATACTTCCTTGAGGAACATATCGCAAAGAGTAGTGGGAAGCTGATAAATAAGACGAGCAATACCGAGGTTTTCGCAATTTACAATAACCTTTTCTGTATCAAATACCTTACCTACCTCAAGAGCAATCTGTGCTTCCTTAAAGGATTTTGCAAGATCCTTGATGCTCTTTACTGCAGTACCGATACCCACAACAGCGTGATTTGCTGAGAAGGAGCCGAGTGAGTCAATAACACATCTTGCAAGCTTTTCAAGGTCCTTACTGTCTGTTGCATTAGCGATATCCTTGATTATAGCAACGTCATTTTCGTTTACGCTGATAACAAAGTCCTTATTCTTATCAGGAAAGAGGGACTGAATTGTATCAAATACAGAGGATTCGCAAACGTCAGCAAATCTTACAAGAAGAACAACTCTTGTTGTATCATTGTTAAAATGAAGCTCTCTTGCCTTAAGATAAATATCACCGGGAAGAATATTATCAAGCATAACGTTCTTGATAAAGTTGCCTCTGTCATACTTTTCATCATAATACTGCTTGATGCTTGAAAGAGAAACGGCAAGAATTGATACATACTTTTCTGCAAGAGTATCGTTACCTTCAACGAAAACAGTGTATTCAGGCTGCATCATAGAGCCGAATGCCTTATATGTATTTCCGTTTACTGTAGTTGCTGAATTTACTGAAAAAATTTCTGAAACGCCGATGCTTACAACGTCACCAATTCTTGTAAGCTCTGAGCAGGCAACAATAGTACCTGATTCATCAATAACACCTATTGTTCTGCCTACTGCTTCCTTCATCTGATGAAGAACGCTCTGAAAAAGACGGTTTGACATAATTTTCATCCTCTCAAATTCTGAAAAAAATTAGGATTTGCGCTTATTTAGACATTTTCACAATATTAAACAAGGTTATTATACACATTTTACATCCTTATTGCAAGTCCTTTTAGAGAATATTACAAAAAAGTTTGAAATTTTTATTCAATTCGGTCATATTTGCTATACAAAACAAAAAAATACACAACATAAAGTGCCATTTTTTGTAAAATCGGCTGTTGTGTATTTTTACCAAGTATGAATTAATTTTTCAACGTGTCTGAATCATTTCAAGCTCAGATTCAGATATTTCGCGAGCCTGACCGTATAAAAGCGACGAATCAAGCTCCAAGCCGCCGATTGCAATTCGCTCAAGCTCACAGACAGCATTACCGGTAGAACCGAACATTCTTTTTATCTGATGATACCGCCCCTCGGTGATGATAATTTTATATCTGTAGAAGCCGGTATCGGAAGTCTTTTCAATAAACTCAAGAATTGCAGGCTTGAATTTCTCATCACCTATCATCATGCCTTCCATAAAAAGACCGTATTCATCAGTAGTGACTTCCCTTTCAACATCAACAATATACGTTTTGGGGACGTGATGGGCAGGAGAAAGAATATCGTGAGCAAAAGCACCGTTATCGGTTATAAGAACAAATCCCGTGGTATTCTTATCCAGTCTTCCGGCAGGAAAAAGCCCGTTTCTTTTAAGGCTTTCGGGAAGAATATCAATAACAGTCATGTCAGAGGTATCCTCCGTTGCGGAAACTACACCCTTGGGCTTATTGAGCATAATATAAATAAATTCCTTATACTCTATAGCGCACCCGTTTACCCTGATTTCGTCAGACGACGTATCAATCTGCATTTCACCCTTAACACAAAGAGCATTATTTACGCTTACGCTTTTCTGACGAAGAAGCTTTTTGGCATCACTGCGTGTAATATTCAATTGAGATGAAATAAATTTATCAAGACGAATTCTTGCCATCAGTTACGACTCCAGTTATAAATCCGTTAATAGAAACACAGCAGATATCCGCACCGATAATTGTATTATCAAGTGTCAGAATATTTATGAAAATATCCTCTCTCCCCTCATAGCCCGGATAATTGAGAAGATTGAATGTGTTTACGGAAATTTCCTTACCCTTGTAATTTTCCAGAAAAAATCCCTGTCGGTGCTGCAGTTTAAAATAATCCTCATAAGCTTTATCGTGCGCTATAGGTATTACAATCTGCTTTTGCGTATACGTGCTCGCATCAACCGACCATCCGTAATATTCAACAAAGGATAAAAGATCATTCTCACCTGAACTTGTGTAGATATAGCTTGTTTTACCATTAAGAAGAATAAGCAATATTATAAAGATACACAACAGACTGAGAAGAATATCTGTTACGGTATTGCGTGGATATTTAAGGCAAATTACTTTCATAAACAAACACCTCGCACAATAATATGCGAGGCATTTAGGTAAAATACATTACTGACCGATTTTCTTTTCGGTAACTGTCTTGAGCTGCTTGGATGCAACTCTTACTCTATTGAGGCTCTTTGTGAAATTATCGATGCTCTCAGCAAGAATATCATCAGTTTCATTCATAATTGAATCAACGAATGCACTTGCGCTGCTTCTGAGATCTGTAGCCCACTTCTGCGCATTATCTACGATTTCATTTGAATTTGCCTTTGCCTTGTCAATGATGTCAGCAGCCTGCTGCTTTGCATCAGCAATAATTTCAGCAGCGTTCATCTGAGCGCCCTTAGTGATTTCGTGCTCTTCAACGAGTTTTCTTGCCTGAGCCTCTGCCTGTCTGATTTTTACGTCAGCAGCATCGTTAGCCTGTGAAAGAATCTGCTTTCTTTCGGATGCAATCTGTCTTGCCTTTACAACCTCATCAGGAAGTGCAACTCTGAGGTCAACAAGAATTGAACGGATAGCGTCAGCGTCAACCTTAACCTTAGTGCTGCCGAATGCAGTTTTACCTTCGTCAAGAATGTTTTCAATCTGGTTAATTAAATCATCAATTTTCATTTTATATGCTCACCTTTCTCTTATTCTGTCTATAATATCCTGCTTTATTGCAGCAGGAACAAAATCCGTAATATCTCCGCCGAAGCTGCATATTTCCTTAACAACACTCGAGCTTAAGAACATATACTCGGTATCGGTAACCATAAATATGGTTTCAACGTCCTTTGCAAGCTTCTTATTTGTAAGCGCCTGCTTGAATTCATCCTCGTAATCGGAAAGAACACGAAGCCCCTTAACAATTGCAACCGCACCCTTCTCAACTGCATAATCAGCAAGAAGACCGTCGTAGAAATCAACCTCTACGTTAGGAATATCTGCAGTACATTTCTTAATGAACTCAATGCGTTCCTCGGGAGTAAAAAGACCGCCGGGCTTTTTTCTGTTTATAAGTACAACAACAATAACCTTACTGAACATTTTTGCAGTTCTTGAGATAATGTTGATATGACCGATGGTAATAGGGTCAAAGCTGCCGGGACAAATTGCTACAGAATTCATCAGTTATCACTCCCCTTTTATATTTACGCGATAAACTGTAATCTTGATTGAAGAATATGAATACACTCTGTCTGTGATAAAAGAGCCGATTTCCTCAGGAAGAGCCTCATCACTTTGGGTTTCACAGATAATAATTGCATCATCTGTAACACTGGAAGCCAGATTTTCAAGAGCACTTATACAAAGCTCCTTATGATAAGGAGGGTCAAGAAAAACAATATCGAACTTGTGTCTGCAGCTTTTAAGGTAAGCGACAGAATCACTGAGATGAGCTTCCGCTTCAGACTGAAACCTACAAAGCTCAATATTCTTTTTTACAACATCAAGAGATTTTCTTGAAGCATCAACAAACACAGCCTTGTCAGCACCGCGGCTTATAGCTTCAATTCCAAGCTGCCCTGAGCCGGCAAACAAATCGAGCACAGTAGCACCCGCAAGCTGAAACTGTATGATATTGAAAATAGATTCCTTGACCTTATCGGTGGTAGGTCTTACGTCAAAGCCCTCGGGAGATATAAGTCTTCTTCCGCGGGCGGAGCCTGTAATTACACGCATATTATTCACCAAACATAAATATTCACTATATTATCACATTTTACTACAGTGTTTGTCAACCATTATTTTTAAAATATATCTTATTTACTCAGAACGAAAATATTTATATATCATATTTGCCGTTGTATTATTAATCCCCTGTACCTTTTCAAGCTCCTCTACTGATGCTTCTCTGATTTTTGCAACGGTTCCGAAGAACTTCAGAAGATTTTTAGCCCGGCTTTCACCTATTCCGGGTATGGACGTGAGAGCAAGTGTGTAGGTATTCTTATTTTTTAGCTGACGGTGATATCCGATCGCAAAACGGTGTACCTCCTCCTGAATAGAGGAAATAAGTGTAAATACAGCTCGATTATCGTTTATTGCAATTTCGTTGCCACCGGTAGTAATAGCACGTGTTCTGTGCTTTGAATCCTTTACCATACCGAATAGCGGAACGTCAAAATTATATTTTTCAAGAACAGGTCTTACTGCATTTACCTGTCCGATGCCGCCGTCCAGAAGAATAAGGTCGGGCTTGATTCCGAAGGAATTATCCTGTCCCTTGAATTTTTCATACTCTTTAATTCTTCTTTCAATAACCTCTGCAAGTGAACGGTAGTCGTCCTGCCCGCTGAAGGATTTTATTTCAAATTTACGGTAAGCCTTTTTATCGGGTCGGGCATCACTGAAAACAACCATACCTGCCACGTTTTCACTGCCGTTCATATTTGATATGTCGTAAGCCTCGATTACATAAGGAACCTTCTCAAGACCGAGAAGCTCCTTAAGCTCATATAAGACTGCAGTCTTTTTATTGTTCGAGCTTAAAATTCTTGTAAGCTTATCGGTTGCATTGTTTTTAGCTTTATCGAGGAGATTAAGCCCCTCACCCTTCTTTGGTGTGTAGATTAAAATGCTTCTGCCTGCAAGCTTATTAAAAAAATCTGTAAGCAGCGATTTATCCTCAAGCTCCTTTTCAATGCAGATACGCTCGGGAAAATCAGTTCGCGAGGCATAGTAGCCTGTTATAATTTCAATATAATCCTCATCAGTTTCATCAATCCGATCAAAAACAAAGCTTTCCGTATTGATAATTGATCCGTTTCTTACTGTGAGCACGTTTAGACAGGATTTTTCATCGACCGAAGAAATGCCGAAGATATCCTGATTCTGATGCTTCATATCTACCACAAACTGCTTCTGCGAAAGCTTTTCAATAGCCTTCAGCTTATCTCTAAGGCGGGCTGCTTTTTCAAATTCAAGCGCCTCGGCAGCCTGCTCCATCTGACGACGGATATCTGAAATTATCTCATTTTTTTCACCAAGGACAAAGCGAAGAGCATCCTTAACGTTTTTGTTATTTTCTGTCTGAGAAATATGACCCGCACAAGCACCTGAGCATAGATTGATATGGAAATTAAGGCAGGTTCGGCCGTTTTTTCTTATATCCTGAGGAAATTTCTTATTACAATGCGGAAGCATAAAAATATCCTTAGCTTCCTTTACTGCGGTATTGATATAATCAATAGACGTATAGGGACCGTAATAAGTACAGCCATCATCATCCTTACGAAAAACTGCTGAAATCGATTTCCAATCCTTATCACAGACACGTACGTAGGCATAGCCCTTATCATCCTTAAGAAGAATGTTATACTTTGGCTGATACTGCTTTATAAGTGAGCATTCAAGAATCAGAGCCTCAAATTCGGAGTTTACGATTATATAATCAAAATCGGAAACGTTTGAAACCATTTTTCTGACCTTGACATTATGTCTTGTCTGAGATGCAAAATACTGGCTTACACGGTTTTTAAGGTTTTTTGCCTTTCCGATATAAATTATTGTACCGACAGAGTTTTTCATTATATAAACACCCGGCTTGTCGGGTAATGCCTGCGCTTTTTTCAATAAGGCTTCAATATCCACAGTAATTTCACTCCGAAAAAAAAGATGTATCGGAAACCGATACATCTAAAGTGTTAAGATCAGTCAATGCATCCGTTGTTGATAAATGCACCAAGCTCTTCAAGTGCCTTCTTAGCCTCGATAGCTTCCTTCTCATCCTTATCTTCAATAATTAAAGTAATGGAATCTCCGCCAACAATACCAAGCGAGAGAACACCTAAAAGGCTCTTTGCATTAGCTCTGCGGCTATCCTTTTCAATAAATATGCTGGGTTTATAATTTGTTGTCTTGCTGATAAAACGAGTAGCAACTTTTGAATGAAGACCAACATCATTCTTTATTGTAAATGTCTGCTCTATCATCGGGTGATCTCCTCTCGGATATTAATTTCTAATATATTATAGCACAAACCTGTTTTCAGTCAATCAAAATCAAAAAACAAAAAAACAATTCGTTTGAAATGCTAAAAACACATAAAAATAAAAAATCGTATTTGTTTATAATTGCCATAATATATCTGAAAAATACAGCAAATATTCCAATATACTTAATCTTTTTTTAATGCTTCAAGAAGCTTAAGGTCTGATTTTGTCAGATTTGCCGACTCAAGAAGATCAGGACGCTTACTTGCAGTTCGTATAAGCGACTGCTCCTTCTTCCATTTTTCAATTTTAGCGTGGTGACCTGAAATCAGGACGTCGGGCACGGTTTTGCCGTTCCATTCATAGGGCTTTGTATATTGAGGATGCTCAAGAAGACCGTTATAAATGCTTTCTCCGGAATATGCCTCCTCATTGGGAAGCACACCGTCAATCATTCTGGCAACGCAGTCAATAAGAACGAGAGCAGGAAGCTCACCGCCCGTAAGCACGTAATCACCAATAGAAATCTCCTCGTCGACAATTTCCTCGAGAACTCTTTCATCAATTCCCTCATAGTGTCCGCAAAGCAAAACGAGATTTTCCATCTTTGAAAGCTCAATTGCCTTTTTCTGAGTCAGCACACTGCCCTGAGGAGAGAGATAAATAACGTGTGGCTTCGTTTTACAAGAAGCTTCAACGTCCTTATAGCAATCATACACAGGTTGAGCAGTCATAAGCATTCCCATACCGCCGCCATAGGGCGTATCATCAACGCTTTTGTGCTTATTGAGTGAATAATCCCTAATATTATGCGAATGAATTTCAAGAATATTCTTATTGAGCGCCCTGCCTATAATACTCTGAGAGTAAACACAGGAGCACATTTCAGGGAAAAGTGTAAGAATATCAATCCGCATCATCAAAAATTCCCTTCATAGGTCTTATTTTAATAACGTTTTCTTCAACATTAACGTCTACTATTACGTCCTTTATTGCAGGAATAAGAAACTCCTTGCTCTCACTGTCAGTAATATGCCAGACGTCATTGGCACCTGTGGGTGAAACGTCTGTGATTTTACCGTATAGCACAGAATTGTCTGCATCGAAAACCTCGCAGCCTATAAGCTCCTCAATAAACCAAGTGCCCTTGGGAAGATTTGCATCATCCCTCTTAATATATAATACCTGATTTCTGAGTTTCTGTGCCTGTTCGACAGTATTAATATCCTGAAGCTTCATCAGAATAATGTTTCCGTGGGGTCTTGAAGCCGTAACGTTCACGGGATTGTAGCCGAATTTATCAAAATATACCGTTTTGAACTTTTTAGCAAAATCGGGAGAGTCGCACCATGGATTGATGCGCATCTCCCCTTTGATTCCGTGTGTTCCGACTATCTGACCTAATTCAAGATAGTCTTTTTTCATAGCTTAGATTTCAGGAATTTCAACAGTTACTTCTCTGCCGCACTTAGCTGAGCGGGAAATACCGTCGATAATAGCCTGGTTATAGATAATCTGACTTGAGGGAACGGGGGCACAGCCGCCTTCCTTTACTGCATCAACAAACAGACGAATCTTGTTATAGAAATTATCCTCGTCGTTATCTCTTTCGGGAACGATAGTTTCAACGTCACTACCGGCAATTGTTCTGTAAATCTTAAGAGGACCGCCGATGCTGCCGTTCCAGCATTCTGTTGAAGGAATACGAAGACCTGCCTTTGTACCGAGAATGATAGTGTCACCGGGAGTGTCCATATTCATAGCCCATGCGATTCTGAAGTCAAGGATGATGCCGCCTTCAAGACGTACGAAAGCTGCTGCAAAATCGTCAACACTGAAAAGATCTGCGTATTCGGGATGCTCGGGGAAGGTTACGGGATCCTTGCCGAAGAATGCGGAGGTGTAACCTGAAACAGTAAGGGGCTTGGGATAGCCTACTGCATTGAGAACCATATCAAGTGAGTAGCAGCCGATGTCAGCAAGAGCACCGATACCTGCAGTCTTATCCTCAATGAAGCTTGTGCCGTAGGGAGTAGGAATACCCCTTCTTCTGCCGCCGCCGGTCTGAATGTAATAAACATCACCGAGCTCACCGGATTCAACAATCTTCTTAACCATCTTCATATTTTCATCGAATCTGGGCTGGAAGCCGATTGAAAGAATCTTGCCGCTCTTCTTTTCTGCTCTGCAGATTTCAACTGCTTCTTCAAGAGTAACACACATAGGCTTTTCAAGAAGAACGTTAACGCCGTGCTCAAGAGCATAAATTGTGCATTCAGCGTGAGTTCTGTTGTATGTGCAAACGCTTACTGCATCGAGCTGTTCAGCGTCAATCATGCTCTTGTGGTCAGGATAGCATCTTACACCCTCAATGCCGTTGTCCTTGCAGAACTTTTCTGCCTTGCCTTCGATAAGGTCAGCTGCTGCTACGATTTCAACGTCGGGGCATCTGAGATAGTTAGCAACGTGAGCCTCTGCAATCCAGCCTGTACCTACGATACCAACCTTGATTTTCTTTGTAGTATCAACTACCTTTTCTTCAATTGAGCCGTCCTTGAAGCGATCAAGAATACTTGCCATAATAAATTCCTCCGAATCAGTTATTAATTAAAGCTGTAAGCTTATTATTGATAATATTATTTGAACAAAGAAGCGGTGAGGGCTCGGAAAAACTAACAGGCTTTCCGTTAAAATCAGTAACCATACCGCCTGCCTCTGTTACAAGCACTGCTCCTGCAGCATAGTCCCATGGACATAAAATACACTCAAAAAAGCCGTCAAGCTTTCCGCAGGCAACGTAAGCCATATCAAGCGCCGCACTGCCGCTTCTTCTTATATCTGCACAATTTCTGAATATATTTTCAGCAATTCTGAAGCCTTCTGCTGCATATTGCTTCTTTCTGTAGGGGGTTGTACCGAATGAAATTACCGAGGTATCGATATCTCTTCCGGAAACGTAAATGCGCTCGTCATTCATATAAGCGCCGCTTCCCTTTTCGGCAACAAACAAATCTCGTCTGTAGGGATCGTAAACACATCCGAACACAATCTCACCGTCATAAAGCATCGCAACGGAGATTGTTGACGCTCCGAGATAGTGAATAAAGTTTGTTGTACCGTCGATAGGGTCAATTACAAAGCAAATTCCGCTTTCAGTATCCTCAGCGAAATTTTCCTTTTCTTCTGCAAAGAATTTTGCATCGGGGAACATTTCAAGAAGACCGCTTACAAGCATCTGCTGAACACCTTCATCGTAAACAGTCACGAAATCAGCATCGCCTGCTTTATGCTTTACGTTATCCTTGTTATCCTCTTCTACGGTTGCCTTAAGCATAAACTCACCGCATGAGAAAACAAGCTTTTTGAATTTATCTAATTTTTCTGGAGTAAAATATTTCATCAGTCATCAAACTCCAATGCCATAGCGTGACCCATTTTAGTAGTAATAAGATCCTTAAAGCCGTTTTTTCTGTAAAAGCTTATTGCGTTTTCATTATCCTCACCGCAGACCATCATCATACCCTTGACACCGCGACTGTGAAGATGCTCCTTAAGAGAGCTGATAAGAAGAGAGCCAAGTCCCATTCTCTGATAGTTACTGTCGATATCAATATGAAAATGTGTAGGATAATCCTTCTTGAACATTGAGTGGGAAAGAAGATCAAGCTTAGCTTCAACGTAGCGTCTGGGGCTTATAGCAGCACACTGATTGAGATACTCAGCCTTGAATACTCTCTCGTAATTTTCATAGTCCTCACTGCATATGATATAGCCTACTGCCTCATCTTCCTCATTAACTGCAACAAAGCAATTCTGAGGCTCCTGCTCAATATAGTAGTTGCAGTACATAAGAAGAATATATTTTTTTGTGCTTTCCTCTGAATCAAGGCAGTCTGCGTTAGCAAGACATATTTGCTGAACACGCTCTTTATCGGTTTCCTTGTAGGGTCTTACTGATACCATTATTAGTCACCTCGTAGCAAATAATTAATAATTTATGTAATTATACAATTATTTTCGGTAATTGTCTATATTATCTCTGTTGTTTTTTGAAAAAATGTGTTATATTAGAAGAAAAACATCGGAGAATTAATAATGAAGCTTGCAACAATAGGAACATCGTGGATTACAGATAAATTTTTATCTGCAGCAAAAACAGTAGATGGCGTACGCATCTGTGCAGTATATTCGAGAAATGAACAAAGGGCTGAGGAATTTGCCAAAAAGCACAATGCTGAGCTTTACTTTACCGATTTACAGAAAATGGCTGAAAGCGACATATATGACTCGGTGTACATTGCATCGCCAAACAGTCTTCATTATGAGCAGAGTAAGCTTTTTCTTGAAAACGGCAAAAACGTTATCTGTGAAAAACCGGCAACCACAACACGTGAACAGATGACAGAGCTTTTTGAGCTTGCCGAATCAAAGGGTCTTGTTTACTGCGAGGCTATTATGACAATTCATACTGACGGCTTTATAAAGATCAGAGAAATGCTTGATTCCCTCGGCAGAGTGCGCTCCGCTCACTTTGATTTTTATCAGCTTTCCTCAAAATATCAGCTCTACGTTGACGGAAAAAACCCGAATATCTTCAACCCGGAGATGCATACGGGCTGCCTTATGGATATCGGTGTATATAATCTTTACCTTGCAATAGGTCTGTTCGGTATGCCGGATAAAATTATATCAGATGCTGTTAATCTTGAAAACGGATGTGACGCAGCCGGTACTGCAGTTTTCAGATATGACAATTTATCGGTGGTGCTTAATTACTCAAAGGTCGGTCAGACATATTCGCATTCGGAAATAATCGGCGACAAGGGAACAATTTTACTTGAATCTGTTTCTCAGCTTACGGGAGTAAGCTTCAGACACAAGGAGGAAGCCAAGGAAATAATTCCTTACGAGGTGTCGCGCGATGAAATTATGAGCGGTGAAATTCGCTTCTTCAAGAAATTATGCGAAGAAGTTAATTACACAGACGTGGAATATATTTTTGCAAAGAAAACCGCCCTTGACGTAAGAGCGGCTTGCGATATTATAAGAAAAGACAACAGTTTTCTGTTTTAATTGAAGGCTTTCACAAGATATCGTATGATATCTGCGATTACTCCCTCGTCAGATGAGCACATAACCTTATCTGCAGCATTTCTTGCCATTTCTTCTCCGCTTGACGGACAGAAGCTCATAGGTGCCTCCTCAAGCATATCGACGTCATTTGAGCCGTCACCTGCGCAGAAAACACACTTTTCATCAACACCGAGATACTCTGCAAGCTGATAAAGTGCCCTTCCCTTTCCGGCATTTTTTGAAAGAATTTCAACGAAAGAGCCGTTAGTGGGAATATATTTTATATGCTCGGGGGACTTTTCTTCAAAATATTTCTGAAATTCCTTTGACCTGTTCCCTGCACTTACCATAATTTTCACAACGGGAAACATATCCTCAGTGAATAATGATGCATCCTCATAAGAAGCAAGCCTTAAGGCATTGAAATGTCTGAGGTTTGCTTCATTTTTATTTATGCAGTAAACTCTGCCGTCAAGCGTGTATATTTCAGTGCCGAGATACTGATTTTCATTCTGCATTTCATTAAGAAATTTCAGGCTGTCCTTTTCTATGGTATTTTTGAAAGCAATTTTACGGTTCTTATAATCATAAGCTAATGCACCGTTACCGAGAATAACGGGCGCATTGATCAATTCTTCATCATAGTTATGAAAGCCTTCCTTGGTTCTGCCTGTTGATATTGTAAAAAAGCCACCACTATCCCTTAATTGTCTGATAGCCTCAATATTTCTTTCAGGAATATTACCCTGAGAGCCTGTCAGCGTACCGTCAAAATCAGAAACCAATAATATATTTTTTAAATTTTTCATATTTTAACTCCATAATTTATTATAGTTTTAATATACTCCTTTTTATTGACAAAATCAATAAATGTATTATACTAAAGGGTAAAGACAGGAGGTATATTTTATGATCAAATCCATCCCCAACGGCGTATACCCTACAATGATTACACCTTATACCACAGATAATAAGATTGATTATAATGCAGTTGAGCAGCTTCTTCACTGGTATACTGAAAGAGGCGTTGCAGGTATATTTGCAATTTGTCAGTCAAGTGAAATCTTCTTCCTTTCCTTTGAAGAAAAGCTTGAGCTTCTTAAATTCATTATGGCACATAAGCCCGAAGGTCTTTCAATTGTTGCAAGCGGACATACGTCTGACGATCTCGACACTCAGATTAACGAGGCAAAAGCATATATCGACTGCGGAATTGATTCCTACGTCTTTATTTCCAACAGATTTGCAAAGGCAGATGAAAGCGATGACGTTCTTCTTAAGAATATGGAATACGTTGCTTCCGGCATTCCTGAAATCGGTCTTGGTGTATACGAATGTCCTTATCCCTATAAGCGAATTCTTACTCCCTACGTACTCGAAAGAATGGCTCAGACAGGAAAATATCAGTTCCTTAAGGATACCTGCTGCGATATCAATATGATTCAGAAAAAGCTTGATGCCGTAAAGGGCTCGGAGCTTAAGATATATAATGCAAACTCCGCTACCCTTCTTGAATCTCTTGAAATCGGCTGTGCCGGCTTTTCAGGAGTTATGGCTAACTTCCATCCCGAAATTTATGCAGACCTTTGCAATTGCTATAAAACTGACAAGGAAAAGGCTCAGAAGCTTCAGAATTTTGCAGGCTTTTTCTCAGTTGCAGAATGTCAGTGCTACCCCGTAAACGCTAAATACTACCTTTCTCTTGAGGGGCTCGATATCAACATTGACAGCCGTGCAAGAAGCAAAGCAGAATTTACACCCAACAGAATGGCTGAAATTGATCAGATGAGAGCACTAACAGAGGATTTCAAGAAGCTTATTTATTAATTTAATACAAAAACACAAGGCATAAGAGGTATTTCTACCGCTTATGCCCTTATTTTATAAAATTTTTAACGTTTCACCGGTATCCTCAAGATCAAAGAAAACAGGACGCTCATAAAGAGAATTATTAGGACAGTGAAGTGTCAGCTTAAGCTTGCCTTCAAGATCGGTAAATATCATGCCGTGACCGCCGTCCTTTGTAAATATAGGCTCAAGCTGAATCCAGTTGCCATCAATCTCATCGTTATCAGAAACTGCTATACACTGATAATACTGATTGCGAATACCTGAAGACCAAATCATATAAAGACGGTTATTCACTCCCCTGTAAAGAAACGGACCGTCAGTAACGTATCTGCGCTCGGGACTGGGAAGAGCATCGTATGCATCTGAGCCCTTAAAAAGCATTACAGGCTCACCAACCGGCTCAGTCAGGGTGTCATTAAGCTTAACAAAGCAAACCGTTCCGTTCAGAATCTGCACGTGTTCATGACAGAAAACAAGATAAGGCTCACCCTTCTGCGAAACGTAAAGAGTTCCGTCAAGACTCCACCACTCAGAAGGAGTGAGAGCCTTTTCAGAGCAAAGAGTAAATTCGCCGTCGGGAGTGTCGCAAACCAGAGAATACGTTCCGCGCATACCGTTTTCCTGCTCAAATGTTGCAAATATATAGAACTTACCCTTATATTCATGTACCTCGGGTGCCCAGTTTGATGCTTTATTAAGATTGAATTTTTCAGAATCAAAAATACTTACGGGCTCGGACCAGTTTTCAAGGTCATCTCCGACATAAACGTCAAAGCCGCCTGTCTTCATTCCGAAATCCTTAGCTCTTGTGCCGTAAAGATAATACCTGCCGTCTTTTGTGAGAATAAAAGGATCTCTGATATTGATTTCATTATTTTTCATAATCCGTTCTCCTTATTTAAGGTATTTGCTTCGAAGCTGCATAACAGTATTCTTATCAATACCGTATGCCTTACCGAAGAAATCGAAAACGTCATCGTAATCACGCTCAATTTTATTAAGAAGACGCTGCATATATTCACGCTTGACCGTCATAAGCACCTTAAGGCACTTTCTCTGCCATCTGCTTTTGATTGCAAGAGGCGCAAATATAAGGGTTTTCATAATTTCATTACGTGAGAATTTATTAGTTGCAAGATAATCCTCAATGATTGTTTCATTATCAACACCAAGCGCAAGAAGAATAAGCATAGTAACAATTCCGACTCTGTCCTTACCCGCACTGCAGTGCCATAAAACCGCATTATTATCACCAAGGAAAACAGAAAATATCTGAGGTATCAGCTCTCTTGAGCGATCACCGAAGACAAGCACGTCATACATATCATAAAAAATATCCTCAGGTCTTCTCTTATTATCCGAAAACATATTGAACCATGAGGTAAGAGAATATTCGTCACGGGTTATTCCGAGATAAGCCTTATCAAGCAACGGTATTCTGATGTAATTCACACCCTCAGGAATACGGTCGGGCTTCTCCTTGATTTCCGCATCAATACGAAGATCAATAACCGTTTTAAGCTGATAATCATTTACAAGCTTTTCAATATCCCTGTCAGTTGCACGTGAAAGCTGACCGCTTCTAATAAGCATTTTATCTTTGATTACCCTACCGTCCGCTGTAACGTATCCGCCGAGATCACGGGTATTTTTCAGATTTTCTGCCTTTATCCTTTTCGGTTTCATAAAATTTTAATCCTTATAAAATAATTTAAATATTTTCCTTAAAAAAACAGGACTGTTAAGCACAAATACTCTCATAAGAATCCTCCTTTGCTAACATTTCAACAATATGAAGCCTGCAGCTATCAGAAGAATTGCAAGAGCAATAATGAGTATTTTTGTCGGGAAGCAATACGCAAGAATAAGGCCTACACCGAAGCTTATTACAATGAATCCCTTAGAGCTGTTACGTCTTCTCATAAATCACCTCGTATTTCTGACAGCCAAAAACTTAATGCTATACAGTAAATAATACGCATGAGGTGCAATTTATGTGACTAATAGCTCAGGATTCCTCCCATTTTTTGAAATTTTTTACCTCTTCATACATCCGAAGGTAGCTTTCATGTCTTTCTTTTGCTATTTTTCCTTCATTTATAGCACAAAGAACTGCGCAGCCCTTATCTGTAGTATGTGAGCATGAGGTTGAAAACTTACAGTAATCCGTATATTCCGAGAACTCAGGGAAGCACCCGGGAAGGTCATCCTTATATATACGCTCAGAAAGATTTTCAAAGTCGATTGAAGAAAAGCCGGGAGTATCAACTACAAAGCCACCGTTGATATTATAAAGGCTTACAGTTCTCGTTGTGTGCTTACCACGACCGAGCTTTGCGCTGGTTGCGTTGGTTTCAAGCTTAAGTTCAGGACAGATAGCATTAATTATGCTTGATTTTCCGACGCCTGAATTGCCCGTAAACGCACACACGTTTCCCCTTATGCAGGAAATTATCTCCTCTATTCCATCATTTGTCACTGATGAGCAGCAGATTGTTTGCATTCCGCTTTTTTTATAAATTTCAGCATACTGCGCAGCATCGCCTATATCGCACTTTGAAAATACGATAACAGGTCGGATATTATGAAACACAGCAAATGCACTGAGCTTATCTATAACGTACAAATTAGGCTTAGGATCAGCAACAGAGGCAACAATAAATAATATATCAACGTTTGCAACAGGGGGTCTTATAAGGAAATTCTTTCTGTCAAGAATTTCGGTAACAGTTCCCTTTTCATCTGCTACGTCAATCATAACGTTATCTCCCACAAGGGGTGTAATCTGCTTCTTTCTGAAGTTTCCCTTTGCCTTACATTCATAAACCGCATCAGCGGCTTCCACAAAATAAAAGCCGCTGATTGATTGGATTATTCTGCCATTAAGTAATGCCATGTGAATTCTCCGTGAATTTAATTATCGCCGCCTGCAGGCTCGTCAGGTGCTGCTTCTGCTGAGGCTGTCGTCTGCTCAGGCTGAGGATCAGCAATATCCTGCTGAGCGGTGGTTGATTCCTGAGTAGTAGGAGCTGCACTGTCGGTAGTTACCTCGGGAGCTGACGTTGTTTGCTCTACAGAGGGAGCCTGAGTAATTTCCTCGCCCGGACCCTCACTTACAACAATAGTAATGATTGTTGCAGTTGAATATTTTGCAGTTTCACTGTAAATAGGTGACTGAGAAATAACAACACCCTGAGGCACGGTTGCGCTCATTTCAGTTTCAATCTTGATTTTACTGAAGCCTGATGCTGCAAGCTGAGTTTCAGCCGCACTCTGAGTCATACCAACAACATTAGGCACGGGGGCCTTAGTGGAGAACTGGTAGCCGTGAACGTTTGAGAAGGTGGGAGGTGTTGTTGTAAAGTCGATTGAGCCCGTATAAATCATAACTGCATCACAGAAGATTTTGAATTCATTTTCCTTATCAGAGCCCGTGAAGCTTAACTGATAGCTTGAGCCGTTAAGAATAACGTTCTCAATGGAATCGTATGCAGTTTCATTGAGATAGGTTTTAAGTGTACCCGTGGTAGTTTCACCAAGGTCAGGAAGAGAAATAGTAAAAATTGCTGTATTTGTTGCGGGAATACCGTTACCGACAACAAGATTTACGTTCATACCTGAATTTACTGCAAGTGAAGCGTCGGGAGTCTGGCTGATAACAAAGCCTTCCATTGAGGGAGCACTTGCGCCTGAAGTGATAGCACCAACTGTAAGACCTGAAGCAATAATCTTCTTCTTAGCTGCCTCAAGCTCATAGCCTACAACGTTGGGCACTCTTGCAGTGGATATATCATTCTTGCCGGTTGCATAATATACATAAACCGTGCCCTTATAGGAGGTATACTTATTGCCGATAGGCTCAGTATAAATAACCTCGCCCTCATCCCTTGTTTCGTCAACAAGAGGAATAAGCTCAACCACAAGTCCTGAAGCACGGAGAATTGACTCAGCTTCAATAGCAGTTTTACCTGAAACATCCTGAACAAGCACCATTTCTACGCTAGTCGCAACAGTAAGCTTGATTACAGTATCCTTAGAAACGGTTTCACCTGCTTCGGGGTACTGGTTACATACGTGACCATCCTCATAGTTTGAGTTATATTCGTACTGAGGAGGGTTCTCGATTGCAAGCTCGGGATAGGTTGAAAGAATTTCCTCAAAGTCCATATTGATAAAGTTCGGAACCTCAATCTCATCCTTTGAGAAAATGCCGAAAATATCAATTTTATCGATAAAGCTTTCAGAGCTTGAGCTTACAGAGCTTCCGAATACGGTAAAAATTACAATACCGACTACAATTACAAGAGCAACGGCAACGCCGATAAGAACAGGCATAAATGAATTTCTTGTATCTTCATCGGCATCATACTCTTCATCATAGTCCTCATCGTAATCCTCGTCAACGTCAGCAGCATCGAGCTTGGTTGAAAAATATCTTGTGGGATTTTTATCAATAAAATACTGGTAGTCAAATATTACGTCAGGATTTCTTCTGAATTCGTCAAGGTCAAGAAGGAATTCAGCAGCAGACTGATATCTGTTTGCGGAATTCTTCTGGATTGCTCTGAGAGTAATCTGTTCAATGCCGACGGGTATTGAGGAATTAAGAACAGAAGGCTTTACGGGGTCACGGTGGATATGCATAAGAGCAATATCCTCGTCGCTTCCGCCCTCAAAGGGAGGCTTACCTGTAAGCATTTCGTAAAGAACGATGCCAACAGAATAAATGTCTGACTTTTCGTCAGTATATTCACCCTGAGCCTGCTCGGGGCTTACGTAGTGAACTGAACCGAGAGCCTCTGTTTCTACGGGAGCTTTGATTTCCCCGCGCTTGAAGGAGGCAATACCGAAATCAGTCACCTTAATTGTAGCATTGGGCAATAAAAGTATGTTCTGAGGCTTGATATCTCTGTGAATAACACCCTTGTCGTGAGCATGAGAAAGAGCCTTAAGAATCTGAACAACAACAATAAGAGCTTCCTTCCAGTCAAGAATCTTCTGCTTCTGGATAAACTCCTTGAGAGTAATACCCTCAACGTGCTCCATAACAATATACTGAATATCCTCGCCGAAGCAAACATCATAAACCTTTACAACGTTGGGGTGATTAAGCAAGGAAATAGCTCTTGATTCGTTCTTGAAGCGTGTTGTGTATTCATCATTAGCAAGATATTCGTCCTTAAGAACCTTGATGGCAACAACACGGTCATCAACACGGTCGTATGCCTTATAAACACGTGACATACCGCCGACACCAATGATCTCCTGAATTTCATATCTGTTGCCGATTACCTGATTTACATTAATCTCCATAATATCACTTCCTCGATTATCTCTTGATAAGGACTGCGGTAACGTTATCTCCGCCGCCGTTATTGTTTGCTGCATCAACAAGAGCCGATGCTACTGAAGAAAATTCTGTTTCTTCGTCATTAAGTATTGAGATTATCTCATTTTCTTTACAATAGTTATAAAGACCGTCCGAGCACAGAAGAAGACATGAAGAATCAAGCTTTTCAATATAAAAATCAATCTCAACGTGATTATCAATGCCCAGCGCCCGTGTGATTACGTTCTTGTCTGGATAGCTTTCGGCATCCTCGCGGGAAAGCTCACCCTTGTCAATAAGCTCCTGAACCAACGAATGATCGCGAGTTATCTGACGGATATTATCTTCGCACGCAGAATATGCTCTGCTGTCACCGACGTTTGCGATGAGAACGTCATTATCCTTACAAAAAGCTGCAACAACGGTAGTACCCATACCTGAATATGCCTCATCGGATGAAGACATAGCAAGAATCTTAAGGTTTGCCGTCTTGATAGCCTTAGTAAGCAGTACCCTTGCATCATCAATTGTGTTCTCAGGTGACCAGCCTGCAGTAAATTTATCAGAAATCTCCTTAATGGCAAGCTCAGAGGCAATATCTCCTGCCTTAGGACCTCCCATACCGTCACAGACAACACCAAAGCATGAGCTGTTATCAAATATAACAACGTGACAATTATCCTGATTACTATTACGGATTATTCCCTTGTCGGTTTTCATTGAATAACGCAATTTTCTTGTCTCCTTCCGGTTGAAGTTATTTCTGAACGCTTCTTCTGAGCTGACCGCAAGCTGCATTTATATCTGAACCGAGCTCTCGTCTTACTGTGACTGTAAAGCCTTTTGATGAGAGAACGTCTGCAAAGCGTTTGACTCTCTCGGGTGAGCTTTTCTTACAGCCTGTTTCCGTTACCTCGTTAACAGGAATAAGATTTATATGACAAAGCATACCCTTGAGAAGTCTTGCAAGCTGCAAGGCGCAATCCTCGGTATCATTCACGTTTTTTACAAGAGAATATTCAAAAGAAATTCTTCTTGACGTATTTAATGTATATTCCTTGCACGCAGCAATTAATTCCTCAACAGGATACTTTTTGTTAACAGGCATCATTGATGAACGAAGCTCGTTATTGGGGGCGTGCAGGGAAACAGAAAGTGTAAGCTGAAGATTTTCATTCATAAGCCTTCTTATTGCAGGAACTATACCGCAGGTTGAAAGGCTTATATGTCGCATACTGAGATTTACACCGTTTTCATCAGTTATAAGACCGAGAAATCTCAGGACGTTATCGTAATTATCAAAGGGCTCACCCATTCCCATCATAACAACGTGAGAAACTCTTATATCGTTATCACGGCTGATGGCATATATCTGGGATAAAATTTCAGACGGATTCAGATTTCTCACAACACCGTTAAGGGTTGAAGCGCAGAAGGTACAGCCCATCCTGCAGCCGACCTGTGACGAAACACACACGGTATATCCGTATTTGTATTTCATCAGAACAGATTCGACAAACTCTCCGTCATAGAGCTTAAAAAGATACTTTACCGTACTATCATACTCGGAAACCAACTTTTTTTCAATAGAACAACCAAATATGACAAAATTGTCATCAAGGATATTACGAAGCTGTAACGACAAATCAGACATCTGAGCAAAATCAGTCACAAACGATTTATGAAGCCATCTGTAAATCTGCTTTGCCCTGAACTTCGGTTGTCCGAGCTGAATTATTTCATTGGTAAGCTCATCAAGAGTGAGCGAAAGAATGTCCTTTTTCATTAATTACCTCTGATAAATTTAGCAATAAAAAATCCGTCACCGCCGTCAACAGACGGGAAGATTGTAAGATATCTGTCCGTAAGCTTCCGATATTCGCAATCACCTGAAACTGAAAACTCAGGATGCGAAGCAAGAAAATCGTCACAGATTCTGTCATTTTCATTTTTATTAAGCGTACAGGTGGAATATATAAGCGTTCCGCCCGGTTTTACAATATTGCAGCAGGAATATAAGATTTCCTTCTGAATTTCAGGAAGAGATTTAAGCTCTTCTGTATTTTTATATCTGATTTCAGGCTTTCTGCCCATAACACCAAAGCCGGAGCAGGGCACGTCGCAAAGAACGCAGTCTGCCTGAGATACCTTATCCTTAAGATTTCTTGCATCGCAGCAGATTGTGGTGAGAGAATCAACCGAAAGCCTTTCAGCAGTATCTCTGATAAGCTTTGTTTTATGCTCATACATATCACAGGAAAGGACACTACCCTTTCTGCCTGCGTACTGAGAAAGAGTAAATGATTTACCGCCGGGGGCAGCACAGCAATCAACAACACTGTCACCCTCACGAGCTCCCATAAGGAAACAGCAAAGCTGAGAGGACATATCCTGAACGTAAAACATACCGTTTCTGAAGGCTTCGAGCGCAGTAATATCACCTGTATCCTTAACAGCAAAGCAGTGTTCAAGGGCAGTTTTTTCAGCACAGACGTTATCTCTTGCAAAAGCAGCAAGAAGGTCATCATCTGAACATTTATGTAGGTTTGTGCGCACGTATATGGGTCTTCTTCCGGAAAAGGTACTGAGAATCTCTTCTGCCTTTTCTCTTCCGTAATCCTCCGAAAGTGACTGCACAATCGATTTATCAACAGAATACCTTATGCTCAGATAATATAATAAGCTTTTATCCTCAGGGAGCTTAAGGCCGTTTGTGCTTATCTTTCTGAGAACGGCATTTATAAGCCCCGAGGCATATGATGCATTCATTTTCTTGCTCAGCTTTACAGCCTCGTTAACTGCCGCACTGACGGGAATTTTATCAAGATAAAGAAGCTGATAAGCGCCTGTACGAAGAATATTCAGCACGTTGCTTTTGAGCCTGGATGCACCGGAGTTAAGATATAGAAAAATATTGTAATCAAGAGTAAGCTTATTTTCTAACACTCCGTAAATAAGAGATACTGCAAATGCCGTATCTCTTTTATCGGCAAAATCAATATCAGCGAGAGCGTCCTTAACGGTTAAGGCTGAGTACGAAGCGTCCTTTTCAATTTTACAAAGAAGCTTAACTGCTTCATATCTCGGATTAGCCATAAATTACCTTTCTTATCTTCTTCTGCGGTTAATAAGCATAATAAACCTGAGAAGATTCATTAAAGAAGAAATCAACGCTGCAACATAAGTAAGCGCAGCACTTTTAAGAACCTTTTTTGCTCCTGTGAGCTCTTCCTCATTCTTAAGAAGCGACATCTGCTCAATACAGGCTATCGCACGGGAGCTTGCATTGAATTCAACCGGAAGAGTGGCAAGCTGAAAGAGCATAATAAATGAATAAAGTAATATTCCTGCGAAAATCAACGGCTCGAAGCTTAATACTAAACCCAGCATAGCAAGAGGAATACCAGCATATGAACCGATTTTACAAACGGGAAGAATAAGATTACGAAGCTTTACAGGCAGATAATCAGATGCGTGCTGTGCGGCATGACCTGCCTCATGACAGGCAATACCGATAGCAGCAATAGACGTTGAGGAATAAACTCCCTCAGAAAGCCTTATAACCTTGGCGCGGGGATCATAATGATCGGAAAGCTTACCCGAGCACTGCTCTATTCTTACGTCGGTAATTCCGTAATGTCGCAGCACCGCCAAAGCAGCCTGAGCACCTGAATATCCGCTTTTTGAATAAACGGAGGACATCTGAGAATATACCTTTTTGACCCTCAGCTGAGCAATCAATGATATAATCAGAGCAGGGAGAATCAGATAAAAATAAGATAAATCAAAATACATAATTATGCCTCATTAATAAACGTAAAGCCTTCTCCAAAGCTGTGCCCGCGAAGAAAATCTGCAGAGGACATTCTTTTTGAACCCTCAAGCTGAACCTCAAGAAGCATAAGAACAGACTTATCAGCGCAGGTAACGAATATGTCATCTCCGGAAGCTCTGACAGAGCCTGCGGGAAGCTCAGATTTCCTATCGGTAAGCTTACTCTTATAAATCTTAAGAAGCTTTCCCTCATAAACGGTACGGGCAACGGGCCACGGATTAAGACCTCTTATAAGATTGTGGATTGTTTGTGCAGATGAATTCCAGTCAATATCTGACATTGACTTGTCAAGCACGGAAACGTAAGTAGCACAGGAATTATCCTGAGGAATGCGTGTGATTTCACCGCTTTCAATTGCCTTGAGAGTTTTTAACAGAAGCTGCGGACAAAGAGCGGCAAGAGCATCGAATACCTCGCCTGCAGTTTCATCAGGACCGATAACCTTTTCTGCAGTAAGAAGCATATCACCGGTATCAAGTCCCACATCCATCATCATAGTAGTAACGCCGGTAAGCTTATCACCGTTAATCACGGACCACTGAATAGGTGCCGCACCTCTGTATTTCGGAAGCAGTGAGCCGTGAAGATTCACACAACCGTATACGGGAATATCAAGAATTCTCTTAGGAAGGATATTACCGTAGGCGGAAACAACGATAAAATCGGGCGCAAAAGCCATAATTTTTTCATATGCTTCGTCTGATCTGAGATTTACGGGCTGATAGATATCAATATCATGCTGTAAAGCTAATTGCTTGACAGGAGAGGGAGTAAGAATCTGTTTCCTGCCCTGAGGTCTGTCAGGTTGTGAAATTACGAGCTTTACATCATATTCATCGGATTTAATAAGTGCATCAAGTGCGGGAACTGCAAAATCGGGAGTTCCCATAAAAACAACCTTTTTCATAAAGCTCTCCATTAATCGTAATCGTTGGTAAAGAACACAGATTCACCGGGAGCAAGATTGTCGAGATAAAGCTTGCCGTCAAGATGGTCAAGCTCATGGCAGAAGCATCTTGCGTGAAGATCAGTACCCTTATAGATATGCCACTGACCGTTTCTGTCCTGTGCCTTTACTGAAACAGTTCTGGGGCGAAGAGTTTTGCCTGCCTTATGAGGAACGGAAAGACAAGCCTCAGCCTCAATCTGCTGGCCTTCAGCTTCAATAATTTCAGGATTAATAAGCTCAATAATTCTGTTATCAAAATTTACAAGAACAATTCTTCTTAAAATTCCGACCTGAACCGCTGCAAGGCCTATACCCTGTGATTTAATGAGAGTATCCTTCATATCATCAAGGATAACAAAAAGCTTTTCGTCAAAATTTTCAACCTTTCTGCTAACCTTTCTTAATACGGGATCTTCTTCAGTTCTGATATTTCTTATTGCCATGTCAATCACCTTATAATCAATTTAAAGTTTCGGGATTAATATCCGCGTAAACCAAAATATTTTTATATGCCTTGATTGAATTTACGTCAATCAATATTTTACTTATAAGCTCTCTGAAGCGAGCTGTATTTTTGCATTTAATAAGAATTCTCTGCCTGAAATAATCGTTAATTTTAGAAACCTTAGGTGACATCGGTCCGAGAACAATCACCTTAAGATCACTGTACTCGCCTTCATTAAGTCTTACAAAAGAATTAAAGAAATATTCGGCACACGCAAAAACTGCAGACTTATCTGCCCCCGAGAAGCTGATTTCACATAAATCGCAAAACGGCGGATAAATAAGTGCTCTTCTCATTCTTATTTCATTTTCAAAAAATTTCTTATAATCCTGCTTAGAGGCAATAGTAATTATAGGATTATCGGGAACGAGAGTCTGGATGACTGCTCTACCCTTTTTGTTTCCTCTGCCCGCGCGTCCGACAACCTGAGTTATTAGGTCAAATGAGCGCTCGGAGCATCTGAAATCATTATTATACAATTCTTTATCGGCTGAAGTGATACCTACGAGAGTAACGTCGGGAAAATCAAGCCCCTTAGCAACCATCTGCGTACCGATAAGAATATCATATTCACCTCTTGAAAAGGCTGAAAGCACCTTTTCATGAGAATTTTTCTGTGTTGTGGTGTCCGCATCCATACGGATAATACGTGCCTGCGGAAATCTTACACTGAGCTCCTGCTCAACACGCTGAGTGCCGTAGCCAGAATAACGGATATTCTCAGCACCGCATGAGGGACAGTTTTCAGTAAAAGGTACTGAATATCCGCAATAATGGCACATAAGCCTGTTATTCGCGGAATGGTACGTCATCGAAATGCTGCATTTCGGACAGGACACAACCTCTTTACAGTCACTGCACACAACAAAAGTATTATATCCTCTTCTGTTGACAAGAAGAATTGACTGCTCATTATTGAGAAGATTATTTTCAAGCTCATCAGCAAGCGGATCACTTATCGCAAAAAATGTGTTTTTGAGCGATTTGTCACTCATATCTATTGTTCTTACGTCAGGCAACTCTGATTTTCCGAATCTGTTTTTAAGCTCACAAAGCAAGAGCTTTCCGTCAGCTGCCTTTGCATATGTTTCGACAGATGGGGTTGCCGATGCTAAAAGAAGAAATGCATCATTCTGTGCGCATCTGAAGCGTGCAACGTCCTTTGCATTGTACCTTGGAGTCATTTCAGACTTATAGGTATGCTCCTGCTCTTCATCAATAATCACAAGACCGAGATTCTTAATCGGAGCAAATATTGCGCTTCTTGTTCCGATAACTACACTTACCTCTCCTGCTTCTATCCGTTTCCACTCATCGTATCTTTCTCCCATTGAAAGAGCACTGTGGAGCACGGCAACGTTCTTGCCGTATCTTGACGAAAATATAGAAAAGGTCTGAGGCGTAAGTGAGATTTCAGGAACAAGCACTATTACAGTCTTATTTTCCTGCATAACAGTATCAATAAGCTCAAGATAAACGCTTGTTTTACCGCTTCCTGTTACTCCGAACAGAAGAGCACCCGAATAATCACGGGTTTTATAGGACTGATAAATTCTGTCATAAACCTGCTTTTGCGACACAGAAAGAACAGGCTTTTCATACGGCTTTGTAGCTGAAGCTGTTTTAACCTCACGTTTTACGGGAGCTTGAAATGCCTCAAGAATTTCTTTTTTCAGCAAAGACCTGACAACAGACTCGCTCGCTCCGCTGAAATATGTAATTTCCTTTACGGAGGCTGCACCTATGTCACGAAGAAAATCAATAACCTGAGCCTGCTTTGCAGTAAGGGCTTTATAATCATCCTCTGTAAAACTACTGCTGATTTTAATAAGCTGAACGGATAAATCGCGCACCTTGGAAAATGCATCATAATCCTCTGTAAGTATCCCCTTGGATGCAAGCTTCTTAAGAATAAGGCTTTTCTTATCAAAGCCGAGCTTTTTAAGTATAGCGGATTCTCTTACAGGTACGGCTTTTTTTGTGAGAAACGCAAGAACTGCCTTATCGTCATCTGTAAGCTTAGCGTCTGAGATATCCCCGAAATCGGCAGCAACAGAATAAAGCTTTTCCGTTTTCAGACACATTCCGCCGGGAAGCAACGCCTTTGCAGCAGCAAAATAAGTACAGAAGCATCTGTCCTTAATCCACCGCGCAAGATTTATCATTTCCTTATCGAGCAGCGCAGCGCTGTCGAGAATATCTGCAATTTTCTTTAGCTTTGAAAATTCAGTGTCTGAAGAATCTGTAATTTCAAATATGAAGCCCTGTCTTTGGCTTTTACCTGCACCAAAAGGAACCATTACACGCATTCCGACAGATATCATTCCTGAAAATTCATCGGGAATAATATAAGAAAACAATTTATCAAAACTGAAGCTGCAATTTTCAACTGCAACAAGAGCAATTAACTCAGATGACAATATCTCAACTCCCCGATTTATTTGCAAGCGGGCTGATTGATTGTAAATTCACCGTTACGAAGCTCTTCAACTGCAAGGCTTACGGGCTTTTCTGTGCCGTATGCTGCTCTGTTGAAATCTGAGGTCTTCATCTTCTTTTCATTTTCGCTTGCATGTCTGAATTCTTCATTTTCTTCATCAATAATTCCAACAGCACGCTCTGCAACACCGATAACAAGAGCATATCTGCTGAGGTTTTCGTTAAGAATTTCGCTTAAATCAATGTTAATCATTATAAATTTCTCCTTAGTTGATAGAATTTATTATATCAAATATTTCATTTACACATTTATCGAGCTCATCATTTACAACACAGTAGTCATAGTTATCCTTGAGCTTCATTTCTTCAAGTGCAATTGAGATTCTCGTTTCAATCTCATTATCAGTATTCTGACCGCGACCGATGATCCTCTTTCTGAGCTCTTCAACAGATGGCGGAACAATGAATACGGAGGATGATTCAGGAATCATTTTCTTAATATTGGCTGCACCGTTAACCTCGATAACAAGAATTACGGTCTTTCCGCCTTCACTAAGACGGGATACCTCACTTTTAAGTGTTCCGTAATAATTATTACCGTAATTAACGTATTCTATAAATGCGCCCTCTTCTATAAGTGCCTTGAACTTTTCAACTGTTATAAAATAGTAATCTCTGCCGTCGAGCTCACCTTCACGGGGCTTTCTTGTAGTTGCTGATACAGTCTGTACAATATCATCAGATCTTTTAACAAGCTCATCGTAAACTGTATTCTTACCTGCGCCCGAGGGACCTGAAATTACAATAATTCTGCCATTTTCTTTCTTCATATCAAACCTCTGTAGTATCTGCCTCATCGCTGAATTTTTCTGATATCTTTTCAGCCTTCAGATAAGAAAGAATGACGTGCTCGGAATCCGTGAAGATTACCGACATTGTCTTTCTTCCCTGACTTACGTCAATAAGCTTTCCTGTTTCCTTTGCCTGCTGCATAATTCGCTTTACGGGAGCAGACTCGGGAGAAACAACTGCTACAATCCTCTGAGCATTAACGAGATTTCCGAAACCGATATTTATAAGCTTCATAATAACTCTCCGTTATTCAATATTCTGAACCTGCTCGCGAATTTTTTCAATATCAGATTTAATTGCAATAACTCTTCTTGCAATTTCAAGATCAGTTGCCTTTGAACCGATTGTGTTGGTTTCACGGTTAATTTCCTGAATAAGGAAATCAAGGTCGCGACCAATAGGTCTTTCAAGCTCGAAGAAGCTATGAAGCTGGTCAATGTGGCTTCTTAAGCGAACAGTTTCCTCTGCAACAGCAATCTTATCTGCAAAAATAGCTGCTTCGGTAAGAAGACGCTGCTCGTCAACCTCAGTGTCACCGATAAGCTCCTGAATTCTCTTTTTGAGCTTTTCATTATATTCTGCAACAGTAACGGGGGAACGCTCTTCAATAAACGAAACGTTTTCAAGAATTGAATCAGCACGGTTGAAGATATCAGTCTTAAGCTTTTCACCTTCAATAAGTCGCATATTGATAAATGAATCAATAGCAGACTTCAGCACCTTGCTTACTGCCTCCCACAAGGCCTCCTCATCTGTCTCATTTTTGTGAACAGAGAAAATATCACCTTTGCTGATTAAGCATTCAAATGCATTACCCGCATCAAGTGAGTAAGTTTCAGAAAGCTCCTTGAAGGCATTAATATATCCTGAAGCAAGTGAATGATTCACCTTTACGATGCATTCATCTGTTGCTTCGTTTTCTATCTGAATATAGCAGTCAACCTTACCTCTTGAAATATACTGCTGAACAAAGGACTTGAGCTTTTCCTCAAGAAAGGAATATGCTCTGTAAACCTTGGGAGAAAATTCAAAATAACGGTGGTTTACACTTTTGATTTCAACGGTAACGGTAAAGCTGCCGATTGTTTCTACGGCTCTGCCGTAGCCTGTCATACTTTTAACCATATCAGTATTTTCCTTTATAAGAATTAGTAAGAGCCTGACTGTCTTTTAAGAAGACTTACCTCTTCGTGTGTGAGATGACGGTATTCACCAACCTTAAGTCCGCCAAGCTTAAGCTGACCGATAGAAAGTCTTTTAAGTCTTGCTGTATCAAGACCGGCTTCCTCGCAAAGGCGTCTTATCTGTCTGTTTCTGCCCTCATAAAGAATAATCTCAAGAGTTGTTTTGTCTGCTTCCTTGTTTACGACTCTTACGTCAGCAGGAAGAGTCTGTCTGCCGTCAATCATAAGAGATGAGGTAAGAATTGTAAGCTGATCCTCTGTTATAGCAGGACGGACGCTTACACGATAGGTCTTTGCTATATGTCTTGAGGGATGAGTCATAGCATTAGCAAATTCTCCGTCATTTGTAAAAAGCAGAAGACCTTCGGAATCTCTGTCAAGTCTGCCGATGGGGTAAATTCTCTTAGCGACGTCTGCCACAAGCTCAGCCACACATTTTCTGTCCATCTCGTCACTCATGGTGGTAACGTATCCGCGGGGCTTATGAAGCATTATATATACGTAATTGGTTTCCTTGGTAAGCTTTCTACCGTTTACGCTGATTGTGTCCTTTTTAGGATCAACCTTATCACCGACGGACGCTACCATACCGTTTACCTTAACCTTGCCTGCCGCAATAAGCTCCTCAGACTTTCTTCTTGAAGCTACACCGCAGTCAGCCATAAATTTCTGTAATCTGATTGGTTCTGCCATATATTACCTTCCAAAATTTAATAAAACACACTCAAGGCTAATGAGCATTCTTTAAAAAATCAGCTCACCAACCTTAAGTTATATAATGTTTAATTTAATAATTATTTATCAGAGGACTTAACCTTTGATACAACGCTGCTAACCTTGTCGATTACCTCAGGTACCATATCAACAAAGCGCTCTGCTGCATTATCGTTGGATGTGATGTGCTTAAGAGTTACTTCACCGTTCTTGAGAATAAGGAATGCAACGGGATTAATTGTCACGCCTGCACCGCCGCCACCGCCGAAAAGCTGTGTGTTATTCTTTGAGGGGAAATCAGAGCCGCCTGATGCAAAGCCATATGTAACCTTTGATACAGGAATAACTGTAACCTCTGCTGATAATGCGATAGGCTCGCCTACGATTGTGCTTACGTCAACTAACTGACGAACCTTTTCAATTGTTGTGGAAAGAATTCCTGCTGCTGACTGATCCTTCATTTTTTTACTCTCACTTTCAAATTATTTTTTTATAGCTTCTGCCGGCTTTTGATCGCCGGTGTTATCTGAATTCTCTTCCTTTTTGTTCTTTGCAGGAAGAAAAATTTTTCCGAATAAACGAAATACTACCTTAAATAGCATTCTGAATGCAAAATGCAATGTTACACCGATTAGGTAAATGGGATATAAATGCATCGAAACTGCAAAGCTTGCTGACGAATGTCTTGCAAGATAGTCGGGATATACGTTTATATCATACTTGCGAACCTTATATTTTCCGATAAGTGCTCCGAGCATCGGGAATAAGCCTGCACAAACCTCACCGTAATAAATAGCGGTTGATGCGGCATCGCCCTTGGTGCATCGAACGTCAACATAAAGCTCGTCAATTACAAGAGCCTTCATAAGGTCACCGATAAAGGAGCCGAGATAGCTGAACACACGCTTCACAATAAGCATAAGACCGTCAATACCGTGAGCCTCGTAAAGAGTTTTAAGAAGATTATTCTTAGACTTTACGGGAGCGGGTTCAGCTGCATCTGCTGTTACAGCATCCGCTACAGGCTGTTCTGAAGCGTCAGCTGCTTGTGCTTCCTCAGCAGGAGCCGTCTGTTCAGTGGCTACGGGAGCCTCGGACTGCTCAGGCATAGCTGCGGATGGCGTTGTCTGCGTTGCTTTTTCAGGCTTATCCGACTTATTTACAGGATAAAGAGGGATCTTGATAAAAAGCCACTTTACGTATGCATGCGTATCAATTTCGGAATATTCGGCAAATATTCTGACCTTTATGCATAAGACGAGCAATATAAGAGCAATTACTGAAAGAATCACCCATCCGATTATTTTCAATATAATCAATATCAACCCTCCTATTACAGAATAGACATCTGACCTGTAATAACAGATTCATCATTATGAATATTTTCAAGTGCAGTTGCAGCAGCCTTAGTATCAGGGATATCGGGAAGCTCTGCAAGAGTTGTCATACAGAAGCACTTGAGAAAATCTGTTGTAGTACAGTATAACAGAGGTCTGCCGGGCAAGTCAAGCCTTCCTGCCTCTTCAATGAGGCTGCGCTGACAAAGGGTATTGATAACACCGCTGCAGTCAACGCCTCGTACCTGCTCGATGAAAGCCTTTGTTACAGGCTGATTGTATGCCACAATAGCAAGAACCTCAAAGGCAGCATTTGAAAGAGGCTGATTTCTCTTCATATCAAGAACGTTTCTGACGGCTACGGCATATTCGGGACGTGTTGCAAACTGTACCTCACTACCAAGAGAAAGAAGCTGAACGGCACTGCCGCGGCTTTCATATTCCTCTGCAATTTCCTTTAATATGTTATCAAGCCTTTCGGGGCTGCAGCCGAGAGCTTCAACAAGTCTGATTCTGTCAATCGGTTCACCTGAAGCAAAAATTATTGCTTCAACCGTATTTTTAAGGTTAATTACATTTTCAGTCAAAGTCCAATTCTCCTTCAGGGATTTTGATAAGCTCAACCTCAAGGTTACTTCCCTCTCCGTTGAGAATTACGTGCTTGGTTTTTGCAAGCTCAAGAATTGCAAGAAATGCGGCAACCATATCCGAACGGCTTTCCGACGCGCTGATAATATCAGAAAATTTTCTGCTGCCGCCGAGAGATAGAATAGAAACGACACTCTTGATTTTTGATGAAACGGAAACTATCTTCTTTACAACTATAGCCTTGAAGGAATCAAGAGGCGGCGGGATTTTACGAAGACGCTTACCTACAACACGCATATAGGCATTGAGAAGCTCGAGTGAATCGTGAATACGGTTATAAGACATATCAACCTCAAGCTGCTGCTGAGGACGAGCAATATGGTCAAAGCCGTCTGTCTGCATTGAAAGTGCCTGAGCAACACGCTTACACTCAGCATACTCTATAAGCTCACCGCTGAGCTCCTTGCGAAGCTTATCTCCCTCCTCATATACAGGAAGAAGAGATACCGTCTTGATATAAACAAGACGAGCCGCCATTTCAAGAAACTCACTTGCGACCTCAAGGTCTGCCTCCCTGAGCTCGTTCACGTAACCGAGATACTGCTCAACAAGCTCAACAATGGGAATATCGTGAATATTCAGTTTATGCTTTGAGATAAGATGAAGCAGAAGGTCCATAGGGCCCTCAAAAACCTCAATCTTATAATTGATAGCTGACATAGATTCTCCTTACATAAACACACCGGCAATAATATTGACAATAAATTCAATGCATGAGCCGATAGCATTATAAATAAAAGCAGTTATAGCGCTCAAGGGGGAAATGTTCAGTCTGTTAAACAGAAAAATAAGAGCAAAAAGAGCATAAAAAAGATATCTTTCATACTGCATTATGCGGTAATAGATTTTGTCCGGCAAAAACATAGTAAGAATTCTGGAGCCATCAAGAGGAGGCATAGGAATCAGATTAAAAACCGCAAGAGCAATATTGTAATAGCCAACATTTACAAAGAATTTTGCTGAAATTTCAAGAACAACTACAGAATCAGCAGAAGCTGAGGAAGAAAATAAAGCACATATATATCCTATTACAATAAAGATAATTGCAAGAAGGAGGTTAGATAAGGGACCGGCAAGAGCGGTAAGCCCCATATAAAGCTTTCTTTTCTTGAAATTTCTGATATTAACGGGAACAGGCTTTGCATAACCGAAGCCGAAAAGAACAAGCATCAAGGTACCCATAAGTGACAGATGCGCCATAGGGCTCAGGGTTATTCTGCCATTAAGTCTTCCTGTAGAGTCGCCAAGCTTTTCCGCCATCCAGGCGTGAGCTGCTTCGTGTACGGGGAGGCAGCATAAGGTAACAAAAATCATTACGCACATCATAGTTATGAACTCAAGGGAATCTCCCTCACCGCTCATATAAGCTATAATATATCTCAGCATACCATCACTCCTTTATAAATTAATTAATTTTCTGACAATAAACAAATCTGTTGTTGTTATAAATATCAGATGCAGTCTGTGATTTGTATCCGTCACCTGCAAGGGATGCAATTCTTTCAGTCTGATTTTCTGCGCATTCAAAAGCAAAATAACCGTTCAATTTTAATTTGTGCGCCCACTTAACGAAGAATGCTTTATAAAATATCAGACCATCCACACCACCGTCAAGTGCAGTGTGAGGCTCACGAAGCACCTCAGCCTGAAGCGTCGGAAGCTCTCCGCTTTCAATATAGGGCGGATTTGAAACAATAAGCTCAGCATCGGGGATTTCTGCACTGAATTCCTCAAGAACGTTATGCCTAATAAGTGTGACGTTGGGAAGATTTTCTTTCGCGATATTTTTTTCAGCATACAAAAATGCTTCATCGTATAGCTCAAAAAGATAACAATGAACCCACGGACATTCCTTTGCGATACTGATGCCGATACAACCGCTTCCCGTACATAGGTCATACACTGTGGTGAAGCCGTATTTTCTGATTATTGAAACACATTCCTCAACAAGCTCTTCCGTTTCGGGACGGGGGATAAGCACACCCTCACCAACGAGAAAGGTGCTTTTGTAAAAATCCCATCTGCCGAGAATATACTGCAAGGGCTCCCCTGCTATTCTTCGCTGCAAAAACTTCTTATACTGCACCGCAGAGGCATCATCTGCGGATTCGTCCCTTCTCATAATAAAGCTTTCATAAGAATAATCAAAGAAGGTAAGAATCAGCTGTGTTGCTTCAAAGGCAGCGTCGTCAACAGCTGCAGATTCCAACTCGCTGACACCGTATTTCAGAAGTGAAATCCAAGTAATCATACCTGCTCTTCGCTCTTTTCGGTATCATTGAGCACTGCCTTGATTGAAGCAATAGCTACCTCAATCATATCGTCGGTGGGCTCCTTAGTAGTAACTCTCTGCATCCAAAGACCTGGTGCTGAGAAGATTTTTGTGATTATATTATCGTGCTTTCCTGCATATTTAATAAGCTCGTAGCTGATGCCTGTAACAACAGGAAGAATTGCAAGAATCTTGACAATTGTCCACACAAGTCTTAATTCGGGAGAATTAAGCACGGGGAAAGCGAGAGTGACAAGAGAGGAAACGATTACGTTTGTTATAAGAACAATAAATATGAAGCTTGTGCCGCATCTGGGGTGAAAGCGCTTGCAGGTACGCACGTTTTCAACAGTAAGCTCAAGACCCTTTTCAAAGCAGAAAATAGACTTATGCTCAGCTCCGTGATACATAAATACGCGCTTGATGTCCTTCATCTGAGAAACAGCAAGCATATAGCACACAATGAGAATCATTTTGATGACACCCTCGATTGTGGGATGAAAATCAGCGAGTGCACCGCTTAAGAGCTTTTCATCAACAAGGTCAACAAGATAGGTTGGTGCGTAAAAGAAAAGAAGCATACATACTGCAACAACCACCACCGACATAAATGCAGTTATAACACTGACCACCTTAGGACTCATATGAGCGTTAAGCCACTTGTCAAGCTTTGACATATTTTCGGTATTCTCTTCCTCGTCAAGCTGGCCTGAAAGCTCAGCAGAGCGCATAAGAGATTTATAGCCGATCATCATTGATTCAATAAAGTTCACAATACCTCTTATAAAGGGTAAGCCGAGAACCTTATATTTATCCTTTAAATGCTTTACAGGGAATTCCTCGGTAATAATATTACCATCTGTATGTCTTACGGATAATGCGGCACCCTTAGGACCGTTCATCATAACGCCTTCGATAAGCGCCTGTCCGCCGACAGATATATTTGAAGGTTGATTGTTTTTACTCATCAACTGTCTTTCCTTTCAGATAAGTTTACAGGTAAGGTCGGCAGAGAAATATTTACCTCTGTTCCCTCACCCAGGGTACTTGATATCTCAAGCTTACCCTTATGGAGATTGATTATTTCATCACACACCGCAAGACCGATACCGGAGCCCTTTGTAGTAAAGTTAGCCTTATAAAATTTCTCCTTGATTCTCGGAAGGTCTTCCTTTGAAATACCGCAGCCTGTATCAGCCACGCGTATTCTGACCTCACTTGAGTCAATCATAGCAATAATTGAAATCTTACCGCCTGCAGGGGTGTATTTTATCGCGTTATCAATTATATTTACAAATACCTGCTTGATTCTGTCGGGGTCTGCATTTACGGGAGCAGCATAATCGGGTGAGCTGTAAAAAAGCTCCTTTCCCTCTCTTGTTGCACGGTCTCTGAGCACGTAAACCGCATCGTCAAGCTCAGCAATAATGTCAATTTTCTTAAGATGAAGAGTCATTCTTCCGCTTTCCATTCGTGAGAAATCGAGAAGATCCTCTACAAGGGTGTAAAGTCTTTCGGTTTCATTCTGAATAACCTTAAGACCGTTATTTACCGTTGCATCCTCTGATGCATTGATACATAGAAGAGTTTCTGTCCATCCCTTAATTGCGGTAAGAGGTGTTCTGAGCTCGTGAGAAACAGTAGAAATGAAATCGTTTTTAAGCTTATCTGTTCTGTCAATCTCATCGGTCATATAGTTAATAGATTCAGCAAGCTCGGCGAGCTCGTCATCATATCTTTTGGGAAGCTCTATTTTTTCCTTATAGTTACCTGCTGCAATACTTCTTGTCGCTGCGTTGAGCTTTTTAACGGGTACTACAATTGAACGGATGAAGAAAAGACCGGATGCAACAACAAGCAGAAGAGCAAACACACAGATAACCACAACAAGAACAGCAATTTTCAGAAGCTGTCTGTCAATCTGTTCAAGAGAGATGATATATCTTACGGCACCGTTGCTGACGCCCTTAGTTTTCGGCAGCAGTACAGATATTGCCATTACTTTTTCACCTGAGCTCATATTACCCTGCCATAAGGCTCTGCCCGAAACCGCTGCAAGAGCATCAACGTAATCAGGACATTCCTCATTATCGGAAATAAAGCCTGTTGACGATGCAACCGTTTCACCGTGCTTGTTGATAACCCAAAGCTCAGCTATATTGAAATCCTGATAATTATCAACGTATTCCTGTGCTCTTGCGGAAAATTCATCATCGGATGAATTAAGATATGAGCTGAAATAATCAGCAATAACACTGCTTTGTGCAAGCGACTGAAGCTTAACCTCAACTGTGTCATAGTAGTATCCGCGAAGAAGCAAAATGATTGAGGCTGAAATGCAGGTAAGAATCAATGCAATAACAAGAATGGTAGTTATAAGCCATCGAACAGTAATACCACTTTTCAGCATCATTTTCACTCCTTAATAATTTATGTAAGCCATTTATAGCCTACTCCCCATATAGTTGTAAGATGATGGGGGCTTGAGGGGTCATCCTCAACCTTCATACGAAGACGTCGGATATTTACGTCAACAACCTTGTCGTCGCCGTAGTACATATTTCCCCATACGTGATTGAGGATTTCACCTCTCTCAAGCGCAGTATTGGGGTTATTGAAGAAGAATTCCATAATCTGAAATTCAACCTGAGTAAGCTCAATAAGCACACCCTTCTTTGATAAGGTGCGGCTTCTGAGGTTGAGCGAGAAATCACCAAGCTCAATGACGCTGCTTTTTTCCTTGCTCTTTTCAGCAAACTCACGGTTAAGAGTGACACGTCTGTAAATCGCATCGACTCTTGCCATAAGCTCAGAGGGAGAAAAGGGCTTCGTTACGTAGTCGTCTGCACCGACAAGAAGGCCTGTTACCTTGTCCATTTCCTGAGTTTTTGCAGTAAGAATTATAATGCCAAGCGTGCTGCTTTTCTGTCTGAGTCTTTTACAAACCTCAAGACCGTCAAGAAGAGGCATCATAATATCAAGTAAAGCAATATCAAAATTGCCGTTGTATTCATCATAGAGCCTAAGTGCTTCTTCACCGTTTTCAGCTTCAACAACGTCAAAACCGCTACGTCTGAGATTAATTACTATAAACTCTCTTATGGATTTTTCATCCTCAGCAATAAGAATTCGTTTCAAGAAATTTCACTCCTTATAAATCAACAATAAGGCTTCTTATAAAGCTTTCGGTAAAGCTGAAGGCTTCACCCTTTGCGGAAATAATAACGTTATATTCACGCTTGTCCTTGTCACCGAGAAGACCGTCGGGAAGAATACTTACCGAAGCATCTTCATCAGCCGGAGAAACAGAGAATATTATATTGCTTTCCGATTCATAATTTTTAAGTCGCACCTGAGTTATCTTATTAACGTAGTCGTACACTATATAATATCTTTCGAATATTGTGTCGATTTTCAACGCATAAGAATCGTAGTTATTAACAAAATAAGTGCCCAGACTATTGAAGCTGCCGTCGCGGAAGCTGAGCCACTCAACAAACAAAAGAGTTGATTCGGCATTTTCAGAATCGCTAAGAGCATAGGATTCAGGATAGTCAATGCAAACAGGAATATCAATATAGCCGTCATTATCAAAATCGCTGCAGAAAACGTCTGACTTTCTTCTGCTTAAGGATGAAACATTCTTGTTATTATGCGTCGGCATATAAAGAGCATCGTTATCACGGCTATATATTATAATCTCAGAAAAATATTCACCATCCGAATATCTGCAGTCGACGTAAAATCTGATATCGTTGCCTGCCCTGTCATAGACAAGCTGAGATATGGAGGTAAAATCAAAAGCAAGTGATACCTCACTTAACGGCAAAAAGGCGTTTTCAAGACCGTCATAATCTATAAGCCTTGCCTTTGGAGAAGAATTTTCATAATAAAAGTACAGAAGCTCGTTTGCATTATCTCCGTCAACGTCACAAAAAACGTAATCGGCAATCTGTACGGTTGCAAGCGAAGACAGAGCATCGTCACTGCCGGGATTGAGAGATGCAATTCTGTAAACCGATAAGGTCTTCTCCTTCTTGGAATCCTCAAGAGTCCATATTACAGCAATCTCGAGATTCTTACTGTTATCTATATTGTAAAAATCAACCTTATAGATATCGGTGCCAGAGCCGGTATAATCACCCACCGACTGCCACTGCCCGTCAATCTGAGTAAGCAGATGCATATGAACAACCGACGTGTTATCGTTAAAAGCATAGAAAACAATCGCTTCATCACTGCCGTCGGAATCGGCATCAAAAATGATATATGAGCCTCTGTTTTCACCGACAAGAGGTGTAAAGAGTCTTATTTCTGTGCCGACAGTTTTTTCAAAGGCGGACTGAAGCTCGGATTTTTCGCCTGTAAGCTTCGGCGGCTTAAGCAGACTGTCAATAGCAAAAAAGTCAAACATTGAGCAGCCTGTAAGGCTGAATAAAAGCACAATAACAGCTGCAAAAGCAATAATCGCTCTGACCGTATTTTTCAAGCTGCTCACCTCGACTGATTATTTTACCTCGATTTCAACTGTGTACGTACCGTGTACCCAGCTATCGGTAAGTGTTCTGAGAATAATTTTTGCAGGAATTGTATGTGTACCCTTTTCAAGCTCAAGGTCATCAAGCACAGGAACTGCATAAGCTGCAGTCTTGTCGATATTCATAACGGATGAGGAGGGACCGACAATCTGAACGGATTCAACAGACTGTGAAAGAACAGTTACGTTTTCGGGAAGAGTTACAGAGGATACGTCAACAGGAATTTCAAGCCAGCGCTTTGACATGGAGGACATATCAATTGTAACGGTAAAGTTCTTAACGTCCGAGCCGATTTTTGCATTGTCAACAACAAGTCTGTTTACGGTGTTGTTGATTTTTGAGAAATCAATTGTTCCAACAAGAATCTTGTTGTTATCGTCAAGCTGAGTTTCACCTGTACCTGTCTGCACTGAAATGTCTATCTTTGAGGGATAAACGGAATATTCAATACCCTCGCTTCTGTAAGCCTGAGGTGTACCGATGAAATCAACTGCTGTTTCATATGTACCTACCTTGCAGATAGGAATTGAAATATAAACAGGCTCTGTAATTTCAAGAGTAAGGTTAGTAAGATCTGCAACGCCGTTTGATGTTACTGCAATAATCTCAGCCTCGAATCTTTCAGTTTCTGAAAGCTCCTTATCAACCTTTACGTAAGCCTTAACACCTGTAATCTTGGAAATTTCTCTTGACGGGCCGGAAATTTCGATTGTTTCCTTGCTAAGTCGTGAATTTTCACGGATAAGCCCTTCAGCAAGAGAGTAATTTTCGCCCTCTTCAACCTCATCGGTAATAGCAAATGACTTTGTAACTCTTTCATCAAAGGTTACCTTTACACTGCTAAGGGAAACGGAAATTATATCTGCATCACCGGAAATTCCCGAAATTACACCGTTTACGGGAAGCTCGTAGGTGCCTGCCGCTGCAACTGAAGAAGCAGATGCGGTAAGTGTGATATTATTGTTTGTAAAGTCAGAGGAATTTACAACGTAGCTGAGCCCCTTTACGGTTACGTCAGCAGAAAAATTGCTTTCACCGAACACCTCGAGATTATTCTGGGCAGCAAGACTGTTTTCATCAATAACAATATTCACCTTTACATCGGTAAACACACGCTCTGCTTCAGTTGTCTGTGACATTGAAACAAAAATCCAGAAAATAAAAGCGAAGAAAAGCGAAAGAACAAACACTGCCTTATTATTGGACATAAGGGTTGATAAATTTAACTGCTTTTTTGCAGATGCTGAATTATTCTTGTTCATCATTATCAACTCCTTCATTCTTGATGCCGTCCTCGGCTTCGTTTTCAATATCGTCAAAGGGCATTTCAATAGAAACCTCTGCACTTTCGTCTGCAGCGTCGTCAATAATTACGTCCTCAGCGACTGCTTCTTCTGCAACAGACACATCTTCAACAACCTCATCAACAACCTCATCACCAGACTCTTCGGCTGCTTCAGCAACCTCCTTAAGAGCAGGCTGAGCCTCCTGTGCAGGTGCTTCAGGCTTGAATTTTCTTGAAAGCTTATTCTTCTTTTCATTCTTGTTGCTGAGAAGAAGAACTGTAAGCTTTTCACGAAGCTCACTGTCAGTAAGACCTCTTGTAAGATTGCCGTCAATTGCAAGTGAAATAAGACCAGTTTCCTCACTTGTCACCACAACAACAGCGTCAGAATTGAGGCTGACCTCAAGAGCCGCTCTGTGACGGGTGCCGACGTTTTCATTGATTACACGGTCATTCTTCATGGGAACAACACATCTTGCTGCGACTACCCTGCCGTCCTTGATAACAATTGCACCGTCGTGCAAGGGAGCCTTGGGATAGAAGATACTGCATATCATTTCAAAGGTAGTTGCAGAATCAATAGGCACAGCGTGCTTTGTAAGGTCGCCAAGAAGAGAATCTCTCTGGAACACAATAAGTGAGCCTACCTTACTTCTGCTCATAGCGCCTGCAGCGCGGCAGACTGCATTGATAGATTCAATAGTTTCCTCGTCAGCAGAGCTTGAGGAGAAGAAAAGATATTTCTTTCCGAGCTTTTTCTTGCCGACGTTTTCAAGAGCATGTCGGAGCTCGGTTGAAAACAGAACAACGAAAATAATGATAATATCGGAAAAGAGCTTTGAGAAAATAAATTTACTGGTGCTCATTTCAAGAAGATTTACTATTGCATAAACGATAGCAACGAAAACGATACCCTTAATAACCTGAATTGACTGAGATTTTCTCAACTGAGTTATAAGCGCATATATAAGTAAAGCAACAAGAAGGATGTCAACAATATCAGGGAAAAGATTCATATTGAGGAATACGTCCTTAATCTGCATAAGACCTATTTTGATAGTTTCAAACAATTCCATAGTTTTTCACCGCCGGATTAAATTTTATTGATTAATGCAACTGCGTGCGAGCTGATACCAAGACCTTCACCTGTAAAGCTGAGCCCCTCTTCCGTTGTGGCCTTAACGTTTACAAGGTCGGATTCAATTGAACAAACAGCTGCAATTCTCTGCTTCATTTCGGGGATATATGACGCAAGCTTGGGTCTTTGTGCAATTACTGTTGAATCGATATTGGAAATTTCATAGCCCTTTTCTCTGATAAGTCTGCAAACCTCACTGAGAAGCACGAGGCTGTCGGCATTCTTGTATTTCATATCGGTATCGGGAAAATGCTTTCCTATATCCCCAAGACCTGCTGCACCGAGAAGCGCATCGCAGATTGCATGTACCAATACGTCAGCATCTGAATGACCTAAAAGCCCCTTTTCATAGGGAACGTCCACGCCGCCGAGAACCAGTCTTCTGTTTTCAACAAGCTTGTGAACGTCATAGCCGTGACCAATCCGGAACATAATCACACATCCTTATAATCAGTTGTTTTCTCTTAATTCCTTGCAGGCTGCAAGCTTTACTGCAAGACAGATAACCTCAGTAGCAACCTTAAGCTCGTCTACTGTGGGGCAAGAGGGAGCAAGGCGTATATTCTTGTCCTCGGGGTCGATGCCGTAGGGATAAGTAGCGCCGACACCGGTAAGTGTAATGCCTGCCTTCTTGCAAAGCTCGCCAACGTACTTGGCAGAGCCGCCTGTAACGTCAAGGCTGATAAAATAACCGCCCTTAGGCTCATTCCACTCTGCAACACCAAGGCCTTCAAGCTCACGATTAAGAATTTCAAGAACCGTTGCGAACTTGGGTCTTAAGATATCAGCGTGCTTCTTCATCTGAACCCTGATATCATCTACAGTCTTATAAAAATATGAATGACGAAGCTGATTCATCTTATCATAGCTTATAATCTGAAGAGTAAGTCTGTCGGAGATTTCCTTAAAGTTGTTATCACTTGCTGCGATAGCAGAAACACCTGCACCTGCATACGTGATTTTTGAGGTTGAGGTAAATGAAATAAAGTGATCTTCATTACCGTATTTCTTAGCCTCATCGAAGATATTGAGAAGCTTGTCACCGTCATCATAGAAATCGTGAACAATGTAAGCGTTGTCCCAGATTACTCTGAAATCCTTTGCAGCAGGACTCATTGAAGCAAGTCTTGTAACGGTTTCATCAGAATATGTAATACCGTCGGGGTTTGAATACTTGGGAACACAGAACATACCCTTAACGTCGGGATCCTTTACGAGCTCCTCAACCATATCCATATCGGGACCGGTCTTAGTTATAGGAACGTTGATAAGCTCGAAGCCGAAGAACTGTGCAATACCGAAATGTCTGTCATAGCCGGGAACAACTGCAATAAACTTTCTCTTCTGATTGTTAAGCCAGGGCTCACAGCCTGCAAAGCCCTTGTACATACCCTGTGCAATACAGTCGAACATAAGATTAAGGCTTGAGCTGCCGCATGCAATAATGTTCTTTTTATCTACGCCGAAGATATCTGCAAAAAGCTGTCTGCATTCCTCAACACCGTAAAGATTGCCGTAGTTTCTGCAATCAGTACCGTCTTCAGACTTGAAGCCGATTTTATTAAAGCTCTCATTAAGCATATTGTCATAAATTTCAAGCTGTTCTGCTGCAGGCTTGCCTCGTGCCATATTGATTGAAATGCCCGACGCTGCAATCTCATCATATTTTTTCTGAGCAGCCTCTTCAAATGCAAGAAGCTCTTCAGCTGTGTAATCCTTAAGAAGTTTCATAATACCACCCAATTTTCTAAAATTTTTGTATCGGAATTGATGTTCAGTACATTCTGCGTACATTTACACAATTATCCCTGATATTTTATCACATATTTTACTATTAATCAATAGATATATATTAATTTTATATTATAATATATAAAAAAA
>JAZTWN010000064.1:0-15559 GCA_045635905.1 Acutalibacteraceae bacterium
TTTATTGTAAAGGAAGCGGAATTTTCACGGATACAAAATGATGCTTTGACCATTATGCGTTGATAGCTGCGATTTCTACCTTTGTGTAGGGCTGTCTGTGACCGAGCTTTCTCTTCTCGTTCTTCTTTGACTTGTAGGTCATAACAGTGATCTTCTTTGCCTTGCCGTTCTTAAGAACCTTAGCAGCAACTGTAGCACCTGTAACGTAGGGAGCGCCTACCTTGATGCCGTCATCACCTGCAACTGCAATAACCTTGTCGAAAACAACCTCGCTGTCTGCTTCAACGTCAAGCTTTTCGATAAAAACAACGTCGCCTGCTTCTACCTTATACTGCTTACCGCCTGTTTCGATAATTGCGTACATTGATATTTCTCCTTTATAAGTCTCGCTACGCAAGGTGGGACTGAGCCACTTGTAAACCCTGAATATGCGGCTTATGTATGATAACATATTAAGAAGAATATGTCAATAGAGTATTTTCACACAAATAAGAGGTATATAAGAATGGTAAAACTATATATATTATATATAAAAAGATTACAAATCGTTAAAATTATCGTCGGGCTATTGTATTTCATCTTTTTTTAAACTATAATAACACGGCAAAGGTGTGAAAATATAAGAATGGATAAGCATAGAGTTATCAGTTTTGCTCCCACAGGTGCAAAAAAAAGAAGAAGCGTGCCCCACGTTGTCAGTATTGCGGTGGTGCTTTGCATAGCGGCTTTTGCTGTGTCTGTATTTGCAATTTTAGCGATAAATGATTTTGATATAGGAAAGGCTCTCGGTGCAAGAGAGGCATCCGCACCGGCAGAGGAAACAACGGCTGCCGAAGTAAACGAGGGCGAAAGCCTTGCGGATATGGGCGAATTCAGTGAAGCTCTTACGTTTCTTGTGCTGTGCTCCGATGAAGGAAAGCTTACCTTCTGTCAGCTTGTGAGCGTTGACCCGGCGGGCAGCAAGGTCAGAATAAAGCCTCTTCCTCTCGACTATACTCTCAGGCTTCCTTCGGGGGATAAGACTGTGAGTGAGGTTTTTGAGAGTGAATCTCTCAGCATTCTTGCGGCATCCTTCTCATCAAGAAGCATAAACATCAAAAAGTACATTCACGTTACGGAGGATAATTTCGTAAGGCTTATGAGCAAGCTGGGTGCGGTTTCCGTTGAAATTACGGGAAATTACGAATTCAATATCGACGCTGTCAGATATACGTTTTCTCCCGGCGCACAGAATATGACCTCAGATACGCTTCTTAAGTATATGAAATTTGCGCAGACCGGAGAAGCAGGACTGCGTATACAGGGAAACGTATCCGCAGCAGTTTTCAGACAGCATTTTACCAAGGAAAATTTCAGTAAGGGTGAAAGCTTTTTCTCAACCCTTATAAATCTTGTTGATACAAACATAACGGCATTTGATTACAACGCGGCACAGACGGTGCTTTCGGCTCTGCTTTCGGACACGGTTGAAATTGCGGTTGTAAGCTGATTGCCTGAAAGGAGTTATTTATGGCAGTTCTTGTTACCGGCGGCGCCGGCTATATAGGATCGCAGACCTGCGTTCATCTTCTTGAGGCAGGAAAGGAAATAGTTGTTATTGACAACTTTTCAAACTCTTCTCCCAAGTCATCACAGGCTGTAAGAGAAATTACGGGAAAGGATTTTCCCCTTGTCGAATGCGATATAAGAGATGAGGAAAAGCTTGATAAGGTTTTTTGCGAATATGATATTGAGGCGGTAATTCACTTTGCCGGTCTTAAGGCAGTAGGTGAATCCTGCAGAATGCCCGTTGAATATTACGATAACAACATAGGCGGTACCGTAAAGCTTCTTTCCGTTATGAAAAAGCACAACGTAAAGTGTATGGTTTTCTCCTCCTCTGCTACGGTTTACGGTGAAAAGCATACCGCACCCTTTAACGAGGAAATGGAAGCAGGCGGCACAACAAACCCCTACGGTACAACAAAGCTCTTTATCGAGCAGATTCTCAAGGACCTTTGTGCATCTGACAGTGAATGGAGTGTTTGTCTTCTTCGTTATTTTAACCCCATCGGTGCTCACGAAAGCGGAAAAATCGGTGAGGCTCCCAACGGAATCCCCAACAACCTTATGCCCTATATCGCACAGGTTGCAGTAGGCAAGCGTGAGAAGCTTTCCGTTTACGGTAACGATTATGACACACCCGACGGAACAGGTGTAAGAGATTATATCCACGTGGCAGACCTTGCTGACGGTCACGTATGCGCACTTGACAGAGCACTCTCCGTAAAGGGCTGCGAGGTTTATAATCTCGGTACAGGCAAGGGTGTAAGCGTGCTTGAGCTTGTGAAGGCTTTTGAGGAAGCATCAGGCGTGAAAATCCCCTACGTTATCACAGACCGCCGCCCCGGCGATATTGCTACAAGCTATGCGGATGCCTCAAAGGCTGAGAGAGTTCTCGGCTGGACCGCAAAGAAAACTCCCCTTGATGCCTGCCGTGACACCTGGAACTGGCAGAAAAACAATCCCAACGGATTTGACGACTGAGGTACAGTATGATAAAGCTTCTGACTAAAATTTTTGTGAAGAGCACAAATGATGCAGAGGCGGTAAGACAGAAATACGGAATGATATGCTCAGGTGCAGGTATTGCGCTGAACATACTCCTGTTTGTAATAAAGTTTGTTGCAGGCTCCCTTTCGGGAGCCATTTCCGTCACCGCAGATGCCTTCAATAACCTTTCCGACTCGGGCTCATCCCTTATCACAATGCTTGGCTTCCGCCTTGCCGCAAAAAAGCCCGATCCCGAGCATCCCTTCGGTCACGGAAGAGTGGAATATCTTTCGGGTATTGCAGTATCAATCCTTATCGTTCTTATGGGCTTTGAGCTGCTTACCGATTCAATTGATAAGATTAAAAACCCCGCACCTCCCGAAACAGGTGCACTTGTGTTTGCTATTCTTGCAGTCAGCATTCTTGTAAAGTTCTATATGTTCCTTTATAACAGAAAGTACGGCAGGGTGTGCAATTCCGCCGCTATGAAGGCAACTGCAACGGACTGCCTTTCCGATATGGTTTCCACAAGCGTTGTTTTCGTTTCAATGATAGTAACACATTTTACAAACGTGAACATCGATGCTTACTGCGGTCTTGCAGTCAGTGTATTTATCCTTTTTGCAGGACTCAAATCCGCTTACGAAACAATAGGTCCGCTTCTCGGTCAGCCTCCCGAGGCAGAGTTTGTGGATATGATTGAGGAAATCGTGCTTGCAGGAAAGGGCATTTTAGGTGTGCACGACCTTATTGTTCATGACTACGGTCCCGGAAGATGTATGGTTTCTCTTCACGCAGAGGTGTCGGCTGACGGTGATATACTTGAAATTCACGACGAGATAGATAACGTTGAGCGAGAGCTTGCCGACAGACTCGGATGTCACGCGGTTATACATATGGACCCCATACAGACAGACAACGAAAGGGTGAATGCTCTCAGGGAGCTTGCCCAGACAGTATGTGGTGAGGTTTATGAGGGAATGAAGCTTCACGATTTCAGAATGGTTGAGGGTAATACTCATACAAACCTTATTTTTGACGTTGTTGTGCCTCACGCAATAAAAATGAGCGACTCTGAAATCAAGGATGCAATTGACAGAAAGCTCAAGGAGCACGACAGTAAGCTCTTTACGGTTGTAACCGTAGACAAGGATTTCGTAAACAGAATGGCATAAGTGAGCATAAGAAAAACCGACCCGTAAAGGGTCGGTTTTTTTTGCTTATCCGAGAAGGGTGTTGAGCTTTTCTCTGAATGCGAGAAGCTTATCAGCCTCAAGGGGATAGTCGGTGAAGGTGATATCGCCAAGCTCCTTTTCGATAAATCCGAGAGCGTATTCTCTCGAATATTTATTTTCAAGGGCAATAAGAGCCGAAATATCCTGGAAGCCGTCGTAGAAGACCTTCTGACGGAGTGATGAGAGAGGCTTTCCTCCGTTACCGGGATATACGACGAATGCGTCGCCTGCAGGGAATGCTCCGCCTGCATCCGTTACCTCGAAGGGATTGATTTCATACTTTGAATGCTGCGAGTAGTAGAAATTGAAGCCCCACTGTAAAAAGCCCGTGCAGTTGTATTTATAAAGAAGCACGCCGAGAATTCGTGTTTTTACGGCAGGCATGGAAAGGAAGCGGTTTGGCAGATTGTTTCTGAACTGACCGCAGCAGTAATAGGTCCAAAGAGCGGGAACGTTTCCTCTGAAGGTTTCAATGTTGCCTTCCTCGGGCACGGGGGTAGCAATAAGACCTTCCTTGTAGAAATCGTAGTCGGAAAGAGCATCGATGTGCTCGTATGCGCCGAAGAATTTTCTTACGGTATCAGAGGCCTTCTTGTAATTTTTTATGTCATCAAGACCGGGCTCGTCGGAGCAGTGGATGAAGCAGACGTCGGTGATACCCTTCTTGTCGGTATATTCCTTAAGTGCCTTGCCGAACTGAGAAAGGAAGCTTGTGTATGCTCTTCCGGTTGCGGCGGTTTCCCAGCCGAAGATTCTCTTGTAGCCTGAGCCTGTCTGCGCCATAATTTTGGGCGCGTGCTTTGCGCCCCACTGTGTGAAGAGATGTGAAAGCTCAAAATATTTTACTCCGCAGCACAAGCACATATCCACCCAGCGGTCAAGAAGAGAAAAGTCGAATTCATAGGTATAGTTTCTGCCGCGCTTTACGCCTACAAGCTGAACGGTAGGTCTTTCACCGCCGATTTCGGTGTCAAGCGGAGGGGTGAAAAGGGGAGTGAGAAGGCAGTTTACACCGTGGGATACGGCATTCTTTACAAAGCTTTCAATAATCTCCCAGTGCTCCTCGCTGAAAACGGGCACCTTGTAGTAGGATGCAAGGCAGTCTGCGTGGAACCAGTTTATGTGAATAAGCTTCTGTTCGGGAAGAACGGTGCTGCAGATTGAAATTTCAGCAGTAACTGCGGTTTCTTCTGCGTCCTCGCAGATTTTTACTGTAACGGTATAGGTGCCGGGCTTTACTCCGGCGGTGTCTGCGTGAAGCCACAGCACGGAGGTTTCGTCCTTGCTGATTTCAAGTGTGCCGTCAAAAAGGTCAAGAAGGTCGGGGTAATATCCGGGGTCGCCGTTTCTTTCAAGAAGGATATCTCCGCACTCCTCCTTATCTATTGCAAAGCCTGCAAAAATTTCTCTGACTCTGAAAAGGCTTACGAAGGGGCAGTCGCAGCTTACGGTCACCCTTGTGCTTTTGTCACTTCTTAAGGCAAGCTGGAGGTTTCCCTTTTCGCCCGAAAGAAGGGTGAGTCCGTTATAAGAAAAATCAAGGGGAGTTTCCTTGTATATTTTTCTGAGTGATGAACAAAATGCGGTTTTTACGCTCATTTTTCTATGCTCCTTTGCTCTTTGTTGCCTTTATGATAGCATCAAAGGGGAAATTATTCAACATAAAATAGTAAAATGCACAAAAAATCTTGCTTAAAATTTCTCTCGCAGGTCAACAAAGCGTGTTGACATTTTATTATTTTTAATATATAATTACTACGAGTATAAGGACGAGTGTCCTTAAAATACAGGAGGCAAAAAAAATGAAAAAGACCTTTGCAGTTATTCTCAGCATAGTAATGCTCCTTTGCTGCATCCCCGTTATGGCAAACGCAGCAACTATTGAGATTGAAGGACCCTATTCCTTCTCAGAATCAAATGAGCTCGACTCAAATAACACCTACGTTGTAGTATCAGGTTATGCTACAATTCCTTCAACTCTTACCTTGTACATTCCTTCAAATGCAACTCTTAATATTGCACCCGATGCAAGACTTAACGTTCTCGGTAAGCTTATTGTTCTCGGTACACTCGACGTTGAGGGTGAGCTTTACGGCGCAGAAAACATCACTGTAGCTCAGAATGCTACTGCTACTGCAGACGTCAGATTCCCCGCTCTTGAGGATGAAGGCCTTGCAGGCAGAATCAACGTTCAGTATGCAACCTCCACAACAGGCAGCATATATGAGGATCAGACAGAGGGCTTTGAATATAAGGACGTTCGTGCAGGCGGCACAACAATCCAGGCTCCCATCAACGAGTATCTCTACGTTAAGGTTGACATTGTCGAGCCCGATTCACGCTTTGATATGTATGACAATTCCAAGCTTGCTGTTTATTTCAACGACATCCGTGTTGATTTTACACAGGGCTCATCTCATGCTCTTGTTACAACCGGTATTGACGTTTCCTACGGCACATGGGACAAGGATGCTGATTTCTATAACGAATTCAACATCTACCTTCCCACAGGTGAAGGCTACACAGTATACGGCCGTGAGGGCGAGCAGAGTGCTTTAGGTGAAACTGTAAAGCTCAAGTACGGTCAGCCCTTCTCCTTCAAGGTTGAAATCGATCCCGAGTACGATATGTCCGCATACGAGGTATATATCTACAACGGCTACGGCTGGACAAACCTTGATACATCAACTCTTCTTGCAGGTATTGAGCCCGCAAAGCCCGACGCTGACGGTTATTACTACATTGATGCTGTCAGAGGCGAGCACACAATTTACGTTGTTGGTGTTGTAAAGAACGAAACACTTCTTATGGTTGGTGACGTTCTTGACCTTGTAAGAAACATTTTTGAAATGATTTCCACCTTCTTTGCAGAGCTTCTTGCAATGCTTGGTCTTGGCGGCAGCGCAACAGTATAATATAGTATAATAATTATTGGTCGGTTGATAGCTTTCAACCGACCTTTTTTTGCCCGAAGGCGTACAAGGGTACGTCAGGAGGGCAGGCTTATTCGTAGTATAAAACATACAATTTTAACCGATTGCTGAAATTTTTGCATATTTATGGGGTTCTACAGGCTCAGAAGCCTGCAGAACCCCTTGTGCTATATAGTTTTATACGGTCTTCGCTTTTTTATATCCCTTTAATATATTGAAATGTGAGAGATTATGGGAGCTACTCTTGAATCGTTTATTGTGATTCGCACAGAGCCGGTCGTTGTGGGGCGGAAGCGGGCAATTTTCTTATAGCCTACTGTTGTACCGTCATAAAGGCGCTTCCAGCTTTTGCCGTGCTGACAGTCAATTGTAAAGCTCTCGATTCTCTGACTGAAGCGAATATCCTCCTTGATAACCGCAAGGTGAATTTTTCTGCTTTCGGGGAAGGTTATTGTAATTTCGAGTGTGTTATCTCCGTCGGCAGTTTTGAAATAGCTGTCGTAGGAGTCTGCTTTTACGTTTTCAATAAGATTTATGCCATCGCACTTGTCTGCGGAAAATTCCGCATCCTCGGAAAGGCAGGTTTCAAAGGTTTTTTCAATAAGCTTTCCGAGCTGAGAAAGCCTTTTTACGTCTGTTTTATAAAACAGTCCCTCGGGTGTGGGAGGAATGTTGAGAAGCAGAGTGGAGTTACCGCCGATGCTTCTGAAATATATGTCCGAGAGGGTACGCAGGGAGCGTACCTTTATGTTTTCGTTTTTGTGGAAGAACCAGCCGGGTCGGATAGATGTATCCACCTCAGCCGCCTGCCAAACAATTTCCTCAGCCTTTCTGAGCAGTGCTCTGCTGCCGAGGTCCTGCGCATCCTCGGGAAGCTCCGTGCCGTCGCGAAGCAGCCTTGTTATAACGCTCCATTCGCTTTCGCGGGTGTTTCCTGCCTCGTTACCGCACCATCTGACGTCGGGACCCATAATTGAAATACAGGCGTCAGGCTGCAGACGGCGGACGGTGTTGTAGTATCTGTCCCAGTCGTATACCTGCTTTTTGCCGTTGGGGCCCTCACCGCAGGCTCCGTCAAACCAAACGGAGAAAAGCTCACCGTAGTTTGTAAGAAGCTCTGTAAGCTGGTTACAGTAATAGTCGTCGTATGCCTTTCCCTGTCCGTAAAGAGGGCAGTTTCTGTCCCAGGGGGAAAGGTAAATGCCGAAGCTGATGCCACCCCTGCGGCATGCCTCTGCGCATTCCTTTACAACGTCGCCCATACCGTTTTTGTAGGGGGAATTCTTCATTGAATGTCCGGTATATTCCGTCTGCCACAGGCAGAAGCCGTCGTGGTGCTTTGCCGTGAGAATAAGTCCCTTCATTCCTGCGCTTTTGCACGCCTCGACCCATTGGTTGCAGTCAAGATTTTTCGGATTGAATATGGACGGGCTTTCGGTGCCGTCGCCCCATTCACGGTTTGTATAGGTGTTTACGGTAAAATGCACGAATGCATAAAATTCCATCTGCTGATGGCTAAGCTGTCTTTTTGAAGGTACGATTTTTACAAGCTCAATATCCTGTTTATACTCTGAATACATTTCCTTGTTCCTAACCTTAAATATAACTTAAGCTTATTTTACACGAAAAATTACACATTTTCAACAAATTTCGTAAGATTTTCTATAAAAAAAGAGAATCTGAGCAAATTCTCTTGATTGACATTTCGGGTTGCTTAATATATAATTATTGTGTATAAGAATAAACTCTTGTCAGGAGGACAAATAATATGAAAAAGACATTAAGCGTACTGCTTGCTGTTTTATTTGCATTTATGAGCATTGTGCCCGCATTTGCTACAGAAACAGAAAACGAAACAGAGACTCCGGAAACAGAAAACGTAACTCTTTATAACGTTACCTTCTACGGTCCTGAGCAGCTTGAGCAGGATGCATATAAGTTTGTAAAGACAAAGAACGGCGAAATCGAGTTCGTAGAGGACCCCGCCGGTATCTACTGCATTTATAACGAGGAGTTCTACGTTTACGACAAGCTTATTCCTCAGTATCAGGCAAAGGCCTCTGAAGAAAGATATTCCGTTGTTGAATGGGACCCCGTATCAAAGGTTGCAGAGGGTGAAACAGTTTCCTTCAAGATTCTCACCTCCGATAAGTATAACGTGCTTACTGCTGTTGTAATCATCAACGGTGAGGTTGCAAAGACTAATGCATACGGTGAATATACAGTATACGTTGACCGCGATATTTCAGTAAGCGTTATGGAATATAACGAAAACGGCGAGGTGCTTTTAAGAAATCACTTCAACGTTAAGCTTACAACAGGCGACGGCTACAAGACAATGACTCTTAAGGATAAAAACTACAGAGTTGTTTATTACGGCGAGTCCTTCTATTTCAGAGTAAAGATTCTTTCCGGATATTCCGCAGCAGGCATCAAGGTAAGTGTTCAGAGAGGTCCCGGTATGCTTGACGGTATTCTTGACGAGGATGACGATGACCTTCTCGGCGGTCTTCTCGGTAATAATGAGATTCTTACCTCCTACGGTGTTGACGAGGACGGCTGCCGTCTTTACAGAATTGACAACATCACAACAGACTGCAAGATTATCGTTGACGGGCTTCAGGAGGAAAGCAACGTAGGCATTATGGCTATGTTCAAGAGAATTATCAGACTTATTCTCGACTTCCTCGGCATCAAGCTTGACATACTTGAATCAATCACCGCATACTATACAGTAAAGATTGACGCAGCTCAGCTTCCCGAAGACGTTACCTATGAGGTTGTACGGTCAACAAACGAGGACTACACTCCCTCTGAATTCACTGTTACAACAGGCGATGGTATTTCAATTGTTGTTACAAAGACAAATCCCGATACCGAGATAAACGTAATGTGGACTCCCGGCAACGAATTGGGTACCTATGAAACCGAATGGCATGCAAAGCTCAATTCCGTTACAGGTAAGGTTACTTATACTGCAGTGTATAATATAGATAACATTTCTGCTGATACCACTATCGTTCTTTCCTGATAAAAAACGGGGACTGTATACCTTCCGGGGATACAGTCCTTTTTTCATACGAAAGGAGAAAAATATGTTAGCAAAAATTTCTGCGTTTTTTATGGCGATTATTGCATTTTTTGCATCACTGTTCGGACTCAGACTGAAGGAAAATTCAGAGTACGTCTTAAAGAATATTGCTTACGGTACTCACGAAAGACAGGTGCTTGACCTTTATCTTCCCGAGGGTAAGCAGGGTGACGTAGGTCTTGTTCTTCTTATTCACGGCGGCGCGTGGATTGCAGGGGACAAGGAAAGCTACGAGGGTGCTGCGGAATATGCGGCTTCCGGTTTTGGCGTAGCAGGTGCTACAATGAATTACCGCTATCTCGGTGAGGACGTTACCCTTCACGATATTATGGACGATATTGAAGCCGTGCTTGCTCTTATAAAGGAAAAGGGCGCTGAAAAGGGCTATAATATAAATAAGGTTCTGCTTACGGGTGCTTCGGCAGGTGCGCATCTTTCAATGCTTTATGCGTATTCCGAGGCTGATTCCGCACCGATAAAGCCTGTTGCCGTTGTAAGTGACTGCGGTCCTACAGACCTTTGTGACGAGGCATTTTACGTTAATAATGCTCTCGGTAACGAGGAGGCAATTGCTGATCTGCTTTCCCTTTGCATAGGCATTGATTTCTCCTATGCCGAAAGAGGTGATTACGTTGACGAAATAAGGGCAGTTTCCCCTCTTTACTACGTTGATGAGAATACTGTGCCCACAGTTGTGAACCACGGAATGAAGGACGATATCGTGCCCTTCAGCAACGCAACGTCACTTGTTGCAGAATTTGATAAATTCGGCGTAAAATACGATTTTAACGTTTTTCCCAATTCAGGTCACGGTCTTGACAATGACCCTGATTCAAGGAAAAAATCCGACGAGCTGATGCATTCATATATAAGAGAATATCTTATAGAGAATTAATCGGGTAAAAAAAGAAAGGACTGCATCTGCAGTCCTGTTTTTTTATATATGTAAGCCCTTTCGGGCATTGTTGTCGGTGCCTTTAAGGCGGAACCGTCAGCTTAAGCGTTCTGATAGCTTAAGAGAGCATTGAGTTCCATAACCTTAAGGAGCTTCTTGAAAGAAAACTTCATACCTGCAATCTCGCTGATAAGTCTTTCTTCTTCTCTACGCATTTCGTTGTTGTACTTTGACATATTCAAGTACTCCTTTCTGTTTGTTGTTTTTGTTTACATGCTTATTATACTCAATATTTTCAAAAAGTCAAGTTATTTTGCACAAAAGAGAGGTGTTGCGATTGTGCAAAATGCACAATCAGATATTTTGGTAAAAAATAAACAAGATGGACATATTAAACAAAATAGCATATTATAAATTGTACGATATGTACAATAGAAAAAGAGTAATTGTCGCACTTTGACAAAAAAGGGGAGAGCCTGTAAGGCTCTCCCTTAAAAAGTTTGTGTATTTTTTTCTTTAAAGTTTTTATCAATAAAGAGGATATTTTGCAAGAAGAGCGTCAACCTTTGCTCTGATTGCATCAATATTGTTTTCAAAATCTGTAGCAGTAAGGTAAATGCATTCAGCAATAACCTTCATATCCTCAGTGTTAAGACCTCTTGTTGTAACTGCAGCAGTACCGATTCTTACGCCGCTTGTGATGAAGGGGCTCTGGGGATCGTTGGGAACTGCATTCTTGTTTACTGTGATATAAACCTCGTCAAGTCTGTGCTCAAGCTCCTTGCCTGTGATGTTCATATTCTGAAGGTCAAGAAGGATAAGGTGGTTGTCAGTGCCGCCTGATACAAGGTTGAAGCCCTTTTCCTTGAGAGCATCTGCAAGTGCTGCGGTATTGTTGATAACGCCCTGCTGATATGTCTTGAATTCGTCCTTGAGAGCCTCGCCGAAGCAGATAGCCTTACCTGCGATTACGTGCTCAAGAGGACCGCCCTGGGAGCCGGGGAAAATAGCCTTGTCGATTGCCTTTGCAAGCTCCTCCTTGCAGAGAATAAGACCGCCTCTGGGACCTCTTAAGGTCTTGTGAGTTGTGGTGGTTACGATGTCTGCATAGGGAACGGGAGAAGGATGAAGGCCTGCAGCAACAAGACCTGCGATATGAGCCATATCAACCATAAAGTAAGCTCCGACCTCTTTTGCAATAAGAGAAATCTTTTCGAAGTCGATTACTCTGGGATATGCGCTTGCTCCTGCAACAATAAGCTTGGGCTTTGCTTCGATTGCGAGCTGACGAAGAGCCTCGTAGTCGATTCTGCCTGTAACGCTGTCAACACCGTAGGGAACGAAGTTGTAAAGCTTACCTGACATATTTACAGGTGAGCCGTGTGTAAGGTGACCGCCCTCTGCAAGTGACATACCGAGAACTGTGTCGCCGGGCTGTAATACTGCAAAGTATGCTGCAAAGTTTGCCTGTGAGCCTGAATGAGGCTGAACGTTTGCGTGTTCTGCGCCGAAAAGCTTCTTTGCTCTTTCGATTGCGATTGTTTCGCATTCGTCAACGCATACGCAGCCGCCGTAATATCTCTTTCCGGGATAGCCCTCTGCATACTTGTTTGTAAGCACGCTGCCTACTGCAGCCATAACTGCAGGGGAAACGATGTTTTCTGATGCGATAAGCTCAAGATTTCTGCGTTCACGCTGAAGCTCGTGCTCAACTGCAGCACCTACCTCAGGGTCGCTGAGCTTGATGAATTCTGTTACGTCGTTAACATTGAACATAATTTTTCTTCCTCCGGAAAAAGTATTTTTATATAGCTTTGGGAAGATCCCATTTAAATATGGATGCTAAGATACGAAGTGCGAATATGAGGACAATGCCTGTAATTGCGGAAAATACAACACCCTGACAGAAGGTGATGTGTAAAAGATAATAAACGATGCCGCCTGCAATAGACGCTACCGCATATACTCTCTTTCTTAAAACAAAGGGCACCTCACCGATGATGGCATCCCTTAAGATACCGCCGCCGCAGCCGGTGGTCATACCGAGGAAAACGACAAAGAAGAAATTGTCGGAAAAGCCGTTGTTGATTGCAACATTCATTCCTACTATGGTGAAAACACCAAGTCCTATTGCGTCGAAGATATTGTTTACCTTGTCGATAATAACAATGTTTTCCGAGAATCTGTTTTTAAGAATGCTTGCAATAATAAATGTAAGCAGGCAGGTTGCAACTGCGAAAATAAGATATATGTAGTTCCTGAACATAGCGGGAGGCAGATTGCCTAAAAGCAGATCCCTTATTGTGCCGCCGCCGAGAGCCGTGAGAATTCCGGAGAAGATAACCCCGAAAATATCAAAGCGCTTTGTGATGCCGAGCACCGCACCTGAAATTGCAAAGGCACAGGTTCCGATGAGCTCAAAAATGAGAAGTACCGTATCCATAAAACGCGACCATTCTTATAATATAATGTAAAAAGTATAACAAAATCCGCCATTTTTTACAAGACTAAAATGCCCTGCAAAAAAAATTTGTTATAACGCAAGGATAATAATATGGCTATGTTGCATTTAATGTGCAATATCCACAACAAATGAATATGGGGCTTGAAGTAAGCCCCATAATACGTTATGAAATTCAGTTCTGGAACATAATGAGCATAAAGCCCGCTGCAACTGCAGAGCCGATAACGCCTGCAACGTTGGGTCCCATAGCGTGCATAAGAAGGAAGTTGGTAGGATTGTACTTTCTGCCTTCGTTCTGAGCAACACGTGCTGCCATAGGAACGGCGGAAACGCCTGCTGCACCGATAAGAGGATTGATCTTACCGCCTGTAACAAGGTAAAGCACCTTGCCGATAAGAACGCCGCCGACGGTGGAGAATGCAAATGCCACAAGGCCGAGAGCAACGATGAAGAGAGTTTCCTTTTTAATGAAATCCATACCGTTGGCTGTTGCACCTACACAGATGCCGAGAAGGATTGTGATGGTGTTCATAAGACCGTTCTGAGCCGTGTCTGAAAGTCTGTCGGTAACACCGCACTCCTTAAGAAGGTTACCCAGCATAAGCATACCGAGAAGCGGAACCGCTGAGGGAAGAATAAGAGCTACAACGATGAGAACAACTACGGGGAAGATGATTTTTTCAATCTTCGAAACCTTGCGAAGCTGAGTCATCTTAACCTCTCTTTCCTTCTTGGTGGTAAGAAGCTTCATAATGGGAGGCTGAATGATGGGGATAAGTGCCATATAGGAATATGCGGCAAGTGCTATGGGAGCAAGAAGGTGAGCCGCAAGCTTTGAGGCAGTGAAGATAGCAGTAGGACCGTCTGCGCCGCCGATGATAGCGATTGATGCAGCCTCCTGAGGCTCAAAGCCGAGAAGGATTGCAACAATGAAGGCAAAGTAGATGCCGAGCTGTGCTGCAGCACCGAGAATAAGAGATATGGGATTGGAAAGAAGAGGACCGAAGTCTGTCATAGCGCCAACGCCCATAAAGATAATACAGGGGAAGATACTTGACTTAACGCCTACGTAGAGGATACGGAGAACACCTGAGTCAAACCAGTGTGCGCCCTCAACTGCAAGTGCGCCTGAAAGGTCGCCCAGCTGGCCGCCTGTTGTGTCAAGCATTATGTTTGCACCGGGAAGATTAGCAAGAATCATACCGAAGGCAATAGGAACGAGAAGAAGGGGTTCAAACTTCTTGAAAATGGCAAGCACAAGGAAAACGCCTGCAACGCCGAGCATTACAAGGTTCTGCCATTCGAGTCCTACAAGACCTGATGATTCCCAGATGCCTACAAAGACCTGAGATATGAGTTCCATCTGCGGACCTCCTTAAATAACGGCAAGAACAGCGTCTGTTTCAACAACAGAGCCCTTTGATGCGAGAACCTGCTTAACTGTGCCGGAAACGGGAGCAACGATTTCGTTTTCCATCTTCATAGCCTGGAGAATAAAGAGAACGTCGCCTTCCTTAACAGCCTGACCGGGAGTTACGTTTACTGCAAGAATGTTGCCGGGCATGGGAGCTACAACCTTTGCGCCCTCTGCTGTTGCTGCTGCTACGGGAGCTGCTGCGGGTGCGGGAGCTGCTGCGGGTGCTGCTACGGGAGCTGCTGCAACGGGTGCAGCTGCGGGTGCTACGGATGTGATAACTGCATCACATTCGGTAACGTCTACTTCATAATTCTTTCCGTTGAGAGTAACTACGTATTTCATTATTTATTATCCTCCATAAGCTTGATTGTGTTGAATTTAAGACGATTGAGGGGAATACCGCTCTTGTTGCTTGTGATAGCCATAATAACTGCTGCCTCTTCCTCTGTTGTGTTAATGAGGGTGAGGTCACCGATTGACTGATTTTCGGGAAGGGGAGTGCCTGCTGCTGCGGGAGCTGCTTTTACTACGGGAGCTGTAGCCGCTTTTTCAGTCTTAACTTCCTTCTTCTTGCCGAGTACGTCGAAAACCTTGCCCATGCCGAACACGAAAATTGCAAGGAAGCCGAGTACGAGGAAAACAACACCGAAGCCGATTGCGGAGATAAGAAGGGTCTGACCCATATCCATTGTTGCTCCGGCGCCGTAAATATTTTCAAAAACGCCTAATGTCTGCATTTATTAGTCCTCCTTGATAGCTACTATGCTGTATGTGAAGGTGTGCTTCTTGCGTTCTTCTCTTACTTCAAAGAACTTTTCAGCAATCTGGGGGAATGCGATGTAGGAAAGAACATCCTCGTCACAGGTTGCCTTTTCGCCAAGCTCAGCCTTTGTCTTTTCGAAAGCAGGCTCAAGTGTATCTGCGAAGCGGCATTCAATTGCCTTTTCATCGCCGAGAACAATCTTCTTGAGCTCTTCACTGATTTCGCCGGG
>JAZTWN010000065.1:0-5114 GCA_045635905.1 Acutalibacteraceae bacterium
ACAACAGGTATGACAGACGCTGCTATGAATGCCGCAAACAATCCTAACGGTGCAGTAAATGCATTTATGGGAATGGGCATGGCAGGAAATATGATGGGCAATACCGCTCAGCTTTTCCAGCAGGGAATGGCTCAGCAGCAGGCACAGCAGCTTATCAATGCACAGGCTCAGGCAATGGCCAATGCACAGGTACAGGCTCCTGTTGACGGTTGGAAATGCTCCTGCGGTGCTACTGCAACAGGTAACTTCTGTCCCAACTGCGGCGGTAAGAAGCCTGCTCCTCAGGGGGCTTGGAAATGCTCCTGCGGAAATGACGTAACCGGTAATTTCTGCCCTAATTGCGGCAGCAAAAAGCCTGAAGAACAGCCCGGCTGGACCTGCTCCTGCGGTAGTGTAAATCAGGGTAAGTTCTGTATGAACTGCGGTGCAAAGAAGCCCGAGGGTGCACCTTTATATAAGTGCGACAAGTGTGGCTGGACTCCCGATGATCCCCACAATCCCCCCAAGTTCTGTATGAACTGCGGCGACGTTTTTGACGAATCAGACAAATCATAAAATATTAAAGGAGAATATTAAAATGGGACTTTTTGATAAGAAAAATTGTGATATCTGCGGTGAAAAAATAGGTATGCTCGGAAACAGAAAGCTTTCCGACGGTAATATGTGTAAGGATTGTGCAAAGAAGCTTTCTCCCTTCTGTGATGACAGAAGAAGCTCCTCTCTTGCTGAAATCAAGGCTCATCTTCAGTACCGTGAGGAGAATAAGGTTGCTCTTCGTGCCTTCAGTCCTATGATTACAATTGACGGTGATATGAGAAATATTTACGTTGATACAGCAAAGGGTAACTTCGTTGTATCATCCAACAAGCCCGGTAACTGGGACAATGAAAATCCCGACGTTATTCCGATTTCTGCTATCACATCTCTTACCCTTGATGTCAGAGAGGATAAGGATGAAATTTACTACAAGGATGCACAGGGCAACAATCAGAGCTACGTTCCTCCGAGATATGAATACGAGTATGATTTCACACTCAAGTTCCTTGTAAACACACCTTATTTTGATGACTTTAACGTTAAGCTCAATAACTTCAGCGTTAAGAATATGGGTTCACCCGAATACAACCGTTATCAGCAGTTAGCACAGCAGGCTATGAATGCTCTTGGTGTGGGACAGATGCCTATGAACGGTGGTATGGGTATGAATATGGGCTACGGACAGCAGCCTATGGGATATCAGCAGGCACCTATGGGCTACGGACAGCAGCCTATGGGTTACCAGCAGGCACCTATGGGCTACGGACAGCAGCCTATGGGCTACCAGCAGGCTCCTATGGGTCAGCCTATGGGTTACCAGCAGGCTCCTATGGGTCAGCCTATGGGCTACCAGCAGGCTCCTATGGGTCAGCAGATGGGTTATCAGCAGCAGCCTATGAATCAGCAGATGGGTTATCAGCAGCAGCCTATGGGACAGAAGGCTCCCGCCGCTATGGCAGCAGACTGGACCTGTCCTGCTTGCGGCTTCAATAATGCTTCAGGTAACTTCTGTCAGGCTTGCGGTACCGCTAAGGGCTGATAAAGGCAGATATGAAAAAGATTATAATTGCGGCAGTTGTTATTCTGGTCGTAATCGGCATTATCTCGGCTGTCGCAGTGATTACAAAAAATTCAATGAAAAATCATATCCTTGACGGCCCCGGTATGGAGCGTCAGCCACATGATTATATCAATTCCTGCAGCTACAGCTACGGCGGTGGCATGGAAGGCGAGAGTGAGCATATAGAGCTTACAATGCTTTCAGACGGCTCGTTTTCATACTCTTATTACTACTGTCCGACTAACGGCGGTGAAGAAACCAAAGTGGAAAAGACTTTTCCTGCTTCACAGCCTGTTATGGATGCAATAGGAGAAATCTGCAAAAGAACGGGTGTGCTTACATGGGGTGAGCTTCCCGACTCGGAGCTTATGCTGCTTGATGCCCCGACCACTGCAATTTCATTCAGATTTTTTGATGATTGCTTTTATTCCGTAAACAGTAATGATGAAATTCCCGAAGACAGCTACGGGATATTCAATGAAATTTATAACTATCTGATTTCACTTAAATAAGGAGTGAGAAAAATGTCTACATTATTACAACAGAAATGTCCCAACTGTGGCGGCAGTGTCAACTTTGATGCAGGTGCACAGAAACTGAAATGCCCCTTCTGCGACAGTGAATTCGACGTTAATGCAGTTGCAGGCCAGCAGACTGCAGACGGAGGAGCGGCTGCGGCAGATACAATAAGCTGGGAATCAGATACAAGTGAATGGACAACCGACGAAACCTCAGGAATGAGAGTATATATGTGTAATTCCTGTTCGGGTGAGGTTGTTGCAGACGAAACCACGGGAGCTACGAGCTGTCCCTATTGCGGAAGCCCCGTAGTAATGAAAGGTCAGTTTGACGGTGCGCTCCGTCCTCATCTTGTTATTCCCTTTAAGCTTGATAAGGAGGCTGCAAAGAAAGCCTTCAAGCAGCATATAACAGGTAAAAAATTTGTTGTAAGAGCCTTTAAGGACGATAATAAAATTGATGAAATCAAGGGCGTTTACGTGCCCCATTGGCTGTTCTCCTGTCAGGCAGAGGGTCAGGTAAGCTTTGTTGCCGAAAAGACAACAAAAAGATGGTCCGATGCCAATAATAATTATACCGAAATAACGGAATATGACTGCTACAGAAGCGGTAATATGATATTTGACAACGTTCCCGTTGACGGCTCAACAAAGATGCCTGATGATCTTATGGAATCTCTTGAGCCCTTTAACGTAAACGAGGCTGTGCCCTTTAACGTTGGTTACCTTTCAGGCTATCTTGCAGATAAGTTCGACGTTGATGCCACAAACAGTATGCCCCGTGCAAACGACAGAATCCGTCAGAGTATTGCTGATACGCTCAGAAAGACCGTTGACGGCTATGATTCCGTTACAACAATTCAGTCAAATATGACGGTGCTGGGCGGCGATTACAAATATGCTCTTTATCCCGTATGGCTTCTTACCATAAAGCACAAGGATAAGGACCACATATTTGCAATGAACGGTCAGACAGGTAAGTTTGTAGGAAATATTCCTACCGACACAAAGAAGGTAAAGACTCTCGGTGCACTTATCGGTGCAGGTATAGGTGTTGCTCTCTGGGCAGTGCTTAATCTTATCGGTCTTATTTAAGGAGGTGCGGAATATGAAAAAGATAATCAGTGCTTTTCTTGTTGCGGTATTCGCTCTTTCCTTTATACTTATTCCCGCATCAGCCGAGGATTTCAATACTATTGATTCAGCAGGTCTTCTGACTGCCGATGAAATTCAGTCTCTCGAGCAGTTAGCGGTTGATATTGAAGCCGATTTCGGTTATTGCGCAATGATTTGCTTTGCCGATAATATCAATGGCTACGGTTCTGTCCGTGATTACGGTCAGATGCTTTACAATACCTATGCCGATTGTGAAAATGCAGTAATTTTCGTTCACGACCTTAATCAGAATCTTTGTGATTTCTTTATTGCAGAGGACTATGAGGAATACGTTTTTGATTCTGCCGTGACAGATCCTATCTTTGATGCATATAACAATGCGGAAACCTATTATCTCGGCGCAAATATTTTCTATAATCTCGTTTACGGTGCACTTTCTGATGCAGGGGCTGCACTTCCTGAAGAGACAACGGCATCAGAAGATGAGACAGAAGCTATAGCGGAAGAAACAACCGCTGCAGCAGAAATTGAAGAAACAACAGAGTTTATTGAAGTTGAAAGAGTACTTCCGTTGGTTGTTGACAATGCTGACGTATTGACAGATGAAGAGGAAGCATATTTTCTTGAAAGATGTCAGACCTTCACAGATGAATATAAGTGTGAAATTGTGATTGTAACAATAACAGATCTTGAAGGCAAGACCGCTCAGGAATATGCTGATGATTTCTATGATTACAACGGCTACGGCTACGGTGAAAATAAGGACGGACTTCTTTGCTTATATCTTGACGGCGAAGAAGGACAGCGAAATGCTACACTTACCACTTCCGGCACTGCTCAGATGAACATCGGAGATGATGAAATTGAAGATATTCTTCTTGCAATCGCAGGCTCTGCAAAGTTCGGTGAATTCAAGGATGCGTTTGATTGGTATATTGATTTGTCTGAGGAGGCTGTAAAGCCCGTGCCTCCCTTGTTCTGGCTTCTTATATGTCTTGCTGTGGGTATGGTAATAGGACTTATTATTACAAATTCAATGGCGTCCAAAAACTACTCTGTACATAAGAAGGAAACTGCAGCGGATTACGTAAGAGAAGGCACACTTATGATTACCGGCAGAAACGATATGTTCAGAAATACAAGAGTTAACGTGACGCCGAAGCCCAAGAGCAACAGCGGCGGAAGTTCGTCCGGCTCAAACGGCTCAACTCACACAAGCTCATCAGGCAGAAGCCACGGCGGAGGCTCAATTTCCTTCTGATAAGGAATGCATAAGGAGGAAAAATAATGGGACTTTTTGATAAAATTAAAAATTCTGCATCAATGAACGGGGGAGGCGTTCCCGTTCAGAGTGCAGGTAACAAAAGCAAAAGAGTTGTGTTTGAAAGACTGCCTTCAAATGCTGAAGAGTTCAGACTTCTTCCGGAGGCAGCACTTGCGGATCCCTTTGAAACAGCCGCGCTCACTGTTCTTGCCTTTTGCTTTTATACGGAAAATAAGGATGAAGCTCTTAAAATGCTTGACTATTTAAGAGGCCCCCGTCCCTTAAGCGTTATGGATAAGCAGTTTATTGCAGACCGCTTCCGTGATAAGGATTACGTGCCCCGTTCATATTTTGAAGGTGCAACACCCGCTAACAACTATCTGCCTTCTGAGCCTTATACCGTAGTTGTAAGTGATAATCCTTATTCATATCAGAATGAAAGCTATGCCACCCTTTATATCCGTTCAGGCGGAGCTGACAGCCTCAGAAGTGTACAGATGCGCCTTGCAAAGGACGGCAAATGGTATCTCTGGGAGCAGTTCCTTCTTGCTGATATCCGTCAACCTGAAAGCATGAATCCCTGGGCATAAAACTTTCAGGAGGAAAAAACAAATGTCAG
>JAZTWN010000066.1:0-48503 GCA_045635905.1 Acutalibacteraceae bacterium
AGCACAAGTGCAATTATACGGGAAAATCTGTTTTTCATTGTAAAAACCTCCGTGGATTTATTCCATTATATAATATTATAATATTTTCCTTTCGTCAAGAGAATTTAAAAAAGAAAAAACGGGAGAGAAGCCTCTCCCGTAATAAGCATTTTTTATTGCTTTGCACCCTCGTCGAACATTTCAAGGGTCTTTACTGTTGCTGCGAAGCAGTTTGCAATACCCTGCTTGTTCATATTGGTGTATGTATCAAGACGTGTGTGGTAATATCTTTCAAGCTTGTGGTTAAGTCCCGTAACGCCTGCTGCGCGGAAGCCGCCCTGAGTAAAGGCTGCTGCGTCAACCGCACCGCCGAGAGGAGGAATCCAGCCCTTCTTGCAGGGAACTCCTATCTCCTGTGCAGCCTCATAGAAAAGGTCTGCAATATCCTTGTCGGACTTTACGGTGCCGTTGAGGTCACGGTAGTTTGCCATAAGATATTTGGGATCGTTGATGGTATCAAAGGAGTAGATAAAGGTAGGAACGTCGTTGAATTCATCCTTGTGCTTTTCAGCCCATGCCTTTGAGCCGCGAAGACCGATTTCCTCTGAGCCCGTAAGCACAACACCGATTTCGGTATTTTCAAGCTCAATACCCTCATCCTTAAGTGCCTTGAGAACTGCGATACCCATATAACAGCCTGTAAGGTTATCGTTTGCACCGTCAACAACAATGTTGTAGTTTTCCATAAAGCAAAGACCGATTGTAAAGGGAATGAAGATAAGACCGATGAGACCTGCCTTTGTAAGGGGATCGGAAAGGTCTGCAACGTTAAGTCCGAAGCCGTTCTGTGCTACACGGATAATGGAAATTATAAGATAGAAAAGTGCACCGAGAACAACGATAATTGCGTGTGACTCGAAGCCTACACCGCCGAGAGCGTAGTTTACGGGCCATTCCCACGTAGCGTCGGGATGACCGTTGAAGATAATTCTTCTCTTGGTTTCGCCTGTGCATTTCTTGAATGCAGTTACGTTATGGCTTGTCTTTTTCTTGAAAAGGCGGTCAATAGCCTTCTTGTAAAGACCGAATTCCAGAATCGTAATGGTGTATGCCGCAATAATAAGGGGAATTGAAATAACGGGCACGAAGAAGAATGCAAGCACTGCAAGAAGCACAAATGCACATACAAAATATACGTAGCCGTAGAATGCACGGGGTGCTACCTCGAAGGCTTCGATTTTTACGTCCTCGCAGCCGCAGTCCTCCTTAAGCACCTTTGCCATATACTCACAGGACTTCTTTTCACCCTCTGAGCCGGGATCACGCTTGCCGCAGGTTTTGATAATCTTAGTGATTTCTTCAACCATATAGTCGGCAAAGGCATCCTTTTTAGAGATAATTTTCTTGAAATCCATTTATAATCTCTCCCAAATGAAATATGTTTTTTAAATATTATAATTTTTTATGCAAACAGTCAATAATTTATTAACAAAATTTACAATTTATTAACTATGTCCGTTTTTTTCTTGACTGCAGGTGAAAAACCTAATATATTGGTAACAGAAAACAAAAGGAGAATATCTATGCTTTATTTTATCTGCTATCCCCGCTGCACAACCTGTCAGAAGGCAAAAAAATGGCTCGACGAAAAGGGTGTAAGCTACCTGGAGCGTGATATAAAGGAAAACAATCCTACCCTTGAGGAGCTTACTGATTGGTACGGAAAAAGCGGTCTGCCACTTAAGAAATTTTTCAACACAAGCGGACTTCTGTACAAGTCAATGGAACTTAAGGACAAGCTTCCATCAATGAGTGAAAAGGAGCAGCTTCAGCTTCTTGCAAGTGACGGAATGCTTGTAAAAAGACCGATTCTCATAGGTAACGGCTTTGTCACAACAGGCTTTTCAGAAAAAGCATGGGAAGAGCTCATAGGATAAACAAAAAACGGAGATGACTCACAGGGAGCATCTCCGTATTTTTTAATTCAATTCAACAAGCCCCTGCTCATACATTCTCTGCAGGCTCATCATAATACCGAATTTTGCGTGATACCAGGTAAGACCGCCCTGGAAATATATTGCATAGGGCTCGTTTACGGGACCGTCTGCGGAAAGCTCGATTGAAGAGCCCTGCACAAAGGCACCGGCAGCCATAACAACGTCACAGTTGTAGCCGGGAATGGGATAAGGAATAGGGGTTACGTAGCTGTCAACGGGGGCAGCCTTCTGAATACCCTCTGCAAAGGCAAGCATTCTTTCCCTTGAGCCTAAAAGCACGGACTGAATAATGTCGTGACGGCTCTCCTCACTGTCGGGCACACACTTGAAGCCAAGCTTTTCATAGATATTTGCTGCAAAAATCGCACCCTTGAGTGCACCTGAAACTACTGTGGGTGAAAGGAAGAAGCCCTGATAGAAATTTGTAAGCAGTGAAAGGCTTGCACCTACGTCCTGACCTATTCCGGGAGCGGAAAGACGGTAGTGACAGCGGTCAATGCACTTTTTTGTACCTGCGATATAGCCGCCTATGGGAGCAAGACCGCCTCCGGGATTCTTTATAAGCGAGCCTACAATCATATCTGCGCCTACGTCTGAGGGCTCAAGCTCCTCAACAAATTCACCGTAGCAGTTGTCAACCATAACCGTAACGTCAGACTTGATGCTCTTGCAGAAGGAAATAAGCTCCCCTATCTGCTTTACGGAAAACGAGGGACGCATCTGATAGCCCTTTGAGCGCTGAATTGTTATAATCTTCGTTTTTTCGTTTATTGCCTTGCCTATATTTTCATAGTCGAAGGTGCCATCGGGAAGAAGGTCAACCTGACGGTATGAAACACCGTATTCCTTAAGCGAGCAGGCTGATTCGCGGATACCGATAACCTCTTCGAGTGTATCGTAGGGCTTGCCTACGGGAGAAAGAAGCTCGTCACCGGGGAGAAGATTTGCAGAAAGTGCAATAGCAAGTGCGTGTGTGCCGCAGGTGATGTGAGGACGCACAAGCGCTGCTTCAGTATGAAACACGTCGGCATATACCTTTTCAAGAGTATCTCTTCCCATATCATCGTGACCGTAGCCTGTAGTACCTGCAAAGCACTGTGCGCTTACGCGGTTGTCCTGCATAGCCTTTAAGACCTTTGCCTGATTGTATTCAGCCACCTCGTCAATCTTTCTGAAGCGCTCCTCAAGCTTTTCAAGAACTTTTTCGGAATATGCAAGCACTGCCTCGCTGATTCCCATATTCTTGTACATTTCGTAGTTCATATTTACCATCCTTAAAACTTTTTAGAAAAAAGCACAGCACAATATTTAATATACTGCCTTCATAGTTTTCAGTATGAATTTGAATCCTCATATAAATCAAGGCAAAGCCTTGTATATCATAACTCACATATCATCAAGCCGACAGCAATACACACCTGAAGGGGTGATGAAATACAACACGGCATTGCCGTGTTGATGATATACGCGCTGTCGCGTAATGATATACCAAGCCTATCGGCTTGGATAAAAAAATTCCAAGCCGATAGGCTTGGAACTTTTTGGTGGGAACAACAGGGCTCGAACCTGTGACCCCCTGCTTGTAAGGCAGGTGCTCTCCCAGCTGAGCTATACTCCCATATTGGTCGGAGTGAAGAGACTCGAACTCCCGACATCCTGCTCCCAAAGCAGGCGCGCTACCAACTGCGCTACACCCCGAAGCAGAGAATGTACAGTCCGATTTCCGACTGCCCGATTAATATACCACAAAAAAAACCCCTTGTCAAGGAAAAGATTGATATTTTCCGAAAAATTTTATAATATTTCCGACACCTGAAAAATCCTCTTTATTACACCTGTTACAACTTGTAATATTTGTATGTAATATATGAAATGTTTAAGCTTCATTTATTACAGTTTAGTCATTTTTGCCTATTTTCTTGCATTTTATTGCTTTAACGTGTAAAATTGAATTATAGGATAATCTATACAGGGTGAGAAAATATGAAATACAAAAGGAAAACAATTTCGGCAATATTGTGTGCGATTCTCCTTTCGGCACAATTCCTGCTTCCCTGCTTTGCCTCAGATGTTGTGCTCGGGGACGCAGATTCTGACGGCACCGTAAGTGCGGCAGACGCAAGACTTATACTGCGAGTGGCAGTAGGCTTTGAAAAAGCAGCCGTAAATATAAATACAGTAGCAGACCTTGACGGCGACAAAGTGATTTCCGCCTCGGATGCACGCCTTGCTCTTATTATCTCTACCTGCAGCAGTGCTCCTCAGACTGCACCTGCCGATTCAGCTTACGCAATCACAGGCTTTACGCAGAAGGGATATCCGATTTACGAAATAAACGGCTGCACGTATATAGACGGTATACTTATAGCAAACAAGACCTATTCCCTTCCCGAAAGCTACAACCCGGGAGATATCCGCACTGAATGCCTTGATGCCTTCAGTGTTATGAAAAACGATGCGGCCAAGCAGGGTCTTTCAATTTATATAAGCTCCGGCTTCCGCTCTTACGCATCACAGAAAAGCATTTACAACAGATACGTTTCACGTGACGGAAGAATTCTTGCCGATACGTATTCCGCGCGCCCCGGACATTCCGAGCATCAAACCGGCTATTCGATTGACCTTAACACCATCACACAGGCCTTCGGGAGAACAAGTGAGGGAAAATGGGTTGCCGAGCACTGTCACGAATACGGCTTTATCATAAGATATCCTCAGGGAAAATCGGATATCACAGGCTACTGCTACGAGCCCTGGCACTTAAGATACGTAGGCATTGAGGCTGCAACAAAAATTGCTCAGTCGGGTCTTTGCCTTGAGGAATACTACGGTATCACATCCGCATACAATTAAAATTTTCCGCAAATTAAAAGGACACACTCCACGGGGAATGTGTCCTTTATTTTTATGCTGCTGTTGTTTCTTCTGCTGATTCCTCAGTTGCTTCTTCAACTGCTTCAGTTGCTTCTTCAACAACCTCCTCAGTTACTTCCTCTTCGGGAAGAGTGCCGAGAATCATCTGAAGAGCCTCAACAAGCTTACCCTCGCTTGCCTCGTCAATTGTAACTGTGATTGTATCACCCTCGTTGAAGAGAACAACCATATCTGCTACGTCTGCTGCTACGTAGTAGTAAACGCCTGAATTATCAAGCTCGATATAGAAATATGTGTTGCCGTTAACAACTGTTGTACGGATGTCGGAAACTGTGCCTGTAACTGCTGCAAGACCTGTTGAGGAATCACCTGATGAGGGCTTGTTTGCAGATACATCAAAGTTGATATCAACGATTACAGAGGGGCTGAGAGCCTTTAAGCCCTTGATATATTCGCTTACTGCAGAAGCGAGGTCATCGTTTTCATTTGCGGGAATTGCAACAACGTTATACTGCTGAACGTTAACCATAGCGTATGACTTTACGATGTTTGCATCGTCCTTAAGAGCCATAAAGTAGGTTGCCTCGCCGTCGATGTTAAGAAGGATGGGGAACGCTGCCTTCCAGCCCTTGTCGGAAACCTTACCCTGTGCGGAAAGCTGTGCTGCGCTTTCAGTAGCACCAGTGGTGTTGTAGAAGAAGCCCTCCTTGGTTCTCTGGTTGATGAAGAAGAAGCCGAGGATTGAGTCGTCGGAGGTAACTGATGTAACACCTGTGTAAAGGTAAACGTCGTCACCTACTGCGATGAATGAATAGCCCTGTGAAGCCTGCTTAACGCCTGACTGACCGATGATTGAGTTCCAGAAGCCGCCTGCATACTTACCGAGGTAGTTATACTGCTGAACAAGAAGGTCAGCGTCATAAGCCTGGTCAATCCATGCGATTTCGGAGCTGTCTGAACCGATTTCATCTGCGGTGTAATAAACATTTTCACCTGTAACCGCGTCAACAAGAATAACACCGATAACATCGTCGCCGCCTACAAGACCAACGGTCTTTTTGATGTGCTCAACAACCCAGAAGGGCTTGCCGCTGTCATCAATTTCAAAGGAGGTATCACCGAAGATATATGTGGGATACTTGAAGCGGAGATGTCTTTCAAGATATTCATTGAAATGCTCTGCGGTTGAATATGTGATATCAAATTCAGTAATGAGCTGTGCTTCCTGTGTGTTGAGGTTAACTCTTACGTAACCGGGAATACCCTCATATTCTGCACTTAATACAGAGTTTGTTGCCCACTTGAATACGTCACCGTACTGAAGGGGATATACTCTGTAGGGTGAGCCCTTGTAGTTTATCTGTGTGGAGTCTGCTTCAAGGATTTCAAACTGTGATTCAAGACCGAGTGCGGAGAAATCACCGAGGGTCTTGTCAGCAAGTGCGCGTGCTGCGTCCTTGTCGATAAGGGGAACCTTATCAAAGTCGGAGATGCTGTCGATTACTGAAATTGTGTTGTCAAATTCAGCACTTTCAATTGAAAGAATTTCAGCATAGTCCTTTGCACGGAAGAAGGGGCAGGATACAAGATATCCGATACCCACAACAAGAGCAAGAACAAGTCCGATTGCAATAGGAGCAATTGACTGTCTTCTTACATAGGGAATGTATTCGGGCTTCATAAAAGCACCTGAGGTGATGTAGGCTGCACCTACGTATGAGCCGAGAACGATAGCCCAGTAGATATAGAAATCATAGGACTGAAGGTTCATGGGAGGAAGAAGGAAGTAGTATGCAACTACTGCCACAATAAGAGTGAGACCGATGTTGATTACAATTTTAAGACCTGCCTTTTCGGGAGGAATAAGCACGTCCTTAACGCTTTTTTTCTTTGAGCTGTCGGAAAAATCTACTTTGATAGGATCCATTTTTCTTCTCCTTGGTATGATATGGTATATAAATCTTAAAAAGAATTATTTTACAGGAATAATCTTTTCCTTGCCGCCCATATAAGGACGAAGTGCCTCGGGAATGTTTACGCTGCCGTCCTCATTAAGGTTGTTTTCAAGGAAGGCAATAAGCATTCTGGGGGGAGCAACAACCGTGTTGTTAAGAGTATGTGCAAGATACTTGCCGTCCTTGCCGTTTACTCTTATCTTCAGTCTTCTTGCCTGTGCATCGCCGAGGTTTGAGCAGGAGCCTACCTCGAAATACTTGCCCTGACGGGGTGACCATGCCTCAACGTCAATGCTCTTTACCTTAAGGTCTGCAAGGTCGCCGGAGCAGCATTCAAGTGTTCTTACGGGGATATCAAGGCTTCTGAAAAGGTCAACCGTGTTCTGCCAGAGCTTTTCAAACCAAATCTTACTGTCCTCGGGCTTACAAACAACTACCATTTCCTGCTTTTCGAACTGGTGGATTCTGTAAACGCCTCTTTCTTCGATGCCGTGAGCGCCCTTTTCCTTACGGAAGCAGGGAGAATAGCTTGTAAGAGCCTGAGGAAGAGTATCCTCGGGAACGATTGTATCAATGAACTTACCGATCATTGAATGCTCACTTGTACCGATGAGATAAAGATCCTCGCCCTCAATTTTATACATCATAGCTTCCATTTCTGCGAAGCTCATAACGCCTGTAACAACGTCGCTTCTGATCATAAAGGGAGGAATGCAGTAGGTAAAGCCGCGGTCAATCATAAAATCTCTTGCATAAGAGATAACTGAAGAATGAATTCTTGCGATATCTCCCATAAGATAGTAGAAGCCGTTACCTGCTACTCTTCTTGCGCTGTCAAGGTCAATGCCGTTGAAGCGCTCCATAATATCGGTGTGATAAGGAATGGGGAAGGAGGGAACAACGGGCTCACCGTAGCGCTGAACCTCAACGTTTTCACTGTCATCCTTACCGATAGGTACGCTGTCGTCGATAATGTTGGGAATTGTCATCATTATTCTTGTGATTTTTTCCTGAAGCTCTGCTTCCTTTTCTTCAGCAGCGGCAAGTGCAGCGGACTGCTCGTTTACGAGCTTCTTCATTTCCTCTGCCTCTTCCTTCTTGCCCTGTCCCATAAGAGCACCAATCTGCTTGGAGTACTTATTTCTTGAAGCACGGAGATTATCAGCCTCTGTCTTGTTCTTTCTGCTTTCAATATCAAGTGCTAAAACCTCATCAACAAGGGGAAGCTTGTTGTCCTGGAACTTCTTTTTAATGTTCTCCCTTACTATGTCGGGATTTTCTCTTAAAAATCTTATATCAATCATTTTATATCCTCCTCAATCAGTCTTCCTGAAAAAGCTTTGCGAGCTTCTGAAGATCGTCGGCATCGAAAAATTCTATTTCAATTTTTCCGCCCTTTCCCGAATTTGATACGGTAACCTTTCTTGCAAGCACGTCTGAAAGAGAAAGCTCAACCTCATCGTAGAACTTATCTCTTGCCTTTTTGACTGTTTTTTCTTTTGCGGGCTTCTTTAAAGCCTTAACAAGCTGCTCGGTCTGTCTTACCGACAACTGTTTTTCGACAATATCGTTTGCAGTGTCGGAAATTAACTGTTCATCGTCAAGTCCGAGCAGTGCTCTTGCGTGACCTGCAGATAAAAGTCCCTCCTCAACCATTTTTGCAACGCCCTTAGGAAGTGCAAGAAGTCTTAATGCATTTGCAATTGCGGGACGTGACTTTGAAAGCTTCTCTGCGGCTTCCTCCTGGGTGTAACCGTATTCCTCAATAAGCTTTCTGATACCTGCTGCCTCTTCAATGGGGTTTAAGTCCTCTCGCTGAAGATTTTCTATAAGTGCGATAGCTGCCGCTTCCGCATCTGTAAGTGATTTTATAATTACGGGAACCTCTGTAAGGCCTGCTCTTCTTGATGCTCTGTAGCGCCTTTCACCTGCAACGATTTTATATGACCCGTCAGACATAGGGCGCACAAGAAGAGGCTGAAGCACACCGAATTCTCTGATTGAAGCCTCAAGCTCAGCAAGCGCCTCCTCAGTAAACTTTGTTCTCGGCTGACCGCGGTCAGGCTCGATTTCACTGATAGAAAGCATTACTGAGCCGCCGTCGGATAATGCATCCGAGGAATTATCAAGAAAAAGACTGTCAAAGCCCTTTCCGAGACCGCCTTTTTTTGCTGCCATTTATTTACCTCCTGTCCTGCTTCGACAAGAACTCGTCTGCAAAGTCCATATAAGCCTCTGCTCCCTTTGAGCGTTTGTCAAAATATATTATGGGCTGTCCGAAGCTGGGAGCCTCTGACAAGCGAACATTTCTGGGAATTGTGGTAGAATATACCTTTTTCGGGAAGAATTTCTTAACCTCCTCAACAACCTGCTGAGTAAGATTGAGTCTTCCGTCATACATTGTAAGCAGAACTCCTTCGAGCTCTATGTAGGGATTGTAAAGTCGTTTGATGTTTCTTGCGGTTGCCATAAGCTGTGAAAGTCGTTCAAGGGCGTAATATTCACACTGTATGGGAACTAAAAACGTATCGGATGCCGTAAGCGCATTGAGAGTGATAAGTCCGAGTGACGGGGGGCAATCAAGGAAAATATAGTCGTAATTCTCCCATATTGCGGCAAGTGCGTTCTTAAGAAGGCTTTCACGGTTTTTAATATCAATTATTTCAAGCTCTGCGCCTGCTAAATTCATATTTGAAACCATAAGGTCGACGCCTTCAAATTCTGTATGAATTACGCCTTCCTCAGCCTTATTGTTGCCGACAAGCACATCATAGGATGAAACCTTGATGGCTCTTTTATCTACTCCAAAGCCGCTTGTGGAATTGCCCTGAGGGTCAATATCAACCAGAAGCACCTTTTTGCCCTTTGCACCGATACATGCGGCAAGGTTTACGGCAGTAGTGGTCTTCCCTACTCCACCCTTCTGATTAAGAACGGCAATTGTTTTTGCCATAGGCGGCTCCTCCTTTATATAATATAGTTATTATATATTATTTATAATAATAGGATAAGTATACCAAAGGGGAACAAAAAAATCAATAGCAAACGCAGAAAGTATATTTTTTTGTTATTTTTCTCAATAATTTTATCATTTTACTGTCAGTTTAACTGAATTTCTATTGGTTTTCACTGTTTCACGTGAAACAACACTCCTTTAACCCCTACATCAATAACTAAGCATTCTGTCTTTTCTGTGTAACTGCTATTAATTTCCTGCTAAACAGAAGAACCGCCGGCAAGCCGACGGTTCTTCTGTTTGGATGTGGGGTGTGAAAGAGAAAGATATGGGCTGGATGGTAAAGAGGGTTACCTCTTAATCAGCTTGTTAATAGAAACCGTATATACAATTGAATCATTTTCCGTATTTTTTATAAAATCCGCACTGATTCCTGAAGCCTGCATAGTATCAATTGCATGCTCAATTGTATTCTCAAATATCCTGAAATCGCGGTAATGTGCCGCAAAAACAGTTTTTTTAGGAAATTTTTCAGTCATTTCAAGGGCTTCACTGAAGCTGCAGCCCGAAGAAACCATCATTTCAGCTATTTCAATCTGCCTGGCACTGTCCTCTACCCTGACAATCGCATTGGCATCATGCTCGGATAACTCCCCTGAAATTATCCGCCAGCGGACGTTTTCAGGCAGGGTCAGTAGCTTAATTCGCGATAATATTACGCCCTCAGGCACTGAAAGACGGCGAGAAATCTCTGAAATACCCATAATATTATGCAATTCATCAATAATTGCGGCCGCCTCAAGAAAATGAAGCTCCTTCCTGTGCATATTTTCGCATACGTTATAAAGCACTGCGTCATACTCATCAATATCAATAACCACACAAGGAAGATAGCCGCACCCTGCCATCACCGCTGCACGACGCCTTCTCTCCCCCGAAACAACTCTGTAGCAGCCGTTTCCGTATGGGCTTACCGTGAGAGGACAGAGAATTCCCGATGCCCTGATTGAATCTGCAAGCCTGTAAAGCTCCTCAAGAGAAACAACCTTTCTTGATGAATATTCCGTCGGCAATATATCCTCTGTAGGAATAAGAAGGATTGTTCCGCCTGTTTTAACCTTATTTTTTAACATAAATACACCAAAATAAAATCCGTGATATATACTGGTTGTCCTACAACCGAATAATACCACGGATTACTTTCAATATTTAATGAATTTTGTCTGTAATTATATAGAACTTAAGGCAATTAAAGAGGTTTTTTTGAGATCTGAGCATATGCTCTGGGGTATTTTGCCGAAGTCTGCGATAACTTTTTAGCAATAATTATTTCTCTTTCACTGCCGTCAGGAATAGTATATCTGTTCTTTTCAAGAACCTTTGCGCCGAGATTTGCGATAGCACCGCAGCCTCTCTGGTCCTCTTCGGGAGAAAGAACTGCCTTAAGAGGAGCAAAAATACCGCCTACCTTAACAAGAGGAACGGAATATTCACTGAGCACGTTCAGAGCCGCAACCGCACGGGAGGTTACAACGTCAAATTTTTCTCTGTAATCACTCTTCTTTGCCGCATCCTCAGCTCTTATTGTAACTACGTTTCCGTTAAGACCAAGCTCCTTAAGAAGAAATCTTATAAAATCAAGCTTTTTATTAACAGAGTCAATCATAGTAATATCAATGGAAGGATTGTGAACAAGCAGTGCCGCACCGGGAAAGCCCGCACCTGTTCCTACGTCAATTATCCTCTTACCGCTTAAATCTACAAACTTATTAAGACACAAACTATCTGCAAAATGCTTTATAACTATATCATCGGGAGCAGTAATTGCAGTAAGATTCACTTTTTCATTATAGTCAACAAGCATCTGTGCATACTTATCAAACCTGTCGATTGCATCATCGGTAATAGAAATACCGAGAGAATCGCATGAGGTTTTAAGAAGCTCTTTAGAAATCACTTGACATTCCCCCTCTGATTTTTAGCAAGATATATAAGCAACACAGAAATATCGGCAGGGCTTACACCTGAAATTCTTGACGCCTGACCGACGCTTTCAGGTCTGATTTTGTTTAATTTTTCAATTGCCTCCGTACGGAGATTAATTACATCCTTATAATCTATATCCTCAGGAATGCGTTTTTCCTCAAGTCTGCGCATTTCATTTACCTGAGAAAGCTGTCTTTTTATATAACCTTCATATTTAAGATCTATTTCCACCTGTTCAAAGACCTCAAAATCAAGCTCGGGTCTTGTTTTATCAAAGGGAGTGAGCACCTCATAATTCAGCTGAGGTCTTCTTATAAGGTCAGCAAGCTTGCATCCTGTTGTCAATGCAGATGTTTCACGTGAAACAAGAAGCTTGTTTATCTCCTCATTAGGCGCAATTACTGTTGTTTCCGTTCTTCTGCGCTCAATTTCAATAAGTCGCATTTTTTCAAGAAAACGATCATATTTCTCCTGACTCACAAGACCAAGCTCATATCCCTTTTCAAGAAGTCGGATATCAGCATTATCCTGTCGTAAAATTAAACGGTATTCAGATCGTGAGGTCATCATTCTGTAGGGCTCGTTACAGCCCTTTGTGACAAGGTCATCAATAAGAGTGCCAATGTATGAGCCTGAACGCTCGAGGATAAAGGGCTCTTTACCGAGAATTTTAAGTGCTGCATTGATGCCTGCAACAAGTCCCTGTGCCGCAGCTTCCTCGTAACCGCTTGAGCCGTTGAACTGACCTGCACCGTAAAGTCCTTCAAAATTGAGGAATTCAAGCGTAGGACGAAGCTCAAGAGGGTCAACACAGTCATATTCAATAGCATAGGCGTTTCTCATTATCTCACAACGCTCAAGCCCCTTGATTGAATGAACAAAGGCCTCCTGCACGTCAACAGGCAAGGATGATGAAAGTCCCTGTAAATAAAGCTCCTCAGTATCAAGTCCGCAGGGCTCGATGAATATCTGATGGCGCTCCTTTTCAGAGAAACGGACCATCTTATCCTCGATGCTGGGACAATATCTTGGGCCTACACCCTCTATCACACCACCAAATAATGGGGAACGGTGCAGATTATCCATTATTATGCGCTTTGTTTCCTCATTTGTATACGTAATGAAGCAGGAAAGAATATTCTCAGGCTTTTCCTTAGTTGAAAATGAAAAGGGGACTACCCTTTCATCACCGAACTGCTCCTCAAGGTCTGTAAAATCAACGCTTCTTCTGTTTACGCGGGAAGGAGTACCTGTTTTGAAGCGGCGCAGATTAATTCCCTGACTGCGAAGAGATTCCGAAAGACCTATTGCAGGGAACATTCCGTCAGGTCCGCTTGAATATACCTTGTCACCGACATAAATCTTGCCGTCAAGAAACGTTCCTGTTGCAAGAATAACGCAGGTTGCATGATAAACACAGTCAAGCTGTGTTTTTAATTCCCAAATGGAATTATTTTTGTTAAGAGATACTATTTCTGCCTGTACAAGAGTAAGATTTTCCTGCTTTTCAAGGACATTTTTCATATATTTGGAATATTCCCTTCTGTCTATCTGAGCACGAAGAGAATGAACTGCAGGACCCTTGCCTAAGTTAAGCATACGGCTCTGAAGTGTATTTTTATCTGCAGCAATACCCATTTCACCGCCGAGAGCGTCAATTTCACGGACAAGATGTCCCTTTGACGTGCCGCCTATTGAGGGATTGCAAGCCATATTGCCTATCCAGTCAAGATTTACGGTGAAGCACACTACCCTTGTACCAAGCCTTGCAGCGGCAAGAGCGGCTTCGATGCCTGCGTGTCCTGCACCGATTACGGCAATATCATATTTTCCTGAAAAATAATCCATTGAAATACTCCTTGTAAGCATTTAGTAACAATAAATTATAACACAGAAATTGACATATTGCAATATAATGTGCAGTTGTATTATAATGTATATATAGTAAGAAGCATCAAGGAGACGGTTATGTCAACAATAGCGGCAATTGCAACACCTAACGCAGCAGGCGGAATAGGAATAATCAGAATATCAGGCGACGACGCAATAACAGTAACTGAAAGGGTTTTCAAAGCCTTTTCAGGTAAAAAGGTCTGTGATATGAAGGGCTACACCGCTTCATACGGTCAGATTTTTGAGAATGACTCCCCTATTGACGACGCCGTCGTTATAGTTTACCGCGCTCCGAAAAGCTACACGGGCGAGGACGTCTGCGAAATCTGCTGCCACGGCGGTCTTTATATAATGAATAAGGTGCTGCGCCTTGTTTTCAGCCTCGGTGCCTCCCCTGCTTCTGCCGGTGAATTTACAAAAAGAGCCTTCCTTAACGGAAAGCTTGACCTTATTCAGGCAGAAAGCGTTATGAACGTTATTTCTGCATCAGGTGAAGCAGCACTCAATGCTGCAAGAAACACCTTAAAGGGTAACGTAAGTAAAAAAATAGGTGAAATATGCTCATCTCTTATAACAAGTGCCGCAGCGCTTGCCGCCTGGAGCGACTACCCCGACGAGGACATCCCTGCCGTAGAAACAGGCGCCTTATACTCTACCCTTTCACAGATAGAGGCTGAGCTTGACGCGCTTATTAAAAGATACGACAGCGGCAAGGCAGTAACTGAGGGTGTAAATACCGTAATCTGCGGCAAGCCCAACGTCGGAAAGTCCACTCTTATGAACGTGCTTTCAGGCTGCGAAAGGTCAATCGTTACCTCTATTGCAGGCACAACACGCGACATAGTCGAGGAAACCGTGCGTATCGGAGATATTCTTCTTCGTCTTGCAGATACCGCTGGAATCCACGATACAACAGACGAAGTTGAAAGCATAGGTGTAAATATGGCAAAAAGCCGTATTGAAACCGCCGACCTTATCCTTGCAGTATTCGACGTTTCACGCCCACTTGATGATGAGGATATTTCTCTGTTGGAAATCTGCAGAACAAAAAGATGCCTTGGTATTATAAATAAATCAGACCTTACACCTGCTTTTTCGCAGGAGGATATCGAAAAATATATCCCCGTCTGCGTAACACTTTCAGCAAAAAATTACGAAAGCACTGAAGCAATACGTCAGGCACTTGAAGGAATTTTAGGCACGGGCGGACTTGATTTTTCACAGGAAATGCTTATGGCAGGACGTCAGTATGACTGCACCTTAAAGGCGCTCGATTGCATAAAAGAAGCAAAAAACGCCATTGATATGGGTCTTACAATTGACGCAGTAAACGTCAGCATAGACTGCGCAATAGAAGAGCTTTTGACACTCACAGGCAAAAAGGCAAGTGAGGAAATTGTCAATGAGGTGTTCTCAAAATTCTGCGTCGGCAAATAATTTCACCCGTTTATACAAACGACGTACAATGCATTTTTATACAGCCTTGCATCACTCAGATCTTCTTATCAGAGAAATATCATAAAGCCTGCCGCAGACGTGGCAGCACCTGCAATAGCAACAAGTAAAAATCTGAGCAACTGCCGCAGCTTTTCATTTTTTCTGCTCTTGACCTTTTCGAAGGGTGGGGGAGTGGCAGCATCAATAAGCTCTCGTGCGTTGGCTTTAAGGCGGCGCTCACTCATTTCACAAAACTCGGGCTTTACAAAAAATATAACACGTTCAAAATAAATACTGTCAGGCTGGGTAATATCAACCACCTGACGGTTTACACCTTTAAGCATAATTTTACCTCGCAAATCTGATTATGGCTTTTCAGCTCACACTTATTATTGCCCGCGCAGGCAGTTTTAGGCAAAAAAGATAAAAGTATTTTGTCGTAACGCCCCATAAGCATATCTCAGAGCACATGCACACAAAGACCACACTGAAAAAGCCGGAAAAACGGCAAAAAGGTCTTGTTAATTTTTTAACAATATGTGTGTAAGAATACATATAGTGGGGGAGCGACGCTTACTGACACACTATATCCGATTTGCAGAATCCGACAGAATCCGACGGCATTTTTCCCGGCAGATAAAACGTCGGAAAATGACACTTGTTCAATTTGTAATTTTAATTGTAAATGTTTTTATACGTTTTGTATATTGTGTAAAAGTGCAAAATTGTTGATAACTCTGTTGATAATGTTGAAAACTACTGTTGAAAACCCTTGTTTGCCTGCGTTTACACCCTCAGAAAGTTATCAACATCGGTACTTTGTTAATTTTTTAACATATACACTGAGTTTTTATACCTTGCAGGCTATACAAAATGGAAATAATTTTAAATAGAATTTTCTGAAAATTTTATTTAAAATGACAACAAAGAAGGGGCTGTGAAAAATTGAAAATCAGTCAGACAGAAAAGGGAATTTTTGTTCAGAATTTCGGTGAAATAAATCTCGGTCTTACTCTCGACTGCGGTCAGGCATTCCGATGGGAGAAAAATGCCGACGGCACTTTTTCGGGGATAGCCTACGGAAAAAGTGTTACAGTAAAAGCAGAAAACGGCGGTCTACTTTTTACCGACACCTGCTATGAAGACGTAGAGAAAATATGGACAGATTATTTCTCCCTTTCCTCAGATTATGGCAACACAGTTGAAAGACTATGCCGTGACAGCTTTATTCTTGAGGCATATAAGCATTTCGGCGCAATAAGAATACTGAATCAGGAGCCGTGGGAAACACTCTGCTCGTTTATTATTTCGGCCTGTAACAATATCCCACGCATAAAAGGCATAATAAAACGCCTTTGTGAAGCCTTCGGTGAGAATACCGGCAACGGCTATACCTTCCCCTCAGCACAGCTTATTGCAGAAAAAAGCGAGGAGGAGCTTGCATTTCTAAAGGCAGGCTACAGAGTACCATATATTATTGATGCCGCAAGAAGGGTTGCGGACGGTGAGATTGATTTCAATTATATAAGAACTCTTTCACAGGATGAAGCAAGAAAAGAGCTTATGAAAATAAAGGGAGTAGGCAGAAAGGTAGCCGATTGCACACTTCTTTTTTCACTGGGCTTTACAGATTGCTATCCCGTGGACCGACATATAGAAAGAGCAACAAAAGCATTCTATCCTGACAAGCTTCCCGATTTCTTTTCACCGGACAGAGGTCTTGCCCAGCAATATATATTTTCATATATGATATATAAGAATCACGAATAGTGTATATATATTCTTTATATATGTATATTATTACATAACAAAATAGCCCTGCAGCTGATTTTTTTCAGATACTGCAGGGTATTTATTTTAATACGTATAATAAAAAGCCGACACATAATGCCGGCTTTTTTATTGATATATAAGCTCTTACGGAGCAGCGTTTCCTGTGCTGCCTGCGTTTCTCATAATATCGATTGCGGACACTCTGTCCTCACTGAGCTCGATATTAGATGAGCCGTAAATAGTTTCCTGTAATTCCCTTGCCGCTGCAGGATAATCAACTATCCATACCCAGGCATAGCCTCTGTAGTCCATTCTGTGGTCCTCAGAGGGGACAGCGGATGAAACTATTTCATAGTTATACCACTTATTCGTAAGAGCCTGTGTTCCCAATGAAATAATATCGGTAACACTGCAATTGGTCTTTACGTACTTTATAACACTGTTGAGAAGGGGAGAAATCTGACTGATGCTGATGTTCTGTGCTTCGTCAATAAGAGCGTTTATAAACTGACGCTGTCTTCTTGTTCGGCTGACGTCTGAGTCTGCATCGCACTTTCTGATTCTGCAGAAGGCAAGTGCCTGCTCACCGTTAAGAAGAACACCTTCACCTGAGGGACAGGCGCCCTTGATTTCTGCTCTTACGGCTGCTGCCTCATATTCCTGAACGTCAAGAGTAATACCGCCGAGGGTATCAACAATAGAGCTAAAGGAATCAAAGTTTACGGAAACGTAATAGTCAATTCTGATTTTGAAATTATTCTGAAGCGTTTCAATAAGCTTGTCAGCACCGCCGTTTGCATAGCAGGCATTTATCTTTGCGTATCTGTCACCCGAGGACGTGCTTATATAAGTATAAGAATCGCGGAAAACAGAGGTAAGATAAATCTTCTGAGTTTTCTTATTGAGAGAAGCGATAATAATTGCATCGGAATTACTGTCAGAGGCATCAAGACCGATAAGAAGAACGTTTATAACGTCCTTGCTTCTCATAAGAGAATTCTCGGTCGTGTTGTCAGCCCAGTTTTTAAGCACTGAGGAAAGGTCCGTAAGACCTCTGAGCTCCTCAAGCTGCTCGATATTGATATTTTCATCTCCGGCCTCGGTAACCTCAACAAAATCTGAAGGACCGCTGCTTGAACCGAAATTGATAATTCCCATTTTGCCCATAAGGCTGAAGCCCATAATAATAAAAACAATTACAATGCCGAGAGCAACACCGGAAAGAATAGTAAGCAGATTTCTTCTGCCTTCGGACATATCTTTCTTATTTTTCATAATTTATACCACCGATAAATACAAGCTTATTCCTGTGAAGCAGGTGCTTCTGCTACTGCCTCAGCTGCTTCTGCAGTCTGTGTACCTTCACGGGCATCAGCCTCAACGTCTGCCTCGTCGGGCTTTTCGGTTTCTTCACCGGAATTTTTTGCAAGTGTAAGAGTAATAACACTGTCACTTTCAGCAAGCTTCATAAGACGTACACCCTTTGAAGGACGTGCACATTCTCTGATGCTTTCGGAAGCAATACGGATTATGATGCCCTGCTCGGAAATAAGGATAACGTCATCATCCTCATATACAACCTTAATAGCAGCAACGTCGCCGTATTTTTCGGTTCTGTAGTTGATTGAGCCGTAACCGCCTCTTGACTGAACGTGATAGTCGGAGAAATCACTCTTTCTGCCGTTACCCCATTCGCTGACGGTAAGAAGCTTTCCGCCTGATTCCTCATCAAGAATTTCCATGCCTACAACTCTGTCGTCGGGATACTTGAAGGTAATAGCCTTAACACCTCGTGCGGTTCTGCCTATTACTCGTGCATCTGTTTCATTGAAGCGGATACCAAGACCCTTCTTTGTAGCAACAAACAGATCCTGACTGCCTGTTGTGAGAAGCACCTTCTGAAGCACGTCGCCCTCGTCAAGATTAATAGCAATAATACCTGACTTTCTGATGTTTCTGAAGTTTTCAAGCTCAGTTCTCTTGATGATACCGTTTCTTGTAATCATACAAAGGAAGAGATCATCGTGCTCCTTGGGAATCATAATCATTGTGGTAACCTTTTCGTCACCCTCAATGGGAAGGATATTAACAAGGTTCATACCCTTACTTGTACGGCTTCCCTCAGGAATTTCATAGCCCTTTATCATATATGCCTTACCCTTTGTGGTAAAGAACATAATATGTGAATGAGTTGAAGCGGTGAACATTGTGTCAACAACGTCCTCCTCGCGGCGGGTGATACCGATTCTGCCCTTACCGCCCTTCTTCTGTATCTGATATTCGTCAACACTCATTCTCTTGATGTAGCCCATGGAGGTCTTTGTAAATACACAGTCCTCCTCAGGAATAAGGTCTTCAATATCCATTTCGCCTGTAACGTTCACAATTTCACTTCTTCTGTCATCTGAGAACTTATCTCTTATAACAAGAGCCTCCTCCTTAACGAGTGCGAGAACGTTTTCGCGTGAGGAAAGAATTTCAAGGAAGCGTGCAATCTTTTCTGCAAGCACTCTTTCTTCCTCTTCAAGCTTTTCTCTTTCAAGACCTGTAAGCTGACCAAGACGCATCTGAACGATGTGGTTAGCCTGGATTTCATCAAATCCGAATCGCTGCATAAGTCTTTCCTTACCTTCGGCAATAGACTTTGATGCACGGAGGATATTAATAACCTCATCAATAAAATCAAGAGCCTTGAGAAGTGCCTCGAGAATATGCTGACGCTCCTTAGCCTTCTTAAGATCAAATTCAGTTCTTCTTGTAACCACGTTAACCTGATGGTCAATGTAGTGCATAAGCATTTCCTTGAGCGTAAGCACCTTGGGTACGCCGTCAACAAGGGCTAACTGAATTACGCCAAAGGTTGTCTGAAGCTGTGTGAAGGAATAAAGCTGATTGAGAACAATCTGGGGATTAGCATCACGTTTAAGGTCAATTGTGATGTTCATACCCTCTCTTGAGGAGTAGTCGTTGATATCTGAAATACCCTCAATACGCTTTTCCTTATGAAGCTCGGCAATTGACTCGATAAGTCTTGCCTTATTAACCTGGTAGGGAAGCTCAGTTACAATAATCTGATATCTGCCGTTCTTGCCCTCCTGAATTTCGCAGCGGGCACGTACGGTAATTTTACCTCTGCCTGTTGCGTATGCAGCTCTGATGCCTGCTCTTCCCATGATAATACCTCTTGTGGGGAAGTCAGGTCCCTTGATGTGCTCTAAAATTTCCTCAAGTGAGCAGTCGGGATTATCAATAATGCAGCACATACCGTCGATAACCTCACCGAGGTTGTGGGGAGGTATGTTTGTTGCCATACCGACGGCAATACCTGTTGAGCCGTTTACAAGAAGATTTGGGAAGCGTGCAGGAAGAACTGTGGGCTCCTTGAGTCTGTCGTCGTAGTTGCCTGTAAAATCAACGGTATCCTTTTCAATATCTGTGAGCATTTCAAGAGAAATCTTGCTCATTCTTGATTCTGTATATCTGTATGCAGCAGCAGGGTCACCGTCAACGGTACCGAAGTTACCGTGACCGTCAACAAGAATATATCTTGTTGAGAAGCTCTGTGCAAGTCTTACCATAGCATCGTAAACAGATGCGTCACCGTGAGGATGATAACGACCGAGAACTGAGCCGACGGTATCGGCGCACTTACGGTATTCCTTATCGGGAGTAAGATTATTTTCGTGCATTGTATAGAGAATTCGACGGTGAACGGGCTTTAAGCCGTCACGCACGTCAGGAAGTGCTCGCTGGGTAATAACCGACATTGAATAGTCAAGGAAATAGCTTCTCATTTCCTTATTAAGGTCTACCTGAACGAGAGTTCCCTGAGGCTTATTCTCTTCCATAGTTTCATTTATCTTATTTTCGTTATCCATCATACTACTCCTTAAATATCGAGGTTCTGAACGAATTTTGCGTTCTTTTCAATGAATTCTTTTCTGGGCTCAACCTTGTCACCCATAAGAATTGAGAAGGTTTCGTCTGCTTCCTCGGCATCGTGAAGATTTACGCGAAGCATTGTTCTTCTTTCGGGGTCCATTGTGGTTTCCCAAAGCTGCTCGGGATCCATTTCACCAAGACCCTTATATCTCTGAATGGAGCAGCCCTGTCCCATTTCAGCAATAAAAGCATCTCTTTCTTCGTCGGAATATGCATATTCGTGACGCTTACCCTTTGAAATCTTGAAAAGGGGAGGCTGAGCGATATATACGAAGCCCTGCTCAATAAGAGGACGCATATAACGGAAGAAGAAGGTAAGAAGAAGAGTTCTTATATGTGCACCGTCGACGTCGGCATCGGCCATAATAACAACCTTGTGATAACGAAGCTTTGTGATATCAAAGTCTTCACCGATACCGGTACCCAGTGCAAGCACAACGGGAACGAGCTTTTCATTACCAATAACCTTATCGATACGTGATTTTTCAACGTTGAGCATTTTACCCCAAAGAGCAAGGATAGCCTGAGTTCTTCTGTCTCTGCCTTCCTTTGCTGAGCCGCCCGCTGAATCACCCTCGACGATGTAAAGCTCTGTGTTTTCGGGATTTTTATCCGTACAGTCGGCAAGCTTACCGGGAAGAGAGTTACCTTCAAGTGCACTCTTTCTTCTTGCAAGCTCCTTAGCCTTTCTTGCAGCCTCACGTGCACGGGAAGCATCAAGAGCTTTGTTGAAAATAGCACGTGCTACGGAAGGGTTTTCCTCGAAATATGTAGAAAGCTTTTCATAAACCATCTGCTGAACAAGGGGAGTAATGTCTGTATTACCCAGCTTACCCTTTGTCTGTCCTTCGAATTCAGCCTCGGTGAGCTTTACGCTGATAACTGCGGTAAGACCTTCTCTTACGTCATCACCGGAAAGATTCTTGTCTGCATCCTTAAGGAAATTATATTTTCTGCCGTAGTCATTAAAAACTCGGGTAAGAGCATTCTTAAAGCCTGTTTCGTGAGTACCGCCGTCAACGGTACGAACGTTATTTGCGAATGACTGGATATTTTCGTTATATCCGTCATTATACATAATTGCAACCTCAGCGCTTCTGTCCTCCTTAACAACGGAAAAATGCATGGGTGCATCATGAATGGGAGTAAGAGCACGGGAATCGTTAATATACTGAACGAAGCTTGAAAGACCGCCCTCAAAGCAGTATACGTCCTCTACTATATTTTCCTCATCACGTCTGTCGGTAAGAGAAATACGAAGACCTGCATTAAGGAATGCCTGCTCTCTTATTCTTCTCTGAAGAGTTTCATATTCGTAAACAGTGGTTTCAGTGAAAACCTCGGGGTCAGCCTTGAAGCGTACGAGAGTACCTGTTTCGTCTGTGTCACCGATAATTTCAAGGTCGGTGGCAATTGCACCTCTTTCGAATCTCTGCTTGTGAATATGACCGTTCTGACTTACCTCAACCTCAAGCCATTCTGAAAGGGCATTAACAACAGAAGAACCAACACCGTGAAGACCGCCGGATACCTTATAGCCGCTGCCGCCGAACTTACCGCCTGCGTGAAGCACTGTAAGAACAACAGTTACGGCAGGAAGGCCCTGCTTTTCATTGATATCGGTGGGAATTCCTCGACCGTTATCCCTTACGGTAATTATATCACCGGGAAGAATTTCAACCTCGATGTGAGTACAATAGCCTGCAAGAGCCTCGTCAATTGAGTTGTCGAGAATTTCATATACCAGATGGTGAAGACCTCTGGGACCTGTTGAGCCGATATACATACCGGGTCTTTTTCTTACAGCCTCAAGTCCTTCAAGCACCTGAATCTGATTTGCGTCGTAAACCTCAGTTACAACAGTATTCATCTGCTCCTCAGAATCCTTTACGACTGTTTCCTGAAATTCAGCATCTCTGATCTCGGGAATGTTGTTTTCGGGAATATCCATTTATTGATCCTCCTTAGAGTTAAAAAAACAAGTTAAATTATATCTTCCGAGCGCTTAAGAAGAGTAAGCGGCGAAAGCTGGGAAATATATACGGTTTCATTTTCGTTTTTATCGGTACACACAACAAAGGAGCGGGGAAGCTCGTAGGTTACGGTTATACACTTACCTTCCTTTTCCTTTACGGCAAGATAATTTCTTGTATGCTTGCCTACAGTTGAGGTATCTATATCAAAAATACCAAGTATTTCCTCTTTTCTTATGACTGTGTCGTGTCCTAAATGAAGATACATTTTACACAAGCCTTCCTTCTTTTATATTGAAGGTTTTACCCTCACTCATACGAAGTATTGAGGCAGGGTCGCAGCAGGTGATGAAAACCTGTCTGTTTTTTATGTGATTGAGAATGTAATCCTGTCTTGCCGTGTCGAGCTCACTCATAACATCGTCCAGCAAAATTACAGGCTCCTCTCCGATAATGCTTTTAATTACCTCAGCCTCCGAAAGCTTAAGTGCAATTGCAGCGGAACGCTTCTGTCCCTGTGAACCGAAGCTTCTTGCAGAAACGGAATTGATATTTATTTCAATATCATCTCTGTGAGGACCCGTGAGGGTCATTTTTGCATTTATATCTGCTCTTTCGTGGCTTTTTATAATATCCGAAAGGGTTTCGCTTTCACTGTGGCAGCCCTTTCTTAAATAAGTAAAGCTTATTTCCTCCTTACCCGATGAAAGACCCGAATAAATTTCCGAGGCATAGGGTAAAAGCAGGTCAAGATATGCCTTTCTTTCATTAAAAATCTCTTCTCCAAGCCTGCAGAAGGATTCATTTATACAATCAAGGAAGATTTTTACGCTTTTTACGTCCTCATTATCCCTTAAAACCGCATTTCTCTGTTTAATAAGCTTGGTATACTCCGAAAGTAGCACGGCGTATTTCGGCTTAATCTGACAAATTGCGGAATCAATAAATTTTCTTCTCTCTGACGGTCCGCTTTGTATAAGTGACATAAAGCCGGGAGAGAAAAGTGCTGCAGGAAAACGACTCATAAGCTCCGTGGGTGATTTAAGAGAAACACCGTTAAGGCTTGCGCGCCTTCTGTCGGTTATTTTTATTTCACCCTTGTGCTCTCTTTGTGAGGTGAAAAAGCCGATATTGAGTCTTGCCTGAGGCTTTCCGAACTGCAAAAGCTCACTGTCCTTTGAGCTACGGAAGCTCTTGAGTCCCGTAAAAAGAAACATAGCCTCTAAAATATTGGTTTTTCCCTGAGCGTTTTCGCCGTAGATTATATTTACACCGTCGCATGGCTCAAAATAAAGCTCTTCGATGTTACGGTAATTTTTTATTGAAAAATCTTTAATTTTCATCAGCAGAGGAAATTACGAGAAGGCTGTTTCTGAAGAAAATCTTATCTCCGTTATAAAGCTTCTTTCCGCGCTGAAGACATTCTTCTCCATTTACCTTTACAGAGCCCTCTTCAATAAACGTTTTTGCCATACCGCCGGTTTCTGCAAGACCGGAAAGCTTGAGTGCAGAATCAAGCTTTATAAAGGGAGTTGTGATAAAAAGCTTTTCCTCTGACTGTACCTTTGCTCTGACGGCAATTTTTTTAATAACTTTCTTTTCCATTCTGTCCATCTCTTATTCGCTCTTTATCTTAACGGGAAGGATAAGATAAAGGAAATTATCTCCTTCGGGAGGAACGATTACTGCAGGGGAAAGTGAGCCATTGAGATTAATAAGCACCTCGTCGGTTTCACAGCTTCTGAGTGCCTCAAGAAGATATCTGTTATTGAAGCCTATTTCTGTTGTATCACCTGAAACGGAAACAGGGATTCTGTCGCTGGCACTGCCGAGAGCCGTTACGGCGGAAACCTTTATTTCGTCATCCTCAAATATACATCTTAAGGGGCTTCTTACCTTTTCTGTAATAATGATTGAGGTTCTTTCTATTGAATCTATGAATTTCTTTGTGTTTGCTCTTACAACTGCAGTCTTTCCCTTGGGAAAGGCAGTTCTGTAGTCGAGAAATTCACCCTCTAAAAGCTTTGAAATAAGGCAGTAACCGTTTACGTTGAACATAATGTGTCTTCTGCCCTTTGAAATTTCTGCAAAGCCGTCGTCATTTTCGCTGAGCTTTATAATTTCATAAAGAGTTTTTGCAGGCACAACAAACTTAAGTGCCTCACCATTATAATCAGTAAATTCCTTTCTGATTGCAAGGCGGTAGCCGTCGAGGGCAACAAGCTTGATTTCACCGGCTTCGATTTCAAACTTAACACCGCGGTGAACTGTCTTACCGTCGTCGGGCGAAACAGCGAAAACCGTTTTCTTTATCATATCCTTAAGAACACCGCAATTGAGTCTGAAGGAGGTTTCGTCTGTAAGCACGGGAAGGTCGGGATATTCTGCAGGATTAAGGCTTATGAGAGTATATTCAACCTCACCGCTTGTAATTGTGCAGATATTCTTTTCATTACAGGTAATTGTAACTGTGCTGTCGGGAAGATGACGGAGAATATCACAGAAGGTTTTTGCATTGAGAACTGCAGCACCTGCCTCCTCTACTCTTACGTCAACTGAGGTAATTACGGCAATATCAAGGTCGAAGCCTGTAAGCTTTACCGAATTTTCCTGAGTTTCAATAAGAATACATTCAAGATGAGGAAGTACAGCCTTTGCAGGAATTGATCTCTGTACGTTAAGGCACGTATTTGTGAATGAATGTGTGTCACAGATTATTTTCATATTAATCCTCCGTAAAACAGATTTTCACTCCCCGTAATTGGGTAGGAAATGTTTAAAGAATATTATGGTTATAGGTGATGTGTAATTGTTGAAAACTTCCGTATACCTTGAGAAATAAAGGAAAAAAATGAAAAGTTTTCAAAATTAACCCTGTTGAGATTTTCTTTATAACTTTATTCTGAAATCTTTAAAGTTGAAATTGTGGAAAACCCCGTTGTTGATTGTTGATAATGTGTTGAAAATATCAACCGCAGAAAATATTTTAAGGGATCCAAGTGTAAAGCACTTTTAAGCCCGCAAAATTATCAGGTATTTTCCTTAACCTGTCTTATAATGTCATTTACGGTGTTCTTGAAGGTCTGATTAACCTTCATTTCCTTTTCAACGTTATTTATTGAATTGAGAACCGTTGCGTGGTCCTTACCGAAATAAGTACCTATCTCCTTGAGAGTGATACCTGTAAGGTGTCTTATAACGAACATACAGATATTTCTTGCAGTGGAAATTGTCTGAGTTCTGCTCTTTGACTTTATGTCATCCACGCTTATTCCGTATATTTCTGAAACAACGCTCATTGTTTTTTCCACAACCGAGGCAGTGGGAAGAGAATCGGTGATAACGTCCTTTACGATGTTCTGCACCTGATCATATGTAAGGGGAGTGCCGTAGATTTTAGTGAGAGCCTCAATCTTATTTAGTGTGCCCTCAATCTGACGGATGTTGCTCTTGATTTTTGTTGCAATATAATCTATTACATTGTCACCGAGGGTGATGCCCAGCTGACGGCACTTGTTTTTAACGATATTTTTTCTTGTTTCAATATCGGGAGTTCTTACGTCTGCGATGATACCCATTTCGAAGCGAGTTCTGAGTCTTTCGTCAAGACCGAGCATCTCCTTGGGAGTTACGTCGGAGGTAAGAACAATCTGCTTGCCTGCCTGATGAAGGGCATTAAAGGTGTGGAAGAATTCCTCCTGAGTTCTTTCAGTGGACTTAATCATCTGAATATCGTCGATAAGAAGAGCATCCACGTTTCTGTATTTATTCTGGAAGGGCTTTGTTTCCTTGCTGTTAAGACAGTTCATAAATTCTGTAAGGAAATTTTCAGCCGTTTCGTAAATTATTATGGAGTTGGGATTCTGTCTTTTAAGCTCGTTATAGATAGCGTAAAGAAGATGAGTTTTTCCGAGACCTGAATTTCCGTAGATAAGGAAAGGGTTGTGAAGACCGGGGTCTGCGGCAATTTTCTTTGCCATTTCGTATGCAAACATATTTGACTGACCTACAACAAAGCTGTCGAAGGTGAAATATGAAGAGTTCTTTCTTACGGGACCTGTTTTTTCAGGCTGAGCCTCTTCCTTTTTTTCCTGGCTTTCTTTTTTATCATCAGCCTTTATAGGAGCTGCTTCTGAGTCCTTGTGGGCTGCCTGATTTACAATAACGTCAATTTCAACCTGAAAGCCTATAACGCTTTCGAAGCTTCTTTTGAGAAGGTCTGAAAACTTTGAAAGAATGATGTTTTTCTTAAAATCGGCATTAACAGTGAAAACTGCGGTTTCACCGTCAAGCTTATAAAACTGTAAGGGCTCAAGCCACATATTATACATTACGTCGGAAACCTCAGTTTTGCATATGGCGAGGACTTCCTTCCAGATATCACCCAATGAATCCATTTTAACCTCCGAAAATCTTTCTCTTTATATATAAAAAAATATACTATACTTAAGATACATAATAACATAAGTTAAATAAATATTCAATAAAAATTTTTAATAATTAAGATTTAATTTATTACAAAAAGAAGGTAAAAAAAATCTTTACTTTTAGTGACTATTATAGTAGAATCAAATAAATGTTGGTGTAAATTTCAGAATTTACCTATCCGTTAGGAGTGTTTTATATGAAGATTGCAGTTTTAGGCTGCGGTACTGTAGGCTCGGGTGTAGTTGATATCATCGATGAAAAGCCCTGTCTTATGAAAAAAAGTGCCGGTGAAAATTTAGAGGTAAAATATATTCTCGATATAAGAGATTTTAAGGGCAGTAAGTATGAAGCAAGAGTTATTGCTGATATTGATACAATTGTAAATGACGATGAAATTGAAACCGTTGTAGAAACAATGGGCGGTGTTGAGCCTGCCTTCACCTTCTGTAAAAAATGTCTTGAAAAGGGCAAGAACGTTGTTTCCTCAAACAAGGCTCTGGTTGCTGCAAAGGCTCAGGAGCTTTTTAAGGCAGCAAGGGAAAACAATGCTGCATTTATGTTTGAAGCTGCAGTATGCGGCGGTATTCCTGTAATCAGAACAATGTTTTCAGCACTTTCAGCCAACAATATACTTTCCTTTGCAGGTATTCTCAACGGTACTACAAACTTCATTCTTACAAAGATGATTGAAGAAAAAATGTCCTTTGATACTGCACTTAAGATTGCACAGGATAAGGGCTATGCAGAAAAAGACCCCACTGCAGACGTAGATGGTCTTGATGCAGGCAGAAAAACCGCTATTTTAGCATCAATTGCTTACGGTACTCACATTTTCCCCGAGGAAATCCACACAGAGGGTATAAGAGCAGTTACACTTGAGGATGCTGCATATGCTGCCGCTGCAGGATGTAAGATTAAGCTTCTCGGAAAGGCAGATAAACTTAATAACGGCAAAACAGGGGCAATTGTGTGTCCTTTCTTTGTTAATGATAATTCTTTAATATCCGGCGTAAACGGCGTTTATAACGCAATTTCGATAACAGGAGATAGCGTAGGCGACGTTCTTCTTTACGGACAGGGTGCAGGTAAGGAAGCAACCGCAAGTGCTGTTGTTGGTGACGTTATGGAATGTGCAAGACTTAAAAAGAACGAAAAGCACTATTTCTGGGACAATCACTGCGAGGGCACCGTAGAGGATTACTTAAGCTACGAAACCGCACTTTACGTAAGAGGATATGCTAAAAATCCCGAAGCAAGCCTTATTGAAATAAGAGAAGCCTTCGGCGGTGTAAGCGTCCTTGAAAGAAGCGATGCTCCCTCAAACGAAATCGCTTTCATCACTCCCTTAATGAAGGAAAAGGAGCTTCGTGAAATTCTTAATGAGCTCCGCGATTTTGCTTCCGCTTCAGTTATCAGAATTCTTAAATAAAAACTGAAAAAAAAGAAAGAGCCGATGAAAATCGGCTCTTTTTTATTACATTTCACTTTTAATCTGTCTTATGTCCTTTCCGTCGAACATTAAAAGCATATATTCACCGATAAGTCTTGATGAAATACGGTTTGAATAAGTCTTTTCAATTTCGGTAAGCGACATATTTGTGCTTATAATTGTGGGCAGTCCCACGTTCATTCTTGTGTTAATAATATTGTAAAGTGCGGCAGTTGTGAAGGTTGTTATAAATTCCGCGCCCAGGTCGTCAATTACAAGAAGGTCACATTCAAGCATCATAGCCTCGTATGCGGCAGTGTTTGATTTTCCGAAATGCTCGTTATGAAGCTCTCTGAAGAAATTCTGTGCAGAATTATAAAGCACGGAATAGCCCTTATTTATAACTGTGCCTACAATTGAAAGAGAAAGGTGTGTTTTACCGAGTCCCGTATTACCCATCATAAGAATTGAGGGAGAATTGTTATCGAAGCTTTCGGCATATTCCTTGCACACGTTTAATATATCGGTCATAGTTTCTCTCGGTGAGCGGTCAAGGCTTGTAAGCGCTTTGTCGGAATAATATGAGAGCTTGAAATCCTCAAAGGTGCAAAGTCTTAAGGGAGAGTGCTTGCCTGCCTCCTCGTATGCCAATGACTTAAGAAGCTCAATGTGACATTCACAGAGCTTTGTGCCTACAACACCCGTGTCATTACATAAGGGGCATGCGTATTTTACCTCAAGATAGTCCTCGGGAAGCCCGTGCTTTTCAAGAAGCTTTCTTATATTCTGCTGAGCAGTAAGGTTTTTGATTTTCTGCTCCTCAATGAATTTAGGTGCTTCGAGGGGGGACATATCAATAGCCTTGATTGCTTCCTTTACGGAGGCAATCATTTCATTTTTATACTTTGTATACTCAGGCTCCATATTTTCAAACATAAGAGTAATTGCAGAATTTTTTGCCTCTGCCTGATTTCTTCTTCTGTCTAAAGCCTCTTGTGCTTTTTCGAATATTTCTTTTGTATAAGGCATAATTTTCTCCTTATCTTTCTCTCTTTTTAAGCTTGGGAACCTGCTGTCTTGCTCTCTGCTCTGCCCTTAAAATGTCATAAGACGCATTGGGGTCGGGGGTGAGTACAGCCTTGTCCTGAGTTTTGCTTTTGTTCTGTTTCTTAAGAAGCTTTTCGTCTTGCTCTTTTCTGAAGCGGATTGCATCTTTTTCAGCATCTTCAGGTGTCTTTATTCCATTTTTATGCCATGTTGTAAGTATTTTGTGCATATATGGAAAATTTGTTTTTCCGGTTTTATTAAGTGTTTCCTCAAATGCTAAAACAAGCATAGACACGGAAAAGCCCCATTCGTTCGTCCATTGTGATAGATATTTTTCTTGAGCAATAGTTGGTTTTGATAATTTTAAATTCACATTTTTAGCAAATGCTGCCCATATTGTATTTACTTTTTCGATTGATTTAAGTTCCTCATCAGCACGCTCAAGTGTATCAATTTCTCTTGAAGCCCAGTCTAAACCTATTTTGTAAATGTAATTTGTATTTGAAGATTTTCCATTTTGTGCTGCAAATTCACATATAGAAAGAATTACTTCAACAGGTAATCCATAATAATCATGAAGAAGTACTAGAGCTCTCATATCTCCATTTCCAATGGTTCTTCCTAAGCGCATTTGAGCTTCATTAAGCAGTATTCTAATATTTTCAGATTCATCAATACGAGCTAATATTTGGTCATATGTAAGTGTTATTTGAGCTTGGCGTAACACATTTTCATTTTTAGGAGTGGAATTGGCTATATTTTCATTTTGTTTTTCTTTAATTTCCGTAGTTGCAGTAATTACGGGAGAATCGTTTTCAGACAACAGGAAGCCCTGCTCCTTCCAATAGAAAAGAGCATCGGCGACCTCTTCTTTTTTAATGCCTGTTGCAGCTGCAATCTCTTCATCGCTGAAAACAGTATCCGCCTTTGAATATGCGAACAGAATAACCTTAAGCTGATTCAGCGAGGAAAGCTTCAGGTGACTGCGGACTATTTCCGAGGGAATAACCGTAACACCCGTATATTTTGTGGGATTTATTTTATACATAACTTATCCTTTATCTGTTAAAGAGTGCAAGGAATGAGCGGTATGCCATATAAACGTCTGTCTTTGAAACAACCTCAAAGGGAGCGTGCATTGAAAGCACGGGCACACCAAGGTCAACAACGTCTACGTTGAGGTGGGCAATATATTTTGCAACGGTGCCTCCGCCGCCCTCGTCAACCTTACCCAGCTCTCCTGTCTGCCAGCAGATACCCTCCTTATCGAGAAGGCTTCTTATCTCTGACATAAATTCAGCAGATGCGTCACTTGTACCGCCCTTACCGCGAGCACCTGTGTACTTTGTGATACATACTCCGCCATTTACAACAGCAGTATTTTTTCTTTCGGTTACCTCGGGGAAATTGGGGTCAAATGCAACGTTTACGTCAGCGGAAAGGCACTTTGATGCTGAAAGCACGTGTCTGCCCTGGGCACCGTAAATAGCAGCAAGGTCGTGGATGAAGTATTCAAGATATTTTGAGTCAAGACCTGTGTTACCCTCGGAGCCTGTTTCCTCCTTGTCGGTAAGCACGGTAACTGCTGTGTATTCGGGCTGATCGCAATCAAGGATAGCCATAAGTGCAGGGTATGCGCATACTCTGTCATCGTGGCCGTATGCACCGATAAGTGAACGGTCGAAGCCTATATCGCAGGCAGCAAAAGCGGGAACTGCCTCAAGCTCTGCGCTGAGGAAATCCTCCTCCACGATACCGTATTTTTCATTGAGAATGTTGAGAATATTAAGCTTTACTGCCTCTGCGGATTCTGTGTTGTCAAAGGGTCGTGAGCCTATAAGAATATTGAGTCCCTCACCCTTGATTCCCTCTGCCATTGTGCTTCTCATCTGATTAGCGGCAAGATGGGGAAGAAGGTCTGTGATAACAAACTTGGGGTCCTCGGCTGCTTCACCGATATTTACCTTTACTGCTTCACCGTTTTTCTTTACGATAACGCCGTGAAGAGCAAGAGGAATGGCAGTCCACTGATATTTCTTGATACCGCCGTAGTAGTGGGTTTTGAAATATGCCATATCGCCGTCCTCATAAAGGGGGTTGGGCTTGAGATCGATTCTGGGAGAATCAACGTGAGCTGCTGAGATGCTTACACCGTCGCCTATATCTCTGTGACCGATAACTGCAAGGATGAGTGCCTTGCCGCGGTTATTTACGTAAACCTTTGAGCCTGCAGGATATCTTACGTTCTTATCAAATTCAACGAAGCCGCCTGCCTTTGCCATAGAAAGGGCAGTTTCAACAGATTCACGCTCTGTTTTGGAGGCATCGAGATAATTCATATAGCCCTCGCAGAATAAATCTGCTTCCTTTACGCCTTCAGCTCCGATTTTTGCACAGGTGTGCTCCTTTTTCATAAAAAGCTTTTCCTTGAGAAGCTCTGCCTTTGACTTTTCTTCACACATTTTCTTATCCTCCGTTAAAAGTATTTTTTTATTTCTTCATCGAGGTCATAGGGCGGGAAATTATTTATAACAATATCCGCAGCCCTTGATGCCTCTGCTTCTTCTGTCTGTCTTGAGAATCTTAAAAGAATTTCTTCCCTTGAAATGCCGTCCCTTGCAAGAATTCTTTCAAGCCTTATTTCCTCAGGCGCATAAACCTTTACTGTTCTGTGGCATATACTCCAAAGTCCCGAGGTGAATAAAAGGGGAGCGTCGATTATTACGTTTCTGCCGAGTGCAGTTTCCTTTTCCGCACGCTCTTTACATATTCTTACAATTTCAGGGTGGGTTATACCGTCAAGCTTCAATTTGCTTTCATTGTCCTTAAAGGCACGGGAAGCAAGAAGGCGGCGATCGATTTCACCGTCAGGTAAAATTACGTCCTCACCGAAGACCTGAGCCACTCTTTTAAGAACGGGTGAGCCCTTTGTCATAATTTCTCTTGCGATTTTATCTGCATCTATTATAGCATAGCCTCTTTTTTCAAGCTCAAGACTTACGGTGCTCTTTCCCGAGCCGCTTTCACCCGTAAGACCTGTTATAATGCCCTGCTTCGGTGAAATGAAGCGGAAGCCTGCCGCGCGGTAAAGGCGGTTACACACACCAAGTCCTACACCCTCTCGGGAGGGGGAGCGTACAAGCACCTTTTTTGCACCCTGTCCGTCAAGCTCTCTGAAGGCATCGAAAAGACGCTTTGCCTGTGAAAAGGGGTCGTTTTCCTCACCGAAGGTAACCGAGGGAAGGGGAATATCCTTTTGCTCACCCTCAAAGCAGAGTGCATAGTCTGCAAAATGGGGATTATTATTTATAAATTCAATAAATTCTTCCTTACTGCCGTGTACCACCGTAAGTGAAGCAGTGGGGGAATAGTGCTTGTATTTCATACCCGGGGAGGAAGCCTGCTCATCACTTTTAAGAGGCTCTAAAATTGCGCCGTGAAGCTCAATTTCTCCTAAAATTTCCTCAAGCTGCTCCTTTGTTACTGCACCGGGGCGCAGAAGCACGGGCTTTTCACCTGCAAGGGTGATTACCGTTGATTCGATACCGAAATCGCAGTCACCGCCGTCAACAATAACGGGCAGTCTGCCGTACATATCATCCCTTACGTAGGAAAAGGAGGTTGGGGAGGGGAAGCCCGAAATATTTGCGCTGGGGGCTGCAAGAGGTACGCCTGCCGCCTCGATTACGGCACGAGCTACGGGATGTGAGGGCATACGCACCGCAACGGTGGGAAGACCTCCCGAAACCCTGTCGGAAACCGTTTTTTTCTTGGGAAGAATTACCGTGAGCGCACCCGGCCAGTATTTTTCCATAAGCCTTTTTGCGTTTTCGGGTACCTCGTCCACAAGAGAATATATCTCGTCAAAGTGTGCTATGTGAACTATAAGGGGATTGTCCGAGGGTCTTCCCTTTGCAAGGAAGATTTTACCTACTGCCTCCTCGTTGAAGCAGTCGGCGGCTATGCCGTAAACCGTTTCTGTGGGAATGGCTACAGCCTCACCGCTTTTAAGCACCGCGGCAATCTCTTCAATTTCCCTTTTCTGCGAAAGGGGGTCGTCTATCTTATAAATAAGAGTGTTCATTTTATTCGTCGTTATTTCCTGAATTAAGTCTGTCTGCCGTATCGGCTGTTATAAGTGCGTCAAGAAGCTCGTCAAGCGCACCGTTTACTATCTGCTCTATCTTATATAATGTAAGACCGATTCTGTGGTCGGTTACTCTGCCCTGAGGAAAATTGTAGGTTCTTATTCTTTCGCTGCGGTCGCCTGTGCCTACCTGAAGGCGTCTTTCACCTGCAATTTCACTGTTCTGCTTTTCAATTTCTCTTTCAAGAATTCTTGAGCGCAGAATTTTCATAGCCTTGTCCTTATTCTTGTGCTGGCTTCTTTCATCCTGACATTCAACCACAGTTCCCGTGGGGATATGGGTGTTTCTTATGGCGGATTCGGTTTTATTGATGTGCTGACCGCCTGCACCCGATGAACGGAAGGTATCTATCTGCAAATCCGCAGGATTTATTTCAACGTCAACCTCGTCTGCCTCGGGAAGAACGGCAACGGTAACGGTTGAGGTCTGTATTTTTCCGTTTGATTCCGTAACGGGAATACGCTGAACACGGTGAACTCCGCTTCCAAACTTGAAGCGTGAATATGCTCCCTCACCGTTTATCATAAAGCTGATTTCCTTGAAGCCGCCAAGGTCTGTGGGGTTATCGTACATAATTTCCGTTTTCCAGTTTTTTGTAACGGCGTACATAGAATACATTCTGTAAAGCACTGCGGCAAAAAGAGCACTTTCCTCACCGCCTGCCGAGGAACGGATTTCAACGATAACGTTTTTATCGTCGTGTTTGTCCTTGGGCAGAAGAAGAATTTTCAGCTCCTCGTTGTTTTTCTCAACGGCAGCACGGGCTGCTTCATATTCCTCGAAAACAAGCTCACGGAAGTCCTTATCCATTCCGCCCTCGTCAAGAAGAGCCTTTGCCTCCTCCATAGCCGAAAAATTTTCCTTGTATTCACGGAATTTTTCAACAACGGGAGTAATTGTCTTGAGCTCCTTCATATATGCCGTGCTTTTTTCAATATCGCAGGCAACCTCGGGAGAGCACAGCTGCTCGTTTATTAAATTGTAACGCTCCTCGAGCTTGTTCAGTTTATCTGTCATTATATCTCCGACAGGCTATCAGACGGCTTCACCGTCACGGATAACCTTTTTTATGTGTTTTTCTGTTTTTACGCGGGGCACCATAACCTCTCTGCCGCAGGTGGTGCAACGGAGCTTGAAGTCCATTCCCACACGAAGCACAAGAAATGCCTTTCCGCCACAGGGATGCTGTTTTTTCATTTCAATTATATCATTGAGTCTTATATCCATTGTATGCCACCTACCCAAAGTACAATATAGCACAACAAGCAGCGATTGTAAAGGAAATTCCGTATTCGTGCCTCGTAATTCGGAGAAAACTATACCGTAAAGCAGGGAATATTTTTATATGCAGAATAATATGATGATATAAAGATTAATCTGAAAGGAAGAAAATGTATGGCAGAGTTTTATCCTGAAGGGGTACTTATAAATACTGCGGCAAACAAAAATGCCTTATCGTCGTTGCAGGGAATAAAGGATGCGATGCTAAGAGGGCAGATACTTGAGGCGAGGGCGGTGCTTTGCGACAAGGAGCACAATATTCACGTTGATATGGGTGTGATGAAGGGAATAATTCCCCGAAGCGAGGGAGCCGTGGGTATTGAAGAGGGGTATATAAGAGATATTGCCCTTATTTCAAGGGTCGGAAAAACCGTCTGCTTTGTGATTGATGAAATCAGAAAAAACGACGAGGGCAGGCTTTATGCGGTGCTTTCAAGAAAAAAGGCGCAGGAGAGAGCAATCAGTGAATATTCCGATAAGCTTGAAATCGGAGATATAATTGAGGTGAAAATCTCACATCTTGAAAATTTCGGAGCCTTCTGTGACATTGGCTCGGGCGTGACGGCTCTTTTGCCTATAGAGGCAATTTCCGTTTCCCGTATTCCGCACCCCTCGGCAAGATTCTTTACGGGGCAGACCATCCGCTGCACGGTGTCGGGTAGGGATGCTCTGGGAAGGCTTATTCTTTCCCATAAGGAGCTGCTCGGTACCTGGGAGGAGAATGCCGCGCTTTTCCGCATAGGCGAAACCGTGCCCGGTATTATCCGCTCGGTTGAAAGCTACGGTGTGTTTATTGAGCTTACTCCCAACCTTGCAGGGCTTGCGGAATATAATCCCGACGTAAGGGAGGGTATGTCTGCCGCGGTCTACATAAAAAATATTATTCCCGAAAGAAAGAAGATTAAGCTTATTATTGTGGATTACTGCGAGGAAAAGCCCGCTCACGGTGAAATTAAATATTTCAGATAAAAGAAAAAGGTATCGGCTTATTTTCCGATACCTTTATTTATTATTAGCCAAAGAGAATTGTGTTCATAATTCCCTGAAGTCTTTCCTGCTTGCCGGGGCAGGGGATTGCTGTGCTGCCGAGCTTTTCTGCGTATGCTGCAAGCTCCTCGAGAGATGCTTCACCGTCAACAATCTTCTTGCCGATTCCCTCATTAAAGGAGGCGTACTTGTTCTTTACGAACTCGTCGATTCTGCCGTCCTCGATAATTTTTGCGGCATTGATAAGACCGAGAGCAAAGGCATCCATACCGAGAATGAAGGCTTCAAACATATCCTCGTAGGTGTTTGAGGGTCTTCTTGTTTTTGCGTCAAAGTTGAACCCGCCTGTAAGACCGCCTGCCTTTAATACCTCGTACATACACATAGTGGTTTCGTAAACGTCATAGGGGAATTCGTCGGTATCCCAGCCTAAGAGAAGGTCGCCCTGGTTTGCGTCAATGGAGCCCAGCATTCCGTTGATGGCAGAGGTGCGAAGCTCGTGCTGGAAGGTGTGACCTGCAAGGGTAGCGTGGTTTGCCTCAATGTTCATCTTGAAATCCTTGTGGAGTCCGTGCTGACGAAGAAAGCCTATAGCAGTTGCGGCATCAAAATCGTACTGATGCTTCATAGGCTCCTTGGGCTTGGGCTCGATATAGAAGTCACCTGTAAAGCCGATGCTTCTGCCGTAGCTTACCGCCATTTTCATAAGGCGTGCGATATTGTCCTGCTCAAATTTCATATCGGTGTTGAGAAGGGTTTCATAGCCCTCTCTGCCGCCCCAGAAAACGTAGCCCTTACCGCCGAGCTTTACCGTAAGGTCGAGAGCCTTTTTAATCTGTGCCGCTGCAAAGCAGAAAACCTCTGCGCTGCTTGTGCTGCCTGCACCGTTCATAAAGCGGGGATTTGAGAACATATTTGCAGTACCCCAAAGGCACTTGATGCCTGTTTCCTTCATCTTGCCGAGAATGTAGTCGGAAATTTCGTCAAGACGCTTGTTTGTTTCCTTTATATCCTCTGCCTCGGGAACAAGGTCAACGTCGTGGAAGCAGAAATACTCGATGCCGAGCTTCTGCATAAACTCAAAGCCTGCATCAACCTTTGCGTATGCGTGAGCCATTGTGCCCTTTTCCTCTGCGCCGAAGGACTTATCTGCAGTATCTCTGCCGAACATATCAGTGCCTGCTGCACAAAGGTTGTGCCACCATGCCATAGCAAAGGGAAGGTGCTCCTTCATCTTTTTGCCTAAGATTACCTTTTCGGGGTCATAGAACTTGAAGGCGAGGGGATTTTTTGAAGCGGGTCCCTCATATTTTATAGCATCAATATTTTTAAAAATTTCACTCATTGTAATTTCTCCTTATTTAAGTGCTTTGAATACGCTTTTGAGTGCAGGATAAATTTCTCTGTACTTATTATATCTGTCTTCGTACAAAGAAGCAAGAGTATTATCGGGATAAATTGTTTCGGCAATTTCGCAAAGCTCATTTGCGGCTTCGTTTACGGACTTATAAAGACCTGTTCCCACCATAGAAAGAATTACCGCACCCATACCGGGTCCCTGCTCTGTTTTTAAGATATTAAGGCGTATACCCAGAATATTTGCAAGTATTTTTCTCCATAAGGGGCTTTTTGCACCGCCGCCCACAAGGAAGCTTTCTGAAATCTCAAGACCGAGATTCTTTGCAACCTCAAAGGAATCCCTTATTGCAAAGGAAACACCCTCAAGCACGGCAAGCACCATATCCTCACGCTTTGTGTCAAGCGTCATACCTAAAAATACGCCTCTTGCGTCGGTATCGTTTATGGGGCTTCTTTCACCCATAAGGTAGGGCAGGAAATATACTGTGTTGTTTCCGGGCATTTCCTCGGTGATATCACTCTGAAGAAGGGCAAAATCATTTTCCTTGAGTATTTCCTCGCTGAACCACTTATTACAGGAGGCGGCTGAAAGCATGCAGCCCATAAGGTGGAAGCTGCCGTCTGCGTGGCAGAAGGAATGAAGGGCATTATAGGGGTCAACACCGAAATTTTCACTTGAAATGAAAACCGTACCCGAGGTACCAATAGATATATTGCATTTTCCGTTGCCTACCGTGCCCGTACCGACGGCTGCTGCGGCATTGTCACCTGCACCTGCCACAACCTCAGCTTCGGGAAGACCGAATTCCTCTTTTACCCTGCCTATTACCTCAAAGCTTTCAAAAAGGGCGGGCATCTGTGCCTTTGTAACGCTGCAGATTTCAAGCATCTCATCGGACCAGCACTTGTTTTTAACGTCAAGAAGCAGCATACCCGAGGCGTCGGAGTAATCGCAGGCGTGAACACCTGTGAGGACGTAGTTTATATAGTCCTTGGGAAGCATAATTTTTCTGATTTTTGCGAAATTTTCGGGCTCGTTATTTTTTACCCATAAAATTTTAGGTGCGGTAAAGCCTGCAAAGGCAATATTTGCAGTATGCTCCGAAAGCTTATCCTTACCTATAATATTATTGAGGTATTCAACCTCTTTTTCCGTTCTGCCGTCGTTCCATAAAATTGCAGGGCGGATTACCTCATCGTTTTCGTCGAGGATAACAAGACCGTGCATCTGTCCTGCCACACCGATACCCCTTATAAGTGAGCGGTCGATTTCCCCGGTGATTTCACTGAGTGCGGAAAGAGTGCCCTCAACCCAGTCGGAGGGATTTTGCTCTGACCAGCCCTCGCGGGGGAAAATAAGGGGATAGTCCCTTGTGGCTGTTTTTACGATATTTCCCTTTTCATCGGACAACAGAAGCTTTACGCTTGAGGTGCCCAGGTCTATTCCTAAATAGTACATAATATCTCCTTAGTCCGTTACGAGCATTCTTGAGCCTCTGCCGTCAAAGGAAACGGTAAGAGTTTTTCCTGCAGTGATTTTTTCACCTGTCCATATATCGCGCAGTGTGCCGAATTCTTTTGTTCCTGCATCGTCTGCCGAAAGAGAAAGCTTGTTTTTTTCATCCTTAAGATTAAAGAAGGCATATACCCTTTTGCCGTTTTTGTCAAGGCACGTCCATATAGCCTGCCTGCCGTCCCATAAAAGAGGCTTTGTGTCGGTGGAGCAGGCGTTTATATCAAGCAGCTCCTTATTTGTGATAAGGGAAAGGGTGAAATCGTCCATCATGGTCATTTCTCCGCCGAACATAAGGGGTGAACGGAAAATACACCATAAATTCATCACCATATACTGCTCTTCCTTTGTAAAGCGTGTTTTTCTTGCACGGTACTGAGGCAGCTCCTCGGTAAGCTGAATTGTGCCTAAGGGAAGCATATCGCAGTCGGGGTAGCAGCCCTCACTTGTATGTGGATACCAGTTGTAGCATAAATCAAACATCTTATCAAGTGCCTCCGGGGTATCCCAGAAGTCACCGCTCATTCTCCACATATTGGCGTGTGCCTTAAGGTGCTCTGCCTCCCAAAGGGGTGCAGGTCCGGGAGAAAGGCTTAAAACCATATCTCTGCCGCAGCTGTCGATTGCGGCTTTAATCATTTCAATTTCCTTTTTTGCCGAATAGGGATCGTGGGGCTTGAATTCGGTGTTGGCAATATCGTCTACCTTAACAAAGTCAACACCCCAGGAGGCATAAAGCTCAAAAAGGGAATTATAGTATTCCTGTGCGCCCTTTTTGCTGCCGTCAACTCCGTACATATCCGTATTCCAGGGGCAGACGGAAAACTGTGAGGCAATATCCCTTGCAGTAACACCCTCGGTTACTGTGGGAGTATTAAGGTGCACGCACTGACGGGGAATGCCCCTTAATATATGTATGCCGAATTTGAGTCCCATAGCGTGAATATCGTCTGCAATTTTTCTGAAGCCCACGCCGTTTGCGGATGAGGGAAAGCGGTTGGGCGCAGGAATCACACGGGAATACTCGTCAAAGCAAAGCTCGGTGAAATTGTGATAATAATATGATGAGGCAGTAGGCTCATACCACTGAATGTCGCAGACTACGTATTCGAAGCCGTAGTCCTTAAGATGCTCTGCCTGATATCTTGCATTTGCCATAAGCTGCTCTTCATTTATTGCAGCACCGTAGCAGTCCCAGGAGTTGAAGCCTCTGGGCGGTGTGGTTGCACAAAGGTTTTTGTTGCGCATAAAAATACCCCCAATATATAAGTATATATATTATATACAATATAAGGGGGAATTACAAGGGGATTAAAAATTATGAATTATGAAAACAGAAGTCTGTCGATTATCATAAGAATTATAACTACGGCAATCATAACGGCGGCTATTACGTAGCTTTTCCTTTTTGCGGTCATATTCTTCACCTCATATATATTTTAATACAATATAAATAAAGTGTGAATTAAGTTCGTCTTGAGATTTTCTTAAGTTTTTATTATGAAAAAACAGGAAAAACCGCAAAATATACAAAAAATTTAAAATTACTCTTGATTTTTTTTATTTTTATAATATTATATAAATATGTATAAATATAATAATTATATTGAAAGGAGACTTCACAATGCCTGAATTTACATACGAAATCGTTAAGCACCTCGGTATTATTTCCGAAGGCGCAGGCGGATGGGCAAAGGAGCTTAACCTTATCAGCTGGAACGGCAAGGAACCCAAGTACGATATCCGTGACTGGGGCCCCGACCACGAAAAGATGGGTAAGGGTATCACTCTTTCTGCAAGCGACGTAAAGGCTCTTAAGGAGCTTCTTGCAAACGAAGAATAATTAAGTGCGGATGAGTTCCGCCGCATAAAACGGGACAAGCTTATGCTTGTCCTTTTATGTTTGAATATGTCAGCCGGTTCCGGTAAGTGCTTATCGGAACTGTGTATTATTTTGCTTGGGAGGGCGTTCGGTGTATAAGGCGTTTGAAAACCGTAAAAGGGAGCTTATTTCTCTTTGTGAAACCGAGTCCACCAATAATGACCTTAAGTCAATAATAAGAAAAGCCGATGGACCTGTTTTTGCCGTTATCAGGGCAAAAAAGCAGACCACGGGCAGAGGAAGGCTCGGAAGAAGCTTCTGCTCTCCCGAGGGCGGTCTTTATTTTTCGGCATCCTTTCCCCTTACGGGCAGTGAGGCGAATATCCCCTTTCTTACCCTGCTTGCAGGGCTTTGCGTAAGTGAGGCAATTGAGGAGCTTTCGGGAGTTAAAACCGAACTCAAGTGGCCTAACGACATATATCTCGGCGGTAAAAAGCTTGGCGGAATCTTAACGGAGCTTGTAAGCGGTAAGGGGCTTTGTGCCGTTGTGGGTATAGGAATCAATCTTCACACCGAAGAGAATGCCTTCCCCGAGGATGTGCGTGATATTGCCACCTCCTTTGCGGCAGAGGGATTTCCGGCGCCCGATGAGCAGGCATTAACAGCGGAGATTATAAGACGGCTTGAAATATATGCCTATGAAAGACAGGAGCTTTTCACCCCCGATGAAAAAACGGTGGCAGGAATCAGAGAAAGGTCTTATTCAATAGGAAAAAAAGTGAAATACCGCATTGAGGATAATATAATCGAGGGTATTGTCACAGATATAAAAAACACGGGAGCCGCAGAAATCTCCCTTTCTGACGGCACAAAAAAAGAAATCTTCTGCGGAGAGATAGTATAATGGTATTACTTAAAGCAATTTTACTTATAAGTGCTTTTCTTTCGGTATCCCTGAGGCTTCTTGCATATCAGAATGCAGAGCTGCTCGGCGCAAGGGCTGACACTTATAATCTGATAGCCTTCATTTCAATGGGTGTATGCTTTATATGCGCAGGTATATGGGTAATAATCATCAAAAAAGAAGAAAAGGCAAATAAGGATAAGGATACTCAGGAAGAGAATGATGCCTGAATATGAAATTATTTTCTCAAAAAGAAAAACCCTTTCACTGTCTGTAAGACCGGACGGGAGCGTTGTTGTAAGAGCACCTCTGAAAACGCCGAAAAGCCGCATAGAAGCCTTTGTTGCCGGACACGAGGAATGGATAGCAAGGGCGCGTAAAAGGGTGCAGGAAAGAAAATACAGTATGGCTAAGGCTTCAGCTGAGGAGGAAAAAGAGCTAAGACGCCGTGCCAAGGAAACGATTCCTTTAAGAGTACAGCACTTCGCGCCGCTCATAGGTGTAAGCCCCACAAGAATCACAATTACGGGAGCCACAACACGTTTCGGCTCCTGCTCAGGAAAAAACAGCATATCATTTTCCTTTTATCTGATGCGCTTCCCCGAGGAGGCGGTGGATTACGTGGTGGTGCACGAGCTGTGCCACATACTCCATCACAATCATTCAAAGGAATTTTATAAAGAAATAGAAAAAATACTTCCCGATTATAAGGAGCGCGAGAGGCTTCTTCGCTCTTAAGGGATTACAGGAGAATAAAATGGAAAACACCAACGAAAAGAAAAACGTAGTATTAAGCCTTGTTCAGGCATCAGGCACACCCACTCTCGGTAATTACCTCGGTGCGTTCAAGAACTGGCACAATATGGCAGCGGAAAACGACTGCATCTTCGGTGTTGCAGACCTTCACGCAATCACCGTAAGAAGCGAGGCAGCAGACCTTCGTCGCCGTTCAATTGAAATGTATGCAATGCTTCTTGCTCTCGGTCTTGACCCCGAAAAGAACATTGTATTTTTGCAAAGCCACGTAACAGACCACGCGCTTCTTGCCTGGGTGCTCAATTGCTATACCGCCTTCGGTGAGGCTACAAGAATGACTCAGTTCAAGGATAAGTCACAGCGTCACGCAGACAACGTAAACGTTGGTCTTTTCACGTATCCCATTCTTATGGCAGCCGATATTCTTCTTTACGGCGCGGATAAGGTGCCCGTAGGTGACGACCAGAAGCAGCACCTTGAGCTTGCCCGCGACATCGCAGAGCGCTTCAATGGCATTTACGGCAACGTATTCAAGATTCCCGAGCCCTATATCGGAAAGAAGGGTGCAAGAATCCTTTCTCTTCAGGAGCCCGAAAAGAAGATGAGTAAGTCCGACCCCAACGTAAAGTCCTTTATCTCACTTGCCGATGAATCAAGCGTTATTGCAAAGAAGATAAAGAGTGCGGTTACCGACTCCGAGGCTCGCGTTTACTATGGTGAGGGTAAGGCAGGCATCAACAATCTTATGACAATCTATTCCTGCTGCACAGGTCTTGATTTTGATGCTATCGAAAAGGAATTCGAGGGCAAGGGCTACGGTGATTTCAAGGCAGCAGTTGCAGAAGCAGTTGTTGAGGAGCTTCGTCCCATGCAGGAGGAGTATAAGAGAATCCTTGCTGATAAAGCATACGTTGAGGCTATGGCAAAGCAGGGTGCCGAAAAGGCATCATATCTTGCACATAAAACTATGCGCAAGGTTATGAAGAAGGTCGGCTTCTATCAGGTGTAAATCATAATTTTACAGGGCAAAATTATGAAATGATATCGGCAACTGTGTTGACGGTTAAATCCGTCTTTGACGGATTTATGAAAATCAAAAAATCTGCTTCATCCGAAGATGAGGCAGATTTTATTCTTTATATCGTTCTTTTGTTTTTGTGAGTCCGAGAATGTAGTCAACAGAAACATTATGAATTTCAGAAAGCTTTATTAATATGCTGGTAGGAATATCTCTTTGTCCAAGCTCATAGTTACTGTAGACCTGTTGGGAACAATTAAGCAGTTTTGCCATTTGCGCTTGTGTTATGTCACTATCTTCTCTTAAATCTCTTATATTTTTATACATTTAATACTCACCATCGTCACTATATCATTCTGCATTTTGCAGTATTGACATTTACTGCAAATTGCAGTAGACTTGACTTAAATAAAATATTGGAGGTTTTATTATGGTGTGTAAAAAATGCGGCCAGCAGTTTGAAGACGGCTTCAATAATTGTCCAAACTGCGGAGAAAGTGTAAGTGGTAAGAAGAAAGCAAAGAAGCCCGTTTTCAAAAAATGGTGGTTCTGGCTTATAATTGTGCTTGTGCTTGTTGTTTTAATCGGCTCATCAGGCGGAAGTGAAGAAACAGAATCAACAACTGCAGATAATTCGGCGCAGACTACGCTTCAGGCGGTAGAGGCTACGGAGGAGAATTCTATTCAGGAAGAAACAACGGAGGCAGCCGACGGATTCATTCGCGTTGGTGAGATTCTTGAAGATTCCGGTCTTGAAATAACATACGTTAGTGCTGAAAAATGGACAGGTTATAATCAATATTCTGCACCTAAAAGCGGAAATATGATTATTAAATTATGGTTTGACGTAACAAACAATGCAAGCGGCGACAGATATATTACATTGTATGATTTTAATTGTTATGCTGACGGTGCTGCTGCTGAAGAATATTTTTATGGCGATGACGATATAAGCTTAACCTTATCTCAGGGTAGAAGCGGTAGTGGTGCTGTTTATTTTGAAGTGCCTGTTGATGCTGAGAAAATAGAGGTAGAGTACGAGGTAAATGTGTGGAGTGATGAAAAGGCAATTTTCCTTGTTGAGCTTCCCTAAAATTTTATAATGAAGAAGGCGGAGCTTCAGCTCCGCCTTTGTTATTATTTAACTTCTGTGATTTCAACAAACAGAACACCGTTGGGGTTGAGTGTTTCGTCCACGGTGATGCTGCCGTTTTCTACCGTAAGAGTGCTTACGTCGGGTGTGAGCACCGAGCATTCCGCATATTTCTCACGAAGCTCGCCGAAATAGATATTGCGCGCATCAGTATCCTTGAGCATTCCTTCAAAAGCAGGGCAGTCGGGTGACCAGCTGAAGCAGTCGTTGCCGATGCCGTAGGTTTCACGGTCCTGCATCCAGTCGTCAAAGTAGTTACAGCTGTCGTCGATTCTGTAAAGCTTGATTTCAACCGTCTTGCCGTCAAGGTGAGGCACGGCAATATCAAGCTTCATATCGGCAGTATAGCTGTAATCAATATCATTCTTGAAATTGTATGCCATTACAAGCACGTTGCCGCTTGCTTCGTCAACGGCGCTTACGCAGTCAATTTCAGATTCAACAAGAAGTCCCTTCCTTGTGTTTTCGGTTGAAGCAGCCTTCATACCGGCAAATTTGGAAACATTTGTTGCAACATGATATGACATTGTGGGATTACCCACGAAAAGACCGCCTGAAAGGTACTGCCAGGATGAAAGGTAGTCACCGCCTGAACGGAAAAGCTGATTGTAAAGACGGGCATCGTAGGCTGCCTGATAGGTGTAGCCGACTGTGCGGGAAAGAAGCTGATTATCGTCTGCGCCGCTGTTGATACCGCAGAGAATTCTGCCCTCGTCTATGCCGAAGATTAAATCCGTAAGTCCTGCATCGCTTGCGGCAGTTTTAAGGAATTCAATGCATTCTTCCATTGTCATGCCGCTTGTGTATTCACCGGGCTTTATATCATAGAAGGAGGAGGAGAGGAAGCAGATGCGTGTGCCTGTTTCTCCTGTTTTATAGTTTGTTCCTGTAGCGCAGTGGTTGATGAAAATTCTTTCATCCCATAAGCCCTCGGTAACGGTCATTGAGTGTGCACCTACAAAAACCTCTTCGCCGATTGATTTTTGCAGAGCATCAACTGTGTAGTCGTAAAGCTTGCAGTAAGCCTCGGCAGTGCTTTCGGGAGTGCCGTCGGCAGCCTTGAACCAGTCTGCATTTTCATATTCAGTCATAACACCGAAGCGCCAAGAGAGCACCTCGTCAGCACCGAACTCGGCTACAAGTGCCTGACCTATAGCATATATATAATTATAATATACATTATAATCATCGGGGGGATAGAGGTTCGTGCCGAAGGTGGTATCCGTATTTGCAAGGGTGGAATACTTAAGGGGAACGCTTCCAAGCTTCAAGTGAGGCTTGGCGCCTAATGTGAGAATGCCCTTGCAGCTTGTGATAAGGCTTGAAAAATCGTAGTCGTCAAGAGTATCGAAGTTCAACGGGTCAACGAACAGATCTCTGTCGGCAGAACCGCCTGTGCACTGCATAAGCTGAACGTATTCAACAAACTCGAAAATATTGTTCTCTTCGTTTATCTGAGGATTTGCAAACTCGGATGAGCCCTTCGCATTCCAGATATTGATATCGCTTACCGCATTGGGGAGTACGGCTCCTGTTTCAGCGGTATTGATGCTGAAGGTATAGTCATTTGAGCAGGGGAAAATTGCAATTATGGGTGCAAGAAAAAATGCAAGCACCGAGGTCAGAAAGGTTGTGAGCTTTGCAAGAAATGCCATAGCAGATTCTCCTTTATATATATTACATATATAATATATACCATATTAATCTGCGATGCAAGAGTTATTATGCGCAGAAAAGGTGATTGCCTATCTGTGTCAGAACAGGCCTTGTACGGATCCAGCCGTTAGATGCGGTTTTGGGGTTGTAGTAATAAATCGCACCGCCCGTGGGGTCCCAGCCGTTGAGTGCCTCCTGAGCCGCACGCTTCGCGGCATCTGTGGGAGCAACGCTCCAGTTGGAGTCTGTTACGCAGTCGAATGCACCCTTCTGATAAATTACCCCTGAAATGGAGTCGGGAAAGGACGCGTGCGATACACGGTTGAGCACAACAGCCCCTACAGCTACCTGACCGCGGTAGGTTTCACCACGTGCCTCAGCGGCAATAAGCTTAGCAAGCAGCCACACGTCCGAGGAGCTGTAGCCCGATGAAGAGGAAAGTCCGAGGTAAAGAAGAGTGGTAGGACCTGCTATGCCGTCAGCGGTAATCCCGCAGGATTTCTGAAATGAGGTCACGGCATTCTTCGTGCCTGTACCGTATACACCGTCAACGGCACCGCTGTAAAAGCCCAGGCTCTTAAGCTTCTGCTGAATCTGCCGTACCTCCTCGCCCCGTGAGCCGAAGGAGGACAGTGTCATCTCAACAAGTGTGTCACCGCTATCACTATATATAATGTAAGAGAACAGAAAAACGGTGGCGCAAAGCAAAAGAGAAATTGCACCGCGTATAAGCTTGATTTTCTTCATATAATACACTTCTTTTCGTAAAATAGTAGTAAATTCTATTCTATTATTCCCGTATAACGCATAATATGTATATTTTTCAGAAATTTTTTTCAAGCTGAAATATGGCTTTAAACATATATATAGTGGCTTGCAGACGGCGGGTGCATAATATATGGCATAACGCACAAGAAGGACGAGGCTACGTTGTAGAAAATGCCGAAAAAAGTTTAAAAAAGGAGTTGACAATGAAGGAATGATGTGGTAATATATGCAAGCACTCGAGAGAGCGACAGCGCGAAGACGTGTCCTCCGGGAGAGAGCGAAAAAAGTTAAAAAAAGTTCTTGACAAAAGCGAAAGGTTATGATATGATAACTGAGCGCTGAAAAAGAGCGAAGAGAAGGACGGACAGGCTGAGAGGTCTGGAAGAAAAATCTCGAAAAAATTCAAAAAAGCACTTGACAAGAGGGAAACGATGTGATATAATCACAAGGCACTCTTGAGAGAGGGCAACGAACCTTGAAAATTAAACAACGACAAAAATGAAACCCTTGAAGATTAATTTGAGTTTAACAAGTACAACTTGTGAACAGTAAATTCGGGAAAGAAAATTTCTTGAATAAAAACGTCAGAAGACGAAAAGAGCTAACAAGTTCTTAAAAAGTGGTTAATACGGTGCAAACCGATTAATACAATTTTTAGAGAGTTTGATCCTGGCTCAGGACGAACGCTGGCGGCGTGCCTAACACATGCAAGTCGAACGAACGAGATTTCTTCGGAGATCAAGTTAGTGGCGGACGGGTGAGTAACGCGTGAGTAACCTGCCTTACAGAGGGGGATAACGTTTGGAAACGAACGCTAATACCGCATAACGTATCTGGTGTCGCATGGCACTGATACCAAAGATTTTATCGCTGTAAGATGGACTCGCGTCTGATTAGATAGTTGGCGGGGTAACGGCCCACCAAGTCGACGATCAGTAGCCGGACTGAGAGGTTGAACGGCCACATTGGGACTGAGACACGGCCCAGACTCCTACGGGAGGCAGCAGTGAGGGATATTGCACAATGGGCGCAAGCCTGATGCAGCAACGCCGCGTGAGGGATGACGGTTTTCGGATTGTAAACCTCTGTCTTCAGTGAAGATAATGACATTAGCTGAGGAGGAAGCCACGGCTAACTACGTGCCAGCAGCCGCGGTAATACGTAGGTGGCGAGCGTTGTCCGGATTTACTGGGTGTAAAGGGAGCGCAGGCGGGATTGCAAGTCAGTGGTGAAATGTATGGGCTTAACCCATAAACTGCCATTGAAACTGTAGTTCTTGAGTGAAGTAGAGGCAGGCGGAATTCCGAGTGTAGCGGTGAAATGCGTAGATATTCGGAGGAACACCAGTGGCGAAGGCGGCTTGCTGGGCTTTTACTGACGCTGAGGCTCGAAAGTGTGGGGAGCAAACAGGATTAGATACCCTGGTAGTCCACACTGTAAACGATGATTACTAGGTGTGGGAGGTCTGA
>JAZTWN010000067.1:0-20653 GCA_045635905.1 Acutalibacteraceae bacterium
ACACGAATGAGGTGAAGAAACAAGGAGTATTGCGAAGCGCTCCAAGCGAGCAAGGCGACTATGTTTCTGAGGGAGAATGAGTGTGCCGCTGCCGGGGGCGTCCTCGACATCCCGCAATCGGGATTAATGAATAAAGAATAATGAATAAAGAATAATGAATAATGAATAATTTCGGAAGACACTCCGTGTCTTGCTCCGCTGCGCTCTATTTTTAAGGGAATAGGGATTAGGGATTAGGGATTAGGGATAGGTCTTGATTTTGTGTAAATTTTAAATTATAATTAAGGTTATGAAATTTACGTGACAGGAGAAAATTATGATATTGGGAATTTCTTTAGGCATCGGACTTTTATTTGCTGCTGCCGACGTGCTTTTCGTCCTTAAAAACAAGAACGCAAAAGCAATTATTCACACTCTTCTTCGTGACACCCTGCTTGCTTTTCTTTTCCATTTCGGTGTTATGAAATACTTACTTAAAACCGAGAATATCTATTTCCCCGAGGCTGCAGACGGCACCTATGTTTTTAACACGCTTGCCCTTTGCTTTGGGGTGGGTGCGGTGTATTTTCTTATAAATGCTCTTATTGTAAAATACCCTCTGGGTATAAATGAGGAAATAAAAAGAAAAAAGGGCAACCGCGCTCTCAAAATTATCTCTGCGGTGCTTTTCGGCACGGGTGTTGCCGCCCTTACCGCCACAATATGGGGTAAGGATTTCTTCGGAGATCTCACTCCCGACCAGATTCTTATAAATCTCAATTCCCCCACGGAGGGCACGGATGCAAGCGTATATATTTCGGGTGTTGAGTCCGTTGTGCTTGCTACGGCGCTTTTTACGGCAATATTCTGTATCGTTACCTTTTCCGACAAGAGCCTCTTTCTTGAGCTGAAGGACAAGGCGGTGAAATTCTTTCCACGTGCCGCTTTAAGAGCCGTAAGCCTTGTGATTGCTCTTTCAATGCTTATCGGCGGCTGCGTATTCGGTATAAACGAATTTCAGCTTGTAGACCTTTATCATTCCTATCTTACCGCCTCCACCTTTATCGAGGACAATTTTGCGGATCCCGAAGCCGTGAATATGACCTTCCCTGAAAACAAGAGAAATCTCATTCATATATATCTTGAGAGTATGGAAAATACCTTCCTTTCCAAGGAGCTCGGCGGCTTTTGTGAGGATAACCTTATTCCTCATCTTTACGAGCTTCTTGGTGAGGGAGTCAGCTTCTCACACGATGAAGCCCTTCCCGGCGGCTTTCTCGAGTCCACCGGTGCCGGCTGGTCGGTTGCATCAATGGTAAATATGGGCACGGGTCTTCCCATGAAGGTGCCCGACAAGCAGAATCAGTACGGAGATGCGGAAAACTTCCTGCCCGGCGCTACGGCTATCGGTGATATCCTTAAGGAGCAGGGCTACGAGCAGACCGTAATGTTCGGCGCAAATGCCGATTTCGGCGGTCTTACCTATTATTTTCAGTCCCACGGTGACTACACCATCATTGACCACAAGGAGGTCAAGAAAAGAGGCTACGTGCCCGAAAACTACAAGGTTTTCTGGGGCTATGAGGACGATAAGCTTTATGAATACGCAAAGGATGAGCTTACACGCCTTTACGAAACAGGTAAGCCCTTCCACCTTATGATGGAAACTGCGGATACCCACACCCCCGAGGGCTATTTAAGCCCCGACGCGCCTACACCCTATGACAGTAAATATGCAAATGCGGTGCGCTATTCACAGGAGCAGACCGTGAATTTCATCCGCTGGATTCAGGGGCAGCCCTTCTATGAAAACACAACCATCGTTATAATCGGTGACCACCTTACAATGGCAAAAAAATTCATTGAAGGCCTTGACGGAATTGAGGACTACCATCGCTCCTGCTACAATCTTATTATTAACCCGGCAGGGGATTTAGGTGAGCTTCCCGAGGAAAGACGCTTCTCACGCGACTGGGCAGTATTTGATATGTTCCCCACAATTTTAGCCTCCATAGGTGTTGAAATTGAGGGTGACAGACTGGGCATCGGCACAAACCTCTTCTCTGACACTCCCACCGTTTTCGAGGAATTCGGTGTGGAATTTGTTAACGACGAGCTTGTAAAAAGAAGCAATTTCTACAATTTTAATATTCTTATGTGACAAAAAGAAGAAGGGTTATGAACAAATAACCCTTCTTTTGTGCAATATGTGCATTATGTGTAGCAGAAATTGTTTAGTTTGAGCATTTTGTTTTTCCCGTCTTTATGTTAATATTTAATCAGATAATAAGGAAAGGGTGAGCTCAATGAAGCCTTTATCAGTTTTTCTTGCAATTATATTATCCTTAAGCTTATGTGTATGCGCGTTTGCGGCTGACATTCCCGATAAGGACGCGCCTTCTTATGATATTGTGCTGAAATCGGTATCAGAACGTCGTATTACACTTACGCTTGTTTTTAATAATTGCGTAGGGCTCACGGAATTTTATGCGGAAATTTATTACGACGCAAGTATGCTTTCCTGTCAGTTCAGCATGAAGGGTGAGGACGCAACAAAGCTTGAGTCGCTTGCTCAGCATAATCCCATGTATGATATTCTTGTCGTTGAACGAGATAAAAAAGACGGCTGTCTGTCCGTTTTGGTGGCAGGCTTTGGTAACAAGCTTTATTCAACCGCGGAGTATAAGGAGGCTGCAAGGGGATACGGTTTAAGCTCGTACCCCAACGGTGAAGGCTTTCAGGCAATAGATATTATCTTTGAGGGGTCGGATTTCAGTATTTCCGATATCAGTCTTTCGGTAAAGGCTACGGCATACGGCGTGGAAAATATCGGAGATCGTGAAATAAGAGTAAGTCTTTCCGATCACGAGCACGTTTTTTCCGACGGCTGGCGTGTGGTGAAGGAGTCTACCTGTATAGAATACGGTATTGAGAAGGCTGTGTGTAAAAAATGCGGCTCGGAGGTTACAAGGTATCTGCCCTTAACCGAGCATGTATATACAAAGGAATTTGTTGTTGACAGAAGTCCGAATTGCGTTTTCCCCGGCGAGCAGTCAAAGCATTGTATTTACTGTGATGTCCGTGATAATATCACAAGCATATCACCAAGGCATTATTTTGAGGATTGGAAAATAAGCGATGAAAGCACCGAGGACCGTGTTGTTATAAAAAGTAATTGCAACGGCTCAAGGGTTATCTTAAACGGCTGCCCCATGTATGAAACAAAGATATTTGATATCCCCGGAATTGTTTCAGAATGGGAAACTGAGCAGATAAAGCCCTCGAAGAGGGACGTTGTTGTTTACGGCGGAATGAAGGTCGGATATTTCCTTGAGTTCATTTCCGAGGACGCAAGAGTTGTTGATATGAAGGGAAGCGAGGTAGCTCAGGACAGCCTTATTGCAAGCGGTATGCAGGTTGTTCTTTCCTATGAGGGGCTGGACTATGCACGGGTGTCCGTGATTGTTCCGTATGACGCTGACGGTGACGGAAGCATATCTGCATCAGACGCCCGTTTGGCACTCAGAGCCTCTGTAGGGCTTGATGAGCTTTCACGTGCACAGACACTTGCCGCTGACAGGGATTCTTCAGGCAAGGTCGAGGCTTCGGATGCAAGAGCAATTCTCCGCAGATCGGTAGGACTTGTGTAATTACAGGCTTCATAAAAAATGAGGAGGCGGATTGAATATTATGGGTAAAAGAGTAATTGTTCTTATGCTGACGGCTATAATGCTGTTTTCCGTTAATTTTACGGGTCTTGCAGTTATTGAGGCAAGGGCGGACGCCGCAGACCCGGAATTCGACATTGTGGTTTCGGAGCGCACCCCCCATATGCTTACTCTTACGCTAATAATGAAAAATTGTGAGGGGGTTATGATGACGGATACGGTTATAGAGTTTTCTTCAAAGGCTATCGGCTATGCCTCCTACACCAATGGCGCAGATACTGAAACTCTTGATTCTATGTATAAGAAGAATAACGCGCTCAGGTGCCTTTGTATGACAGGTGTCAACCTGAGACCCGGTAATTCAATTTCTGTTACCACCGTGTTTCAGACGGAGCTTTTATCCTCTGCGGAATATGCGGCACTGTTTGCACCTTATGCAGGCACACCTGCCGTGAACAGTGACGAATTCAGCGCAATTGATATGAAATTCAATATAAGTGATGAAAATACCGACACGGTAACCTTTACATTGAAAAGCACCTGTAGCTTTGCAGACGGAAGGGTGAAAACCGTTGAAGACACATATGTGCTTACACTCCGTGATCACACTCATACATATTCTGACGAATGGACGATAATTTCACCGCCGAATACATGCGCAAACGAGGGTGTCAGAATGACACAGTGCACAATCTGCGGCAGGGTAAAGTACGACTCGGTTTATAAGGCTCCGTGTGTGTATGGTGATTGGACCCTTATTATTGCCCCCACGGCTACAAGTAAGGGTGAAATTGAAAAAAAGTGTATTTATTGCAATACGGGCATAGGCGACAGCTTTTGGCTTTATGATGTATACCACGCTGAAAACCCGAGAATTGATATGCAGCAGGAAACGCTTGTGGTCGGTGCAGGTACTACGGTCGGTGAGCTGCTTGAAAGTGTTTATGAGGGGGCTCAGGTGGTTGACCTGAACGGAAAAAGACTTGCAGAGAACGTGCCTGTCGGCAGCGGAATGACTGTTGAGTTTTATTTTTCCGGAAATAAAATGGCAGCCCTTCCCGTTGCGGTTATCGGTGATGTTGACGGTGACGGGGCTATTACCGCCGCAGATGCAAGGCTTGCTCTTCGTGCTTCCGTTGAGCTTGAAAAATTGACTGAATGTCAGGAAATGGCGGCAAATGCAGAGCGTGAGGGCTCTGTTGACGCAGGCTCGGCAAGAAAAATTCTGCGTGCCTCCGTAGGACTTGAAAATCCCGACGACTGGATACACGCTGATTAAGGGAATAGGGAATATTCTTACAAAAAAATACATAAAAAGACGGGAGGATTTTTCCTCCCGTTTCTTTTGTGTGTATGTATCTTATATGAAGAAGATAAGTGATGCCAAAAGGATTTCTGCTATAAAGTATGTGTACATATTGAAAAGCTTTAATTTGAAATTTTTCTTCTGACGTCGGTCGAACATCAGAATTGAAATTGTGAAATCCGATGCCACGAAATTGACAGCTCCCACGATTGCACATACTGCCGCAAGGGGAGTGATGCCGAACTGTACTGCCTCGATGCCGAGGATTGTTGCCTTGCAAAGCATTGTAAGAATTACCGCACCGTATATCATAATGGGGATTCGCATAATGCCGTGAAGATTCATTCCCGACTTTATTACAAGGTGCAGGAAAAGGAGCACAAGGGTAAGAATAATAACGATTTCGGGGATAGAGAAAAGGGGCTTTTCAGGGTAATACACCGTCATCTGTCCTATGCCCGTTATGTATGCTCTTATAAAGAGAATATGAGAGGAAAGGAAGCATACGAAGCCCAGCGCCGTGAAGAAGAAGTGATGCCACATATGCAAAAACAGGTCGCCCAGCCACGAGAAAGCAAGAGCCAGAAGCATAGCCTTGTCAAATTCCGAGCATTCATCCGTTATGAAAACGCAAAGAACGCCTATTGCCATATAGCCTGAGGCACCGATCATTTTAAGGAGCCAGGATTTCGGACAGGCACCGTCCTTCTGTGCTTTTACATAAGGGTAGGTAATTGCAATAACACCTACGGCAATTAAAGCCGTCAGAATTTTAAGAAGCATAGCTTAAGCCACCTTTTTTCTTCTCTTAAAGAAGTAAATCTGTACGATTATAACTACAACTACCGCAGCGGCACAAAGGACAATTCGCACGGGGGTGATTGTTGTGCCTGCACTGCCGTCCTCAAGGGAGGAAAAATTCTTATTTACATCGTTTGCTGCCTTAAAAAGCTGTGAATAACATTCCTGCATATCTCTGAGTGAGGAGGAATTGTCGCCGAGAAGCTCTTCGGCTCTTGCTACCGCATCGGTATAAGCCTTTTTAATATCAGATAAAACCTCATCCTTAAAATCGGGGAGAGTGTGGTTTGTTACATACTTGTCGTAAAGAAGATGAAGATTATATCTTGCCTCAGTACAGTCCTTTTTATACTCGGAAAAACGCTCCGCATGGTCTGTAATGATTACCGAATAGCCTCTTGAAATGAGGTCATCCCAGTACATTTCGCTGTCTTCTCTGTAGCCCGAAATTTCGGGTGCTGTGGGGTCTGCAATAATTCTTAAAGCTTCACCGTAACCGCCCAGAAGGCTTCTGTAGTAATTTATGCCGTAGCGGTTGCCTGTTTTTAATTCAACTGCACAGGCAGAGGCTTCTTCAAGTCCCTTTACATAGGACATAATATTGAAAATAACATTTCCTTTTATTGAGCCTGCAATAACGGGCTTTTTATCAAAACCTGAAAGTGCTTCGTTTATTGCCTTTATTTTCCCGTCTGTCAGAATAACACACATTCCGAGTGCATCCTTTTCCGTCAGCAGCTTTGCAGTTTCTTGAATAAGTGAGGGGGCGCATCTGATTATAAGCGGGATGTCGTTTTCTCTTGCACAATCGATTGCTTCTGAAAGTGTGGGTATTTTAATATCCGTCACCTTTTCGTTGCTGCCGCCGCAGGCTCCTCTGAGAAAATATTCCGAAAGCACGGAAAAATCTGTATCCGCTACGGTGAAAATTTTATCAGCATCAAGCATTCTTTCCGTTGTGTCATCGGAAAAAAGAATCAGCTGACCGTCAAGCGTGCGCTTTACATCAACCGCCACGAAATCAATATTTGTTTCAGCGGCTTTAATAATCGCAGGAAGAGTGTTTTCGGGATATTCACCCCATTCACCCTTTGATGATATTCCGAGTATTATTCCCGAAGGCTCCGTAAAGCACTCCATAGAATTGAGGATTCTCGGGGGAGCAGGTGTCGTTGCAGCTGCCATAGGTATAAATGCTGCAAATATTACGCTTATTGATATTATCAGGGAGAAAATTTTTAATTTCATAGAAAATACACTTTCATTTAATATTCTTTTCAAAATTCTACCATATACTGAGTTTATATTAACATACAAAACTTACATTAACAAGCCCATTTTTTACAAGAAGCCTGTAAATGATAAAATTTGTTGTAAAGTGTATTGTGTCAGAGAATTGATATTTACAATCGATGTATTTTATGATACTATAATATTTCGGAAAAAAGTCAGTTGATAGGAGAATACAGATGTCCTTAAAGAAAAAAGCAGTTGTTGCAGCAGCAGGTGTAGCTCTTGACGGTGTGCTTAAGTATATCGACAAAAGACCCGAGGACGGCTTTGTCAATATTTTAAGCTATGCTGAAAAGCTTATCGGCAGTATGTTCCCTCCCGAAAACTTTGTAAAGCTTAAAGAGGGTGCGAAGGACCCCGACAATATATACGTAAAGCTCGGTAAGAGCATTCTTTCCGATATTGACCGCGGTATGCTCAAGCATATGCTTCTCAGTCTTGGTATTGAGGCGGGCTATTTCGGAACAAAGGAGGTACGTGCAAACCGTGAAAAGTACGATTGCAACATACCCTTCCAGATTCTTATCGACCCCACAAGTGCATGTAATCTCAAGTGTAAGGGCTGCTGGGCTGCAGAATACGGCTACAAGCAGAATCTTTCCTATGATGAGATGAACAGTGTTGTGTCACAGGCAAAGGCTCTGGGTACACACTTTTATATGTTCACAGGCGGCGAGCCCCTTATCCGTAAGGACGATATTATCCGTCTTTGCGAGGAGCATTCCGACTGCGCATTTATGGCATACACCAACGGTACGCTTATCGACGATAAGTTCTGCGAGGAGGTAAAGCGCGTAGGTAACCTTGCATTCGCATTAAGCATTGAGGGTACTGAGGAAAGCAACGACTTCCGCCGCGGTGAGGGTGCATATCAGCGCACAATGGACGCTATGGAAATGCTTCGCAAGCACAAGTGCCTTTTCGGTATTTCCGTATGCTACACACGCCTTAATCTCGACTACGTTACAAGCGACGAGTTCGTTGACCTTATGATTGCAAGCGGCGTAAAGTATGCGTGGTATTTCAACTATATGCCCGTAGGTCACGGTGCAGACAAGGAGCTTATCCCCACACCCGCACAGAGAAAGTATATGTATTTCTGGCTTCGTAAGATGAGAAACTCCAAGACAGGCAAGCCTATGTTCGTTATCGATTTCCAGGATGACGGTGAATTTGTAGGCGGCTGTATCGCAGGCGGCAGAAACTATTTCCACGTAAACTCCGCAGGCGATATTGAGCCTTGTGTATTCATTCACTATTCCGACTCAAACATCCGTACGCATACCCTTCTTGAGGCTCTTAAAAATCCTCTGTTTATGGAATACAGAAAGGGTCAGCCCTTCAATGATAACCATCTTCGTCCCTGTCCTATGCTTGAAAATCCCGACAAGCTCCGTGAGATTATCAGAAAGACAGGCGCAAAGTCAACAAACCTTATCATTGAAGAGGACGTTGACACACTCTGCTCACGCTGCGATGAATTTGCCTACGAATGGGCACCCGTTGCAGACGAGCTCTGGGCTACAACCACTCATCCCAAGACCCACACTCAGTACTACAGAGATAACGGTAAGGCAGTAAGACAATAAGTTACCGATTTTTCTTGATTGTAACAAAAAAATATGTTAAAATAGCCGTGATAAGAGATTATCACGGTTATCTTTTTTCGGAGGTAGCATAATGAAAAGAATTATTGCTCTTTTATGTGCTTTTATAATAGTGCTTGTTTCCCTGTCCTCATGCGGCTATGAAATAAGCATCAGAAAAAAAGGTGAGGGAGAAAACACCACCACCATCGTAATTGAAAATACCACGGCAGGGCAGAGCAACGAGCCCGTATATGTGCCCGACGTTCAGACCACCGTACCCGAGGCTACAACTCAGTCGGGCGGTGCAAACCTGCAGGTTGATACAACCTTCCGTCCTATGGCTATGTCTGCAGCCGACGTAATTTTATTTTATAAGAGTGCGATGAACGACGTAAAGGTGCGCGCTCCCGGCTACACAAGAACGGAGTATCAGGAAATGTCTGATATCTCTGCAGGTGACGGCAACGTTCAGCTTATTAACCGTATTCTCAATCTTGTGGGCACAGAGCTTCTCAAGGATTCGGGTGACGAGGAAAAAACAATTCAGATTATTGCACACGATGATATTGCCGTGCGCGAAACCTTCCCCTTATACAATCAGGATATCGGCTGCGACCTTAATGATATGTCCATAGTAAAGTCCGCAACCTGCTACACCGACGGAGCAAGCTATAAAATCATCATCACCTTTGATGACCAGCTTAACCCCGACCACGAAAACAGCTCCTTTGCCAAGATTATGACTCCCATTGACCGTGATGCTCTTTCTGCTCCCATTGAGGAGTATCTTGTGGTGCTTGACTACAACAGCTATAAGTTTGACATAAACTACACAAACTGCGAAATCACCTGCATTATCGACAAGGCAACCAACAGAATGACCTCGCTGAAGCAAAAGATGATTATGGATATTGAAATTGTGATGAATCTTGATCTTATTCTGTTCCAGACACAGAACGTGAAGGCACAGGGAAAAATTGTAAACTTCCTGGAGTATTATAATTTCGATTGGTCTTAAAGGGAAATGACCGCACAATCTGACGGCTTTGACGCACAGTATATTTATAAGGGTATCTGCAGCCAATTCTATTGTTTTGCAGATGCTCTTTTTTTGTTGCCCTCAGGTGCTTTCAAGGTGCTTTGTCTTTGCCATCCTCGACGTACCATTGTACGCCTTCCGGTGTCAAATCCAACAAATCCGCCGGATTCTGTGCCATTTCCCGAGGCGCAGAGAGGGAGAGTGCAGAATTGCTGCGCACAAATCACCGTCTTTGACGCACAGTACAATATAACGGAATCTGCCACGCTATTTTTTTTGTGGCAGATTTATTTTTTTTCAGTCACGCAAAAACTTTCAATGGTGCTTGTTGTTCGGCGGTTCGGAGTACTTATGTACGCCTTGCCACCGCCGAAAAACACAAATCCGGCAATTTCTGTCACCTTTCCCGAGGCACAGAGAGGGTGTGTGCGATCCTGACCGCACAATCTGACGGCTTTGACGCACAGTATATTTATAAGGGTATCTGCAGCCAATTCTATTGTTTTGCAGATGCTCTTTTCTTACGCAGATGAGCAGTCTGCACTTTATCGCACGAAAGTCCGCATTTAAAACGGCAAAAAATCGCACGAAAGCCGCACGAAAGCCGCACGATGCTTGTCTGACCCTCAATCCCTTATGTATCAAGGGCTTGAGGGCATTTTTTATGTCCTGAAAAACAGACCGAATCGCACGATAATCGCACGAAAGACGCATTTAAAAGGCAAAAAAATCGCACGATAAATCGCACGAATCCTATTACATTATATAGTAATACGATTTAAACAAGATTTAAAGAACAATAACAAGTAAATAGAATGAAGGAAGTATTATAATTATTAAAGGCGTATCACCTGCGGCGCCGCAGGCGATGTGCCTGATGCCCTAATTTCAACATACTTGAGAAATGTGTTGAAAATCTTGGTCAGATTGTGCAAGGTGCACAGAAAAAAGTTCAAAAAAAGCATTATCTTTGGACCTAAAACAGGCTCAACTTGCACTTTTGAGAATTTGAATATGGTATAATAAGAGCATCAATCAGATTTATATTAGTTAATTTTTATTTTGCTTTTTTACAGGTGGTGGGAAAATGCATCGGGTTGTGATAGGTGACAAAACGTATACGGCAGCCGAGGGGACAAGGCTTTCCGAGCTTCTGATTTCTGAGAGACTCGGAGCTGCGCACCCTTGCGGCGGCAGGGGTGACTGCGGAAAATGTCGTGTCCGCGTAAATGGTGAATGGGTGCTTTCCTGCGGATACGAAATCCGCGGTGACGTTACCGTGGAGCTTCCTCACAGGGAAAATATTTCAAGTCCCACGGGGCTTTCACCTTCGGGAAAATCGGAAAATGCCGACCTTTTCGTCCTTGATATCGGCACTACAGCGCTTGCCCTCTGCCGTGCTGATTCCGTAACGGGCGAGGTAGCAGAGCTTATTACCCGAGCCAATCCTCAGCGCCTTTTCGGTGCGGATATTATGTCGCGAATACTGCGGTGTATGTCGGGTGATACGGCAGCCTTGCAGGAGGTGCTTACCCGTGAAATTGACAGTATGCTCGAGCCCTTTGCGCCTGTTTCCACCCTTTTCGTTACAGGCAACACCACCATGCTTCACCTGCTTTTCGGCATTGACCCCTCGGATATGGGCACATACCCTTACACGCCTGTTTTTCTTGCTTCAAGGCGTGCTTCGGGTGCTGAAGCAGGACTTTTATCCGTGACAGAGCTTATAAGCCTTCCGTGCCACTCTGCCTTTATCGGTGCAGATATTGTCTGCGGACTTGAATCTGCAGGCCTTCCCTCTGAGGGGAAGCTCAAGTTGCTTATTGACCTTGGCACAAATGCGGAAATCGTGCTTTTTTCCGACTCCGATGCTCTTTGCACCTCGGCGGCGGCAGGTCCCTGCTTCGAGGGTGTGGGTATTTCCTGCGGTATGGCGGCAACCGAGGGTGCAATTTATTCCTACCGTGCAGGAAGCATCAAGACAGTAGGCGGTGCGCCTGCCACGGGGCTTTGCGCCACGGGACTTATTGATGCCGTAGCCTTTCTGCTTGACTCAGGCGCGGTGGATTCCGCAGGCTTTATGGCTGAGGGTGAATATGAACTGGCAAGGGGAGTCACACTTAAGGATGAGGACGTCCGTCAGCTTCAGCTTGCAAAATCAGCCGTCTGCTCTGCAATTTTATGCCTTATGAATATAAGGGGTGCTTCGGCAGAGGATATTGAAGATGTTATTATTTCGGGAGGCTTTTCAGAGAAGCTTTCCGTCCGCTCGGCGGTAAGAATCGGGCTGATTCCCCCTGAGCTTGAAAATAAATGCATCAGTATGGGAAGCACAGCGCTTCAGGGTGCTGTAAAATATGCCGCAGGCAGCCGCAGGACGGAAAAAATCCTTGAAAATATGTCTTATGCAGACCTTTCCTCACACCCTGACTTTACAGGTCTTTTTATGAAAAATATGATGTTCCGATAAGCCTTGACATATATAATAAAAATATAGTATTATATTTATTTGGAATAATATGTCAGATGAAAAATACGGGCAGGATGACCCTGCCCCTACAATCGTATAACTAATTCCCGGAGGAAAATATGGCAAAAAAAGCAGAGTACGGTAACGAGAGCATTGTTACCCTTAAGGGTGCTGACCGAGTAAGAAAAAGACCTGCTGTTATTTTCGGTGACGACGGTCTTGAGGGCTGCCAGCATTCAGTTTTTGAAATTATCTCCAATTCAATAGACGAGGCAAGAGAGGGCTACGGTAACCGCATTGTGGTAACACGCTTTCTTGACGGCTCGGTTGAGGTACAGGATTTCGGCCGCGGTATGCCTGTAGATTTCAATCAGAAGGAAAACCGCTACAACTGGGAGCTTCTTTTCTGCGAGATGTATGCAGGCAGTAAGTACAACAACAACGACGGCGGCAGCTATGAGTTTGCTCTTGGTCTTAACGGTCTTGGTCTTTGCTCAACTCAGTATGCCTCGGAGTATATGGATGCCGAAATCCATACGGGCGGCTTCTGCTACACCCTCCATTTCGAAAAGGGTGAAAACATAGGCGGACTTAAAAAGGAGCCCTATGATAAGAAGGACACGGGCACACGCATCCGCTGGAAGCCCGACCTTGAGGTTTTTACCGATATTGCAATTCCCCTTGATTTCTTCCAGGGCATAATGAAGAAGCAGGCGGTTGTAAATAACGGTGTGCGCTTCATCCTTAAAAATCAGCTTACCGAGTCACGCTTCGAAACCTATGAATACCGCTACGATAACGGTATTGTCGACTACCTTACCGAAATCGTTGACAACAAGGCTATTACTCCCGTGCAGTACTGGTCCTGCGAAAGAAGCGGACGCGACCGTGATGACAAGCCCGAATACAAGGTGAAAATCTTCGTGTCCCTTGCATTCTCCGATAAGATGTCGACTAAGGAATACTACCACAACTCAAGCTTCCTTGAGCACGGCGGTGCACCCGACAAGGCGGTAAGAAGCGCCTTCGTTTCACAGATTGACGCTTATATGAAGCAGAACGGCAAGTACAACAAGAACGACCCCAAGATTACCTTCCAGGATATTGACGACTGCCTTGTGCTTGTAATGTCGTCGTTCTCAACTCAGACCTCCTATGAGAATCAGACCAAGAAGGCAATCACCAACAAGTTCATTCAGGAGGCTATGACTCAGTTCTTACGCCACCAGCTTGAAATTTATTTCCTTGAAAATAAGCTTGATGCAGACAAAATCTGCGAAAGAATCTTAATAAATATGCGCTCCCGTGTGCGCGCTGAGGCAACCCGCGTAAACGTGCAGAAGGCACTCTCGGGCGGCAACGATATGCTCAACCGTATTGAAAAATTCGTTGACTGCCGCAGTAAGGACGTAAACGAAAGAGAAATCTTCATAGTAGAGGGTGACTCGGCTTTAGGTGCGTGTAAGCAGGCACGTGACTCAGCCTTCCAGGCGGTTATTCCCGTAAGAGGTAAGATTCTCAACTGCCTCAAGGCAGACCTCAGTAAGGTCTTCAAGAGTGAAATCATTACAGACCTTATAAAAATCCTCGGCTGCGGTGTTGAGGTATCGGGCAAGGCAGTAAAGGGTGTGCCCCCCTTCAATATTGATAATCTGCGCTGGAACAAGGTTATTATCTGCACCGATGCCGACTATGACGGCTTCCAGATAAGAACACTTATTCTCACTATGATATATGCGCTTATGCCCTCTGTAATAAGAGAAGGCAAGGTGTTTATAGCAGAATCCCCCCTTTATGAAATCACCTCGGGCAAGCATACCTGGTTTTGCTACAACGAAAAGGAAAAGACCGAGGCGCTTCAGGAAATCGGCAACGCAAAATATACAATTCAGCGCTCAAAGGGACTTGGTGAAAACGATGCCGATATGATGTGGATGACCACAATGAATCCTGCCACAAGAAGGCTTATAAAGGTTGAGCCCGATTTCGACCCCGTTGCAATCGCAGATAAGTTCGACCTGCTTTTAGGCGACAACCTTCAGGGCAGAAAGGAATATATCGCCGAGAACGGCCATCTCTATATTGATATGGCAGACCTCAGCTGAAAGGAGACACTATGGCAAGAAAGAAGAAAATCTCTGACGAAGAGAATAAGTCAAATCTTCCCGTTGACCCTAATGCCCATATTGCGGGCGCAGGTGAAATATGCAATCAGTTCATAACCGAAACACTCGAAGTAAACTATATGCCCTATGCCATGAGTGTCATTATGAGCCGTGCTATCCCCGAAATTGACGGCTTCAAGCCCTCACACAGAAAGCTTCTTTACACTATGTACAAGATGGGACTTCTGACAGGCGCACGTACAAAGTCCGCAAACATCGTCGGACAGACAATGAAATTGAATCCCCACGGTGACGGTCCCATTTACGAAACAATGGTACGTCTTACAAAGGGCAACGAGGCACTTTTACACGCCTACGTTGACTCAAAGGGTAACTTCGGTAAGGCATATTCAAAGAATATGCAGTTTGCAGCCTCCCGATACACCGAGGCAAAGCTTGCCGCAATCAGTGCCGAGCTTTTCCACGATATTGATAAGGACGCAATCGATTTCGTTCCTAACTACGATAACACAATGCCCGAGCCCGTGCTTTTCCCCGTAACCTTCCCCAGTGTGCTTGTAAACTCCAATTCGGGTATTGCCGTAGGTATGGCAAGTAATATATGCTCCTTTAACCTTAAGGAGGTCTGCGAAACCACCATTGAGCTTATAAAAAATCCCGACCACGACTGCACCGAAACTCTCAAGGCACCCGATTTCAGCGGCGGCGGCTCAATAATCTACGACCCCGTGAGGATAAGGGAAATCTACAATACGGGCAGAGGCTCCGTAAGGGTGCGCGGCAAGTGTGCCTACGATAAGAAAAATAACTGCATCGATATTACCGAGATTCCCCCCACAACCACCTGCGAAGCCATTATCGACAAGGTGATTGAGCTTGTAAAGGGTGGCAAGCTTCGTGAAATCAGTGATATCCGTGACGAAACAGACCGCTCGGGTCTTAAAATTACAATCGACCTTAAGCGCGGTGCTGACCACGAAAAGGTAATTTCCGCACTTTATAAGAGAACGCCTCTTGAGGATCCCTTCCCCTGTAACTTCAACGTGCTCATAGGCGGCACTCCCATGACCCTCGGCGTAGGCGACCTTCTTCTTGAGTGGATTGCCTTCCGTACCGAATGCGTAAAAAGAAGAACCTATTTCGAGCTTAAGAAGGCTCAGGACAAGCTTCATCTTCTCAAGGCTCTTCAGAAGATTCTTCTCGATATCGATAAGGCAATAAAAATCATCCGTCAGACCGACGAGGAGGCTGAGGTTGTTCCCAACCTTATGATAGGCTTCGGCATTGACGAGATTCAGGCTGAGTACGTTGCTGAAATAAAGCTTCGTCACCTGAACCGCGAATACATCCTGAAGCGTCTTGAGGACATCGAGAAGCTTGAAAAGCTCATTGAGGACCTTGAGGATATTCTTGCAAGTAAGAACAGAATCAAGAAGGTTATCATCGAGGAGCTTAAGAAGGTTTCCGAAAAGTACGGTCAGGACAGAAGGACCGATATCCTTTACGAGTCCGAGCTTGAGGATACCGACGACGAGGAGGAAATCCCTGACTATGCCGTAATGGCATTCTTCACCAAGGAGGGCTATTTCAAGAAAATCTCCCTTCAGTCCTGGCGAATGGGTAATAACCACAAGCTTAAGGAGGGTGACGAAATCGTCCTCGGCAGTGAGGTATCGAATAACGCAGAGCTGCTTTTCTTCACCAACAAGCACCAGTGCTACAAATCCCGTGTAAGTGAGTTTGACGAATGCAAGGCAAGCGCACTGGGTGATTTCGTAGGTGCAAAGCTTCAGATGGACGAGGGTGAAACCGCAATATTCTGTGCAGTTGTCAGCGAATACACAGGCTATATTCTTGTATTCTTCGAAAACGGTAAGGTTGCAAAGGTTGACGTTTCCTCCTTTGAAACCAAAACAAACAGAAAGAAGCTTATCAAGGCTTATTCCGATAAGTCCGACCCCTGTGCCTTCAGATACGTTAAGGAGGACGGCGAATTCGTTATGTCCACCACTGCAGGCAGATATCTTCTTTTCAATTCAGGCTCCGTTGCCTCAAAGTCCGCAAAGGATACTCAGGGCGTACAGGTTATGACCCTCAAGAAGGGACACAGGGTAACTGCAGTTGAGGATTTCACCGAGGAGCGCTTCGTAAAGCCCTCCCGCTACCGCACAAAAACTCTTCCCTCAGCAGGCGCAGTGCTCAGTGCCGAGGATACGGGCGAGCAGCTTAAATTAACCGATTAAAGAAAGGAAAGCAATATGAGTCCTTTACTTAAAAAGAAAAAGGGTGAGCTTACAGACGGTATGCTCTTAAGAAAATACTGCCTTACTGCAGCAGGTCTTGCCGCCCTTATAATGTGCGTGTTCTACACAGTTCATACCAATACCCTTATTATTGGTGACAGCACGGTGCTGAGAATGGACCTTTACCATCAGTACGGTCCTCTCTATGCCGAGGTTTACGACAGAATCACAAACGGTGAGTCACTTGTTTATTCCTGGACCTCGGGTCTTGGTGCATCGTTTTTAGGTAATCTCTTCAACTACTGCAGCAGCCCCTTTGCGCTGTTTATGCTTATATGCGGTCATAAGAATATGCCCGAGGCAATTGCTCTTATGATTATGGCAAAGGCTATGCTTGCGGCAGGCACGTTTACCTACTACATCAACAAGTCCAACAAATGCGTGGTCAAGGAAAGCATTCCCTTTGGTCTTTTCTATGCCTTTTCGGGCTATTTCGTTGCATACTCCTGGAACATAATGTGGTTTGATGCCGTTGCGGTTTTCCCCCTTCTTATTCTCGGTATCGAGCGCATTATAAGCCGTAACAAGCCCGGTCTTTATATCGCTGCGATGACCTATACAATGATCAGTAACTACTATATGGCTTATATGATCTGTATTCTCAGCGTGGCATATTTCCTTTACTATTTCTTCGGTCGCTACGAGCTTTCCTCCAAGATTTACAAGAAAAAGGAGGAGCCTGCCGAGGCTGCTGTACCCGCAGAGGTTGAAAGCATCTTCGAGGAGATTACCCCCGTGGTAGCGGAGGATATCCCCTGTGAGGAAGGCCTTACGGAAAAGCTTGATATGACCCCTGCAGCCGCAGAAAAGAAAAAGAAGAAGAGAGAGCCGAAATTCCGCGATAACCGCTTCTGGGTTACCGGCTGGAGCTTTGCAATCTCCTCCTTCCTTTGCTTCTGCCTTGCTGCCTTTGCGCTTATTCCCATCTATTTCTGCCTTCAGACCTCATCTGCAACCGCAGGCACCTTCCCCGAGGATTCAAAGCAGTATTTCGATATTTTCCGCTTTATTGCAAACCACCTTACAGGCATTGAGCCTACAATAAGAAGCAGCGGCGACAACGTAATTCCCAACGTTTACTGCGGTATCTTCACCGTAATTCTGTTGCCCTTCTACTTCCTTTCCGACCGCATCCCCGGCAAGCAGAAGGTAGCCTCCGCTATACTTCTCGGCTTCTGCCTTGCGGGCTTTGCGCTCAACTACTTAAACTACATCTGGCACGGCTTCCATATGCCCAACGACCTTCCCTACAGATGGTCCTTCGCATATTCCTTCTTCCTTCTTTTGATTGCCTTCCGCTCCTTCAGACATATAAAGGATTTCTCGAACAAGGCATATATAGGAATGGGCTTTGCGGTGCTTTGCTTTGTGGTGCTCGTTGAAAAAATCGAGGTACCCAACGCAGACCAGCTTACAATTATCTTAAGCGTTGTATTCACAATTCTTTATATTGTGGTGCTCGGAATGTTCCGCTCACCCCGCTACCGCAGAAAGGCAATCGTGACTCTTCTTTTCTTCACGGTTATTCTTGAAATTGTAGCGGCAGATGCTCCCAAGCTTACAATGGCTCAGTCCAAGACTGCCTACACCTCCGACTATGAAAATTATCAGGAGCTTTCCGACAGGATAGAGGCAGACGACGAGGAGCTCTTCTACAGAACAGAGCTTTCAAAGCTCCGTGCAAGAATGGACCCCTCCTGGTACGGCTACAACGGTGCCTCCGTGTTCTCCTCAATGGCGTATGAGCGCACCGCAAAGCTTATGGAGGATCTGGGATTTTTCGGCAACAATATAAACTCCTACACCTATTATCCTCAGACTCCCATTGTGAACTCTCTGCTTTCAATGAGATATATCTATGATAATATGGATTTCCTCCAGAATGATAAAATGTATACCCTTGTGGGTGAAAACGATGACTTTGAGGCGTTCAGATATAACTACTATCTGCCCCTTATTGTGTCTGTAAGCAGCTCTGTTACCGAGTGGGACCACTCCTCGGCAAATCCCTTCACCGTGCAGAATAACCTTATGGCAGCCGCAACAGGTATTGAGGATATTCTTATTCCCGTGGGTGCTACAGGCTTTACGGGTGAGAATATGAAGGACGTTGACCCCGCGGTAATCAATAACGGCACTGCCTTTACCGTAACAAAGAACAACAACGGATCAAGCGGTTCGGCTACTGTTACCATAACTCCCGAGGAGGCAGGCAACTACTATATCTATATAGGCTCAACCAAGCTTTCCTCACTCAAGGTAGTGGCTAAGGACCTTTCATATACCTACAACAGCACGGCAATCGAGCCCTTCATTCTCGACGTGGGCTACCTTACTTCCGAGGATGAGGTCTTCGTTACCTACTCAGTAGCTGCAGCAAACAATACCGCAAGCCTTACCTTCTGCGCTGCAAGACTTGACGAGGAAAAATTCGAGGCTGCATATAACAAGCTTGTTGCAAACGGCACGCTTGATATGACCTCATTTGACGAAACCTCACTTGCAGGTACAATAAAGGTAACCAATGACGATGCTCTTTTATGGACGTCAATTCCTTATGACGAAAGCTGGGAAATCATCATTGACGGCAAGCTTATGACCTATTCTCAGTACGATGAGGAAACAGGCGACGTAACCGTAGAGGGTGATATCGTAAAAATCGGCGGCGGCTTTATAGGCATTAAGTCTGAAAAGGGCGAGCACACCGTTGAAATGAACTACAAGGCAAAGGGACTTTCAACCGGTATAAAGCTTACCGTTATCGGTGCTGCGGCTCTTGCTCTTATTATCGTTTATAAGAAATGGCTTCATAAGCTCCTCAGTGAAAAGGGCTTCGTGCCCGTGTTCCTTCGTGAGCCCGATTTTGAAAACGATTAAGGTGATATGATGGAAAACCTTATATATGATGCCGGCAACGGTAACGTGCTTACCCTGTATGGCGGTAAGACACAGGCTGATTACAGCGAAATGCTTTCAGGTATCCGTAATGACGGATATCTGACGGCACAGGCTCAGACTGTAGAGAGGCTTTCGAGTGAAACGCTTGTAAGGGGCAGTGAAAGCATCACCGTCACCTTCGACGCCTCGGCAGGGGAGATAAGAAGTGTTTCCGACCCCTTCTCCGCTCGGCTTAACACACAGTATCGCAGGGCAGGGAAGTGCCCCGTCAGAATGTGGCAGCTTGAGGTAGACCATACCCTTATCGACTGCGGTATGTGCTATGTCATTCAGTGCACCGACTGTTCCTTTTTCGTAATAGACAGTGCTCATTTCTATTCGCTCAACGATGACCGAAGGCTCTATGAGCTTTTAAGAAAGGAAACTCCCGAGGGTGAGCCTGTAGTTATATCGGGCTGGTATCTGTCCCACGGTCACGCAGACCACATCTGCAAATGCCTTGATTTTCTTCTTAATTTCAAGGACGTTGAGGTAAAGGGGCTTTATTATAACTTTGTGCCCGATACCCATTTTTCGGCAGAAGCCTGGCTTATTGCCGACAGAAAGCACACCGAGCTTTTCAACCGTGAGGTTGAGAAAATGACTCATATCCCCAAATACAAGCTTCACACAGGTCAGTATTTCTATATCGACTGCCTGCGCTTTGACGTGCTTTGCTCACAGGAGGATGTGTATCCTCAGTCCCTTGAGGATTACAACAATTCCTCACTTGTTGTGATGATGACGGTTGACGGTGATAAGGTGTCATTTCCCGGTGACGCATCGGGTAAGGAAAGTGAGATTCTCGAAAGACGCTACAACGAGGCTTTGCGATGTGATATTATGCAGGTATCCCACCACGGTCATTTCGGCACAAGCACGGAATATTACCGCCGCAGCGGTGCAAGAGTGGCGCTCTTCCCCGTAACCGAAATAAAATTCGACGAGGAATATCCCAGAATTGAAGCAAACCGTGTTGCCTGCGAAATTGCAAGACATACCTTAATTGCCTCCCACGGCACGGCTATGTTCACATTCCCCCTTGAGGGCTCCGAGATTCTTATTTATCCCGACGAAACCAACGAAAGCTTCGAGGGCGTCTATAACCTCTGGAATTATGAATATTCCGAGGAATATAAAAA